>NZ_NEVS01000001.1:0-364593 GCF_002261215.1 Bordetella genomosp. 11 | reverse complement strand
AAAAAGACGGTATCGATCGTCGCCGCCGAATAAGCGCGCGATTTTCGATCCGCACCACGAGAAAGCCCTGTCGCGCGCGGCAGGGCTTTTTTGTCATTGGGCCGCATGAAGTCCCCGCGGCCGCCCGGCCGACTTGTCGGCATGGCAGGGGCGCTCGTATTCTTCTCTAATCCAAACCGGAATCGCGCGGCAGCACGCGCATCGCCATCATGAAATTCGTCGACGAAGCCACCATCGAAGTCATTGCCGGCAAAGGCGGCAACGGCGTGGCGAGCTTTCGCCGCGAAAAATTCATCCCCAAGGGCGGGCCCGACGGCGGCGATGGCGGCCGCGGCGGCAGCATCATCGCGGTGGCCGACCGCAATATCAATACGCTGATCGACTTCCGCTATGCCCGCCTGCATCGCGCGCGCAACGGCGAAAACGGCCGTGGCTCCGATCAGTACGGCGCGGCCGCCGCCGACATTGTGCTGCGCGTCCCCGTGGGCACCATCGTGCACGACGCCGACACCGGCGAACAACTGTTCGACCTTAGCCGGCACGGCGAAGAAGTCGTGTTGGCCGCCGGCGGCCAGGGCGGCATGGGCAATCTGCATTTCAAGTCCAGCACCAACCGCGCGCCGCGCCAATGGACGCCGGGCAAGGAAGGCGAGCAGCGGCGCCTGCGCCTGGAATTGAAAGTACTGGCCGACGTCGGGCTGCTCGGCTTGCCGAACGCCGGCAAGTCGACGCTGATCAGCAAGATTTCGAATGCGCGGCCGAAGATCGCCGATTATCCGTTCACCACCCTGCACCCCAACCTGGGCGTGGTCCGCACGTCGGCGGCGCGCAGCTTCGTCGTGGCGGATATTCCCGGCCTGATCGAAGGCGCTTCCGAAGGCGCCGGCCTGGGCCACCTGTTCCTGCGGCACCTGGCGCGTACCCGGGTGCTGTTGCACCTGGTGGACGTGTCCTCGCCGGACCCGGAAGCCGATCCGATCCCGCAGGCGGTCGCCAATGCGCGCGCCATCGTCGAGGAACTGCGCAAATACGACGCCGATCTGGCGGCCAAGCCGCGCTGGCTGGTATTGAACAAGCTGGACATGGTCCCGTCCGAAGACGCACAGGCGCTGAAGGCGCGGTTCTGCGAGCAATTCGACTGGTCCGGCCCGGTTTACACCGTATCCGGGCTGACGGGCGAAGGCACCCAGGACCTGATCTGGGCGCTGCAGGATTACCTGGATGCGGAAAGGCACAAGGACCAGGTCGCGCAGGACCAGGCCGACGGCACCTACGTCGCCGAAGACCCGCGTTTCGACGATACGCGCACGGACGCCGCGCCGCGCGGCGGTGACGAATAAGCCATAATCGCAATCCTCCGCCGCGCGATTCGCGCGGACGGCTTACCGCCCGCCACCCGTATACGTTCCGGCCTTCGTCATGTCCGCCGACACCACTGCCGTATCCGTCATCGCCTCCGCCACCCGGCTGGTCGCCAAAGTAGGATCCACGCTCGTCACCAACGAAGGCCGCGGGCTGGATCGCGCCGCCGTCGCGCACTGGGCCCAGCAGATCGCCGCACTGCGCCAGCAGGGCAGGCAACTGGTGCTGGTCTCCAGCGGCGCCATCGCCGAGGGCATGGCCCGGCTGGGCTGGCGCAAGCGCCCGTCGGCCATGCACGAACTGCAGGCCGCCGCCGCCGTGGGACAGATGGGATTGGCCCAGGCCTATGAAGCCGCCTTCGCGGAATACGGCCTGCGCACGGCGCAGATCCTGCTGACCCATGAAGACCTGGCGGACCGCCGCCGCTACCTGAACGCGCGCTCGACGCTCTTCGCGCTGCTGCGCATGGGCGTGGTGCCGATCGTCAACGAAAACGACACCGTGGTCACCGACGAGATTCGCTTCGGTGACAACGATACGCTGGGCGCGCTGGTCACCAACCTGATCGAAGCCGATGCGCTGGTCATCCTGACGGACCAGCGCGGCCTGTACGAAGCCGATCCGCGCAAGGATCCCAACGCCCGCTTCGTCTCGCATGCCCAGGCCGGCGACCCCGCGCTGGAAGCCATGGCCGGCGGCGCGGGCAGCGGCATCGGCACCGGCGGCATGCTGACCAAGGTATTGGCGGCCAAGCGCGCGGCGCACAGCGGCGCGCACACGGTCATCGCATCCGGCCGCGAACGCGACGTGCTGGTGCGCCTGTCGCGGGGCGAATGCATAGGCAGCGAGCTGCGCGCGGTATTGCCCGTCTGGTCGGCGCGCAAGCAATGGCTGGCCGACCATCTACGCCTGCGCGGCCGGGTCGTGCTGGACGAAGGCGCCGTGCGCGCGCTGCGGCAGGAAGGCAAAAGCCTGCTGCCCATCGGCGTGGTCGACGTGCAAGGAGATTTCGAACGCGGCGATGTGGTGGCATGCGTGGACGCGGCCGGCCAGGAATGCGCACGCGGGCTGGTCAATTATTCCGCGGCCGACGCCCGGCGCATCATGCGCCAGCCCTCGTCGCGGATCGAGGCCCTGCTGGGCAGCATGACCGAGCCCGAGCTCGTGCACCGCGACAACCTGGTGGTGCTTTAGGCGCCCGGCGGCGTATCGAAGCCTTGAAGGCCCGGCAGCCCGAGGCCCCGGGCCGGGCACCACCCCGGCCGCGGCGGTGTCCGCGCCGGATCGGCCCAATACCGCATTACCCCTCCAGCAGCGACATCTTCAACTGCACGCGGCGCTGCAGCCACAGGCTGGGACGATAGCGCGGGTCGCCGGTCACGCGCTGCATGTTGCGCAGGATTTCCAGGATCCTTGCCGCGCCCAGCAGGTCCCCCATGGCGAGCGGCCCCATGGGATAGCCCAGGCCCAGGGTGACCGCCTTGTCGATGTCCTGCGCCGTCGCGATGCGTTGCTGCGCGATGTCGCAGGCGATATTGACGATGGTGGCCACGATGCGCTGCGCCACAAAACCCGGCGAATCCTCGATGACGCTGACGGGCGCGCCATCCGCCGCGAACAGGGCATGCGCCGCATCCCGCCATTGCGGCAAGGTCGCCGGCGATGCCATGACCGTACGGCGACGCTTCGGATCGAATCCATGCAGGGCATCCACGCCCACCGTGCGGGCCGGGTCCAGTCCCTGGGTGAATACGGCAGTGGACACGTCCTCGCCATACGGCGTGACGACGATCAGCGCGTCATCCGGCGCGAGGCTGTCCGACGCGCGCTCGATGCCCATTTGGTCCAGCAGCGCCGATACCGCGGCATGGCCCTGCGGATGGATGCCGCTCACCCATACCTTCAGGCCAGCCGGCATGGCGGGCACCGCGGGCTCGGCCGGCACCTGCTTCTGGCCATCCACATAACGGTAGAAGCCCTCGCCCGCCTTGCGCCCCACCAGCCCGCCGGCCAGGCGCACGGTGGTGATCGGCGAGGGCCGAAAGCGCGGCTCGTCGAAAAACTGCCGGTAGATCGACTCCATCACCGGGTGGGATACATCCAGCGCGGTCAGGTCCAGCAGTTCGAAAGGCCCCATGCGAAAGCCCGCCTGCTCGCGCATGATGGCATCGATTTGCGCGAACGACGCCACCGATTCCTGCGCCACGCGCAGGCCTTCGGTGTTCATGCCGCGGCCCGCGTGATTGACGATGAAACCGGGCATATCGCGGGCGCGCACTGGCGTATGGCCCATGCGCCGGGCGAGCTCGGTCAAGGCATCGCCCACGGCCGGATCGCTGCGCAGGCCATCGACGATTTCCACTACCCTCATCAGCGGCACGGGGTTGAAGAAGTGATACCCCGCCACCCGCGACGGCAGGCGGCAGGCCGCTGCGATGGCGGTGATCGACAGCGACGAGGTGTTGGATGCCAGGATGCAATCGTCCGCGACGACGGCTTCCAATTGCTTGAAGACCTCGCGCTTGACCTCCAGCCGTTCGACGATGGCCTCGACCACCAGTTGGCAATCGGCAAGGTCGGCAAGTCCGGCGCACGGAACGATGCGCGCCAGGGCCTCTTGCGCGGCCTGCGCCGTCAGCTTGCCTTTTTCGGCCAGCTTGCCCCAGGTCTGCTCCAGGTTGCCGCGCGCCGCGGCCACCGCGTCGGCGTTCGCGTCGTACAAACGGACGGTCAGCCCGGCCTGCGCCGCGATCTGCGCAATGCCGCGCCCCATGGCGCCCGCGCCGACGATGCCGATAATGTTGATGGTCCCTGCCATGATGTGGTCTCCTGATGATGCCTTGAGAGGCCGCGCCGCGCTTTTCCGCGGGCGAACGGCCGCCGAATATCTATCGCCGCCGGATTTCCATCGCGCCTATCGCCGCCGGGTATTCGTCGCCTGCCGGCGTCCGGCAGGCGCGGGCGCTTGACGACTTTATTGGTCGCCGGCCGCCAATGCGCGGATGTCGCTGTCCGACAGGCCCAGTCTTTCGCGCAGCACGTGCTCTGTGTGCTCGCCCAGCATGGGCGGGGCGCGGCGGTATTCCACGGGACTGCCGGAAAACCGTAGCGGGCTGGCGCCGATCGGCACCGTCCCGGCCACCGGATGGGGCAGCTCGCGCCGCATTTCGCGAAAGCGGACTTGCGGATCTTCGTAGACCTGGTCCAGCGTATTGATGGGGCCGGCCGGCACACCGACGCTTTCGAGTTCGGCCAGCCAATGGTCGCGTTCGCCCTGCGCCATGCGCTCGGCCAGGATCGGGACAAGCGCTTCGCGGTTCACCACCCGCTTGGGGTTGGTGGCGAAACGCGGATCGTCGGCCAGCTCGGGCAGGCCGATCACGCCGCAATACGCGCGGAACTGGCTGTCGTTGCCGACCGCGACGATCATGTGGCCGTCGCTGACGGCGAACACCTGATAGGGCACCAGGTTCTGGTGCGCATTGCCGGCCCGGCCGGGCGCCTTGCCGGACGTCATGTAGTTCAGGTTCTGATTGGCGAGCATGGCGACCTGGCAATCCAGCAGCGCCATATCCAGGTGTTGCCCCAGGCCGCTGCGCTCGCGCTCGAACAACGCCGCCAGGATGCCGGTCACGGAATACATGCCGGTCATCAGGTCCGCCACCGCGACGCCGGCCTTTTGCGGACCGCCACCCGGCAAATCGTCGCGTTCGCCGGTGATGCTCATCAGTCCGCCCATGCCCTGGATCATGAAATCGTAGCCGGCACGGCTGGCATAGGGACCGGTTTGCCCGAAGCCAGTGATGGAGCAGTAGATCAGGCGGGGATTCGCCCGGCTGAGGCTGTCGTAGTCCAGGCCGTACTTGCGCAGGCCGCCCACCTTGAAGTTTTCGACCAGGATATCGCTTTGCATGGCGAGCTGCCGGACCAGGTCCGCGCCGCGCGGCGTGGCGATATCCAGCGCGACGGAAAGCTTATTGCGGTTGGCCGACAAATAGTAGGCCGCCTCCGTAGTCTCGTTGCCCTCCGCGTCCTTCAGGTACGGGGGACCCCAGCCGCGGGTATCGTCGCCACTGCCCGGCCGTTCGATCTTGATCACCTCGGCGCCCAGGTCGGCGAGGTTCTGGGTGCACCAGGGGCCGGCCAGTACGCGGGTCAGGTCTAGGACGCGGATGCCGGTCAGGGGAGGAGGACGAGTGGACATGGACGCCGGATACAGGGGTTGGCCAGGGGCATGAAAGGGAATTGGGTATTGTGCCTGACATATTCTCCCCAGCAGCCACCGCCGGGCCGAAGCGTCCGGAATTGAGGGCATTCAGGTGGGCGCGCTAGGCGCCCTTCCTCCCCATGGGCATGCGGACGGGCGCCCGCCACATCGCCGATCCCCGGCCGCCGGGGCATCGCCCCGGCGGCCGGTGAGGCGCGTACCCGAAGCAGCCCCGCCAAGCGACCATCGTGAGATTCGCCTGGTTAAAAGGGGACGCATTGTGCCGGCCGGCTAGAAATCGCCCGGGCACGGCGCTGGAAGAAAGCCACGGGTCTCCCGAAGGCAGCGGCCGGCCCGCGAGGCCTTACTAATGCCTTGATATTGCGAGGGATTTTTTCCTATCCCCCGGGGGCGTCGTGTCTTATTACAACAAACCTAGGGTTTGCCCTAGGTTTTTGTTGCGTTGCACTACGGGTTTTCCCTATAATGGTTTTCACCAAGCAAGCAGTACCCGATACGCAAGGAGACCGACATGACCCACATCGCCCTGAACCAGAATCTTCGTCTTACCGACGCCCTCGAACGCGACATCCTGGAGAACACCTTGAACACGCAACCCGCCGCCCACCCCGTCAATGCCATCAAGCGCGCCGCCCGCGCCGTTGCCCACGGTATTGGCGCCTTCTTCAGCTTCATCGAAGAAGTGCAAGACACGATGAGCCGCGCCCAGCAGCAATCGGGCCGTTTCAGCGGTACGCAGTGGTAAGAAACCCGCCGGCACAGACGCCCCGCACGGTTGGCTGAGCAGACTTTGTTTCGCTCGCAAGCCGTATAGGAAAGGCGCCTTTGCGCCGGTGGAATTCGCGTCCAGGTTGCCGATTGCCGTGCCACAGGCCGGCCGCGACCCGTCGATGCGACCCGCGCGTTAGGCGCCACAGTGTCCGACAAGGCCGTCATGCCTGTCGCCCGCTGTGGGCGTATCAGTAGCCGTAGCAGCAGTGGCAATAGCAAGTAGCAGTGCGTTGTGAACGCGGCGGTGTCTTGTAGAGCAGCACCGAGTCGTGGAACGACACCCCGCGGTTGTTTAGCGATAGGTAGCAGTAGCGCAGTTGAAGTTGTTGCAGCAGTGGTAGTTGTCGTGGCCGCAGTCGTCGTTGTTGCAGTGCCCTGGCAGTAGCGGCCGTTGTCGCAGTCGTAGTTGCAGTAGCAGTTGTCACCAGTGGCAGTTGTCGTAGCAGCACCAGCACCAGCAGTAGCCGTAGCAGCAGTGTCGCAAGTAGCAGCATCAGCAGTTCGTAGTTGCCATTGACGTAGCCGTACCCGCAGTGTCTGTAGTCGTAGTTGACGTAGCAGTACCCGCAGTCGTAGCAGCAGTTGCCATCGCAGCGGCCGTATTCCGGTCCGAGGCGGTGGCGCAGCCTTACGGTAATGACCGGCGTCGCGCCGCAAGAGTAATGTGCGTCGCGACGCCGGTCATTACCGGGCTTGCCGGTTCCCCGCGCCCTCCGCGAAGAACCGGCGGCCCTGGCCGCGGTGTGTCCGCGCGCCGGACGCCTTCCCCCTCTCCATCCCTCCAGCCGAACCCGCCTCTTCCCCCACCTGGGGAGCGGACGGCTCGACGGCGGCATTGGCAGTCCGCCTTTCCTCGCCCCCTCCCCCGCAAACCGTTGTCTTCTCGCTAACGCGCATTGACAGGGTTTCCACCGTCTCACCATAATCGGCCGCTTCGGCGATACGTCTGATAACGAGTTGGTTACGGTTGCGTCCCTGGCCGCTCCTCGCCGGGCGGCGACCGGAGCGCCGCGGGGTCGCCAGCCGAAGCGGCTGCGGTTATCGCGCGCCACTTCCCCGGAGTACATCCATGCTGTTTCCCCGCCATGCCCTGGCGCTGCTGTGCGCCAGCGTCGGTATCGCCGCGGCCGTCCCGGCCCAGGCCCAGACCTTGAAGATCGCGCTATCGGCCGAGCCGACCTCCGCGGACCCGCACTATCACAAGATGTCGGCGAACGATGCCTTTTCGGCACACGTCTACAGCTCGCTGATCGGACGCGACGCGGATATGAATCTGGTACCGGCGCTTGCCACATCCTGGAAGAACCTGGATGACCTGACCTGGGAATTCAAGCTGCGCCACGACGTGACCTTTTCCAACGGCAAGCCGTTCACGTCGCAGGACGTGCTGTTCACGATCTGCCGCACGCTGAACAACGAGACGAATATTTCCAGGTCGTATGCCACGCTGACGCAGATGTTCGCCGATGTGCAGACGCCGGACGACTACACGGTCATCATCAAGACGCGCCAGCCGCTGCCGGTGATGCCGGCGGAGATCGCCCGCTCGCTGCCCATCATCTGGAACGGCATCGTGCCGCACGGCAAACTGACGTTCGCGCCCAAGGAAGGCTGCGGCGTGACGGGCCCCTGGCCCACCGTGGTCGACTTCAACAACGGCAAGGACGCGATCGGCACCGGCCCATACGTCCTGAAGTCCTACGTGAAGGGCACGGGCATCGAACTGGTGCGCAACGAGCATTACTGGGGCCCCAAGCCGTACTGGAAAGAAGTCAAGATGGTGCCCGTGCCCAATGCCGGTCCGCGCATGACCGGCCTGCTCTCGGGCGATTTCGACCTGATCGAAAACCCGGCGGCGCGCGACATCCCCCGCCTGAAGGAGAATCCCAAGTTCGCCTATGTGGCCACCCCGTCGACCCGGCTGGTGTTCTTCCAGCCCGATGTGGGCCGCGATCCCAGCCCGCAGGTAAAGGCGCCCAACGGCAAGAATCCGTTGCAGGATCTGCGCGTGCGCCAGGCCATCAATATGGCGATCGACCGCAAGGCCATCACGCAGCGCATCATGGACGGCATGGCGACGCCCGCCTATCAATACATGCCGGACGGCATGTTCGGCGGCCTGGCCCATGCGCCGGAGATCAAATACGACCCCGCCGGGGCGAAGAAGCTGCTGGCCGAGGCCGGCTATCCCGATGGCTTCGAGCTGACGCTGTCCTCGACCAACGACCGCTATATCAATGACGGCCAGGTCGCGCAGGCGGTCGCACAGTACCTGTCGCGCATCGGCATCAAGACCAATGTCGATGCGATGACCGCGTCTATTTACTTTCCCAAGCGGGCCAAGAGGGAGTTCAGCTTTTCGATGGGCGGCTGGCCGTCGGAAGTCGGCGAGGCATCGGCGCTGTTCCAATTGTGGGTAACGTCGCTGGACGCGGCGAAGTCCCTGGGGACCAGCAACTACGGCGGCTATTCCAATCCGGCATTCGACAAGGTCTACCGGGAAGCCGCGACCACCGTGGACGCCGACAAGCGGCGCAAGCTGCTGGAGGAATCGACGAAGATCGCGCTGGCCGATGTGCCGCTGATCCCGCTGCACTTCGAAAGCACGCTGTGGGCTTACCGCAAGGGCATCGTCTACGAAGGCCGCCGCGACCAGTTCACGCTGGCCATGTCGGCGAAACCGGCCGGCAAATAAGCCGCGGCCGCGATAGCCGAAACGCCCGGGTCCCCCGGGCGTTTTTTCGTTCCGGCGCGGACCGGCGCCGGCGAGCACATGCTGAACCGGACCGGATTCGCGGCCCGGGCTTCACGCGACTACGGCGCCGCCTTTACGGTCACCGCGCCGGACACGCGCAGCGCCTTCTCCCGGGCGGTATCCACGTCATCGGCGGTCGCCAAGGCCACGCCCATGCGGCGCTTGACGAAGGATTCGGGTTTGCCGAACAGGCGGATATCGGTGCCTGGTTCGGCCAGCGCCGCGGCCACGCCGTCGAAGGTCACGGCCTTGGCCTCTACACCGCCGTAAATCACGCTGCTGGCGCCGGCTTGCCGCATGCCGACGTCCACCGGCAAGCCCAGCAGCGCGCGGGCATGCAATTCGAATTCGTTCTGGACCTGCGTGATCATGGTCACCATGCCGGTGTCATGGGGACGCGGGCTGACTTCGGAGAACCAGACCTGGTCGCCGGCGACGAACAATTCGACCCCGAACAGGCCCAGGCCGCCCAGGTTGCCGGTTACCGCCAGGGCGATGGCGCGGGCGCGCTCGAGCGCCAGCGGCGACATGGGATGCGGCTGCCAGCTTTCGACATAGTCCCCATCGACCTGCTTATGGCCGATGGGCGCGCAGAAAGCGGTCTCGATCTCGCCGGAAGCGCCGCGGGCGCGCACGGTAAGCAGGGTGATTTCGTAGTCGAAACGGATGAAGCCTTCCACGATGGCGCGGCCGGCGCCGGTGCGGCCGCCTTCCTGGGCATAACGCCAGGCGGCGGCGACGTCGTCCGGGCCTTTGATGACCGATTGCCCCTTGCCCGACGAGGACATGACGGGCTTGATCACGCAGGGGTAGCCGATGCCGCCGGCGATGGCGTCGCGCAACTGCGCCTCGGTATCGACGAATTTGTACGGCGATGTGGGCAGGCCCAGGGTTTCCGCCGCCAGGCGGCGTATGCCCTCCCGGTTCATGGTGAGCTGGGCCGCGCGCGCCGTGGGCGTGACGCGGACGGTGCCCGCCGCTTCCAGCTCCACCAGCAGGTCCGTGGCGATGGCCTCGATTTCCGGCACGATGACATGGGGCTGCTCGCGTTCGATGACGGCGCGCAGCGCGTCGCGGTCGGTCATGGAGACCACGTGCGCGCGATGGGCCACCTGTTGGCCGGGGGCGTCGGCGTAGCGGTCCACGGCTATGACCTCCACCCCCAGGCGTTGCAAGGCGATGACGACTTCCTTGCCGAGCTCTCCGGCACCCAGCAGCATGACGCGGGTGGCGGCGGAAGACAGCGGCGTGCCGAATCGGGGTGCGGGGATCGTGGACATGGGAAAACCTGCGTGTGGAGAACGGGCCGGGCCCGCGGCATGGGAGCCCGCCAGCATGCCATAGCGCCCGTGCCCGGGCAACCCGGCCGGGCGGCCCTGGGACCCTGGAAATCGGCCAGCCCTTCCGTGCCGCGCCGGGTGTGACGGAAACAACCGCCTACGCCGCGGGCAAGTTGCCGCTCTGCGATTAAAATCGCTCCATGAATGCCCTTCCCGCTACTTCTCCGGACGCGGCGCTGGCCTCGGCCCGGCGCACGCTGCGCATCGAGGCGCAAGCCCTGCACGAACTGGAAGCCCGTCTGGACGACAGTTTCGCCCACGCCGTGGACATGCTGCTGAATTGCCGTGGCCGCGTGGTGGTCAGCGGTATCGGCAAAACAGGCCATATCGCGCGCAAGGTCGCCGCCACGCTGGCATCCACCGGGACACCGTCGTTTTTCCTGCATGCGGCCGAAGCCGTGCATGGCGACCTCGGCATGCTCACCGCGGACGACGTATTGATCGCCATTTCCTATTCCGGCTCGGGCAGCGAACTTCTCACCATCCTGCCGGCCGCGCGGCGCCTGGGCACGCGCGTGGTGGCCATGACCGGCAACCCGTCCTCCGAACTGGCCCGGCAGGCCGATATCCACCTGGACGTCAGCGTCACGCAGGAAGCATGTCCCATGAACCTGGCGCCCACCGCCAGCACGACGGCGGCGCTGGCGCTGGGCGACGCTTTGGCTGTCTCCTGCCTGGAAGCACGCGGCTTCGGGCCGGAGGACTTCGCGCGCTCGCATCCCGGCGGCACGCTGGGCCGGCGCCTGCTGACCCATGTGCGGGACGTCATGCGGCAAGGCGACGACCTGCCCATGGTGCCGTCGGATGCTCCCCTGTCCCGCGCCCTGGAGGAAATGTCCCGCAAGCGCATGGGCATGACGGTCATCGTGGATGAGCGGCGGCATCCGCTGGGCATCTTCACCGACGGCGACCTGCGCCGCCTCATTGAACGCCACGGCGACGTCCGCGGTCTGAAGATCACGGATGGCATGACGGTGTCGCCGCATACGGTGCCCCCCGATGCCCTGGCGGTGGTCGCCGCCCAACAGATGGACGAATTGCGCGTCAGCCAGATGCTCGTCCTGGATCCCGATGGCGTACTGATCGGCGCCCTACACATGCACGACCTGATGGCGGCGAAGGTGGTATGAACATGATTGCAACGGCGCGTTCGGCGATACATCCCGCGGAAGCCCTGATACTGGCGCGACTGCAGCCCGCCGTGAAAGAGCGCGCGGCCGCCGTGCGCCTGATGGTGTTCGACGTGGACGGCGTGCTCACCGACGGCAGCCTGTACTACGGCGAGCATGGGGAACTCTTCAAGCGATTCAATGCTCTGGATGGTCATGGCCTGCGCCTGCTGGCCGAAGGCGGCATCGCGGTCGCGCTCATCACGGGCCGGTCCGGCCCCATCGTGGACCGGCGCGCCGCGGAACTGGGCATCGCGGAAGTCATGCAGGGCGTGCGCGACAAGGGCGGCGCCCTTGCGGCACTGGCGCAGCGCAGCGGCGTGACGCTGGAGCAGACGGGCTACATGGGCGACGACATCATCGATCTGCCGGCCATGCAGCGAGCCGGCTTCGCCGCCTCCGTACCCAATGCCCCGGCCTACGTAGCACAGGGGGCGCACTGGGTGGCCACCCTGCCCGGCGGCAGCGGCGCGGTGCGCGAATGCTGCGACGTGCTGCTGGCGTGCCAGGGCCGGCTCGGCGCGCTGCTGGCCTCTCCGGGGCTGCTCGGCCCGGGCGCGATCCAGTAACCCCGGCCTGTCCTCCACTCCCGCCATCGCACACCACGCCACCGCACACCACCGGACCGCACCGCACAGAATGACCTACCGTATCGCATGAAAGAACGCTTCCCATCGCTGATCGCGCTGTTTCTGCTCCTCGCCCTGGTTCTCGGGACGTGGTGGGCGGCCGACTATACCCAGCGGGCCGTGCCGACCGATCCGCCACGGCGCCTGACGCACGAAATGGACGCGTGGTCGCGCAATTTCGTCATGGTGCGCACCGGCCAGGACGGCAAGCCCATCAACCGCATGGAAGGCGATTACGGCGAACACTACCCGGACGACGATTCCTACGTGGTGACCGACCCGCGTGCCGTCGGTTTGCGCCCCAACACGCCCATCACCGTGGCGACGTCCGAGACGGCCACGATGTATGAAGGCGGCAAGCGCATCGTGATGGACAAGAACGCGCACATGCATCGCCAGCCGGATGCGGACACGCCGCCGCTGGACGTGCGCAGCGAGCAGCTGGTGATCCTGCCCGACGACGATACGATCAGCACCACATTGCCCGCGCTGGTGACGCGCGGCCAGTCGCGCATGAACGGGACGGGAATGAAGTACAACAACAAGACCCGCCAATTGGAAGTATTCTCGTCCACCAACGTGGAAATCGCGCCCGCGGATACGCAGCACACGAATTCCAAGGACAAGCCCAAGGATCAATCCAAGCCCGCGGATGGCTCGCCCGCGCCGCGGACCGATACACAACCGCCCGCCCGGACGCCCGCCGCGTCCGCGCAGGCGCCCGCCCACGCATCCGTAAAAAAACAATGATGATTGCACTCCCCAAACGCCCGCCGTCTGTCTGGCTGACCGGCGTCATCCTTGCCATGGCCGCCGCCGGCGCGCAGGCGCAAGGCGCAGCGTCCACCCCCGTGGCGCCCGCCACCTCGCCGGCGCCCGCCGTGTCGGGACAGGCGCCCGCCAAGAAAAGCCCCGGCACCAATGGGTCGAAGGCCCCCGGCAAGGACGGCGCGCAGACGCCAGAGCAGGAACCGAACACGGTAATCCTGTCGGAAACCCTGCACTACGATGATGTCAAGAAGACCAGCGTGTTCACCGGCAACGTCATCATGACGCGCGGCCTGATGACCCTGCATTCCGACGAACTCCAGATGCGCGAGGATGCCCAGGGCAACCAGTACGGCACCGCGCTGGCCAGCCCGGGCAAGATGGTGACCGTGCGCCAGGAACGTCCGGAAAACTTCGAGGTGATCGAAGGGGTGGGACGCCGCGCCGAATACGACGGCACCAAGAGTACCTTCGACCTGATCGGCCAGGCCGTCGTGACGCGTTTCATCTGCGGCAAGCCCTTCGACACCATCCGTGGCGACCGCGTCCGCTACAACGACAAGGCAGGCACCTACGAGGCCATAGGCGGCCCCGAATCCTCGGCGCCCGCCGGCCGCGTCCGGTCCGTCATGGAACCGCGCGCGCGCACCGATGCGGCCATCGCGGAATGCCGGGCGCAACAGGGCAAGCCAGCCGCGGGCAAAGCCGCCCCCGGCAAGTCCGCCGTCAAGCCCTGATCCTTCCCGCCGCCGCGCCAGCGCGGCCGGCGCGCCACCGGCATCGCCGGTATCCCGTTTACCCGACTGCAGCCACGCTCAATGATCACGCAAGCCACTCCCGAAGCCCAGACGCCGGCCACGTCCCGTCCCAGCAGCCTGCGCGCGGTAGGCCTGCGCAAGACCTACCACGGCCGCACCGTCGTACAGGACGTATCGCTTTCCGTGGACAGCGGCGAAGTCGTCGGCCTGCTCGGGCCGAACGGCGCGGGCAAGACGACCAGCTTCTACATGATCGTGGGGCTGGTGCCGGCCGAGGCCGGCCGTATCGAGATCGACGAACAGAACATCACCGGGCTGCCCATACACAAGCGCGCCCGCCTTGGCCTGTCCTACCTGCCGCAGGACGCCTCCGTATTCCGCCGGCTGACCGTGGAACAGAATATCCGTGCCGTGCTCGAACTGCAGCAGGACGAGCGCGGACGGCAGATCTCCGCGCAGGCCATCAATGAAAACCTCGAACTGCTGCTCGACGAACTGCAGATCGGCCATATCCGCGGCAATACGGCGATTTCCCTATCCGGCGGTGAGCGCCGCCGGGTGGAAATCGCGCGCGCCCTGGCTACCAGCCCGCGCTTCATCCTGCTGGACGAACCGTTCGCCGGGGTCGATCCGATTGCCGTGATCGAAATCCAGCGCATCGTGCGCTTCCTGAAAAGCCGCGGCATCGGTGTATTGATCACCGACCATAACGTTCGCGAAACGCTGGGCATCTGCGACCGCGCCTACATCATCAGCGAAGGCAAGGTATTGACGGACGGCCATCCGGAAGACATCGTCGGCGACCCCGCCGTGCGGCGCGTCTATCTGGGTGAACACTTCAAAATGTAACGATCGACGCGTTTCAACGGGCGGGTCGCGGACTTCTTTCAGGGACGGATTGAATTGCCCGCTGGAGTCTTTACACTAGGATTACAGGGCGCCGCATTTCACTCAGCCGTAGGGCGGTGGGCAGGGCTCTGAAAGTATCGGTTCCTTCGTTTTTTACAAAAGGAGATACACAGCGGGAAATCTTTGCTCTTACGCGCAAACGAACCTTTTCTTGGCAGAAGGAGATTGCACTATGAATCTAAGCATCTGCGGTCGTCATCTCGACGTCACCCCGGCGATCCGGGAGTATGTAGTGAACAAATTGGCGCGAGCTCTGCGGCATTTCGATCACATCATCGATGTGCAGGTCATGCTCTCGGTGGAACCTTTGCGACATACCGCCGAAGTCACCATGAGATTGCGAGGCAAGGACATCCATTGCGAAGCACAGGATGAAAACCTCTACGCCGCCATTGACTTGCTCGCCGATAAAATCGACCGTCAGGTTATCAGACACAAGGATAAGGTACAGAGCCACGCCACCGAGTCCGTGAAGCGACTACCCGCAGCGGCCTGACGCCGCACCGCGCCTCACGAACGCTCGTTGACGAGCGATAAGTTCGCGCCACACGCGCAACGCAGGTCCCAAGCGCCGATGTCCCGCAGATTCCACGTTTTCGGGGCATCGGTCATGCTGAACCTCCCCCGGCCCGGCTTGCGGCCCTGACGCAGCAAACCCCCGCCTCCCGTATTTCCCACCTGCACCGAATCCCCATTTGCCAGAAGCGATCTCTCCGCGTGAGGGAATAACGACGCCGCGCGCCGCCTTATCTGTTTTTTTGCGTTGCGGCATATGAACATATAATCCAATCATGAATCATCTGCCCCGCATCCTGCCTGCCGGGAATGTCGTGCTTGACCTGCTGGCCACCAGTAAGAAGCGGGCATTCGAACAGGCGGGCCTGCTTTTCGAAAACCATCACGGCCTGGCCCGTTCGACCGTATTCGACAGCCTCTTCGCCAGGGAGCGGCTGGGTTCCACCGGATTGGGCCAAGGCGTCGCGGTACCGCACGGCCGGGTCAAGTCGCTGGACGAGGCGGTGGCGGCGTTTTTTCGCCTGTCGCGGCCCGTGCCCTTCGACTCGCCGGACAATCAGCCGGTCAGCATGCTGCTGTTCCTGCTGGTGCCGGAGAACGCGACCCAGCAGCACCTGGATATACTCGCCGAGCTCGCGCAATTGATGTCCAACAAACCCCTACGCGAAGCCCTGGCCACGGAAACCGATCCAGTGGCGGTGCATCGCATGTTGACGACCGGCACACTCTGATCTTCCCATCGCCATGCTTACCGTCCAGGAACTGGTCGACGACAACGCCGACAAAATCCCCTTCAATTGGATCGCGGGACAAGGCGCGGCGGATCGGGTCGTGCCGGACGACGGCATGGCCGCGGCCGACCTGGTCGGCCACCTGAACCTGATCCACCCCTCGCGCATCCAGGTGTTCGGACAGGAAGAGCTGGCCTACTACACCCGTTTCGACCTGCGGCGTCGCATGCACCACATGGACGAACTGCTGATCGGCGGCGTGCCGGCGATCCTGCTGGCCGATGGCCTGACCGCACCGCAGGACCTCATCGACCAATGCGACCAGCACCAGGTGCCGTTGCTGAGCACGCCGGTTCCCGCCGCGCAATTGATCGATCTCCTGCGCATTTACCTGGGCAAGAAGCTGGCGCCGACCACCACGGTGCACGGCGTTTTCCTGGACGTGCTGGGGCTGGGGGTGCTGATCACCGGCGAATCGGGCCTGGGCAAGAGCGAGCTGGCGCTGGAATTGATTTCGCGCGGGCACGGGCTGGTCGCGGACGACGCGGTCGAACTCTCGCGCACGGCGCCGAACATGATCGAGGGCCACTGCCCTTCGCTGCTGCAGAACCTGCTGGAGGTGCGCGGCCTGGGCCTGCTGGACATCCGCACCATCTTCGGCGAGACGTCCGTGCGCCGCAAGATGCGCCTGAAGCTGATCGTGCACCTGGTGCGCGCGACGGCCCAGGACAAGTTCGAACGGCTGCCGCTGCAGGACATTACGCAGGACATGCTGGGCTTGCCCATCCGCAAGGTGATGCTGCAGGTGGCCGCCGGCCGCAACCTGGCCGTGCTGGTGGAAGCCGCGGTACGCAACACCATCCTGAAGCTGCGCGGCATCGACACGCTGGGCGAATTCATGGAACGCCAGGCCATGGCGATCCTGCAGAACAGCAAGTAAACCCCGGGCGCGTCGGCGCCTATCCGCCTATCGCCCGGGCTTGCTTGACCTGCAACGAGGTCACGCCGCCCGCGGCATTGCCCCAGCTGTTGCGCACATAGCTCACCACGGCGGCGACGTCATCGTCGCCCAGTACCTGGCCGAACGGCGGCATGCCGTGCGGACGCGGATTGCCCGCCGTGGCCGGCGCGAAACCGCCTTCGAGCACCATGTGGATGACATTGCCCGGATAGGGCGCGGTGACGCTGATATTGCCCGCCAGCGCCGGCCAGTCCCTGCCTTTGCCCTGGCCGTCGGCGGCATGGCATTGCACGCAATGCTGCTCGTACACGGCCGCGCCGCGCCGCATGCCGCCTGCCTCGCGCACGGTCGCCGCGGCTGGGGCCGGGCCGGCGGGCAGCGACTTCAGATACACCGCGATCGCGCGCGCGTCGGCATCGGTCAGGTATTGCGTGCTGCCCGCGACGACTTCGCCCATCGGGCCGGCGGCAGCGCCGTACGCGCTGGTGCCGGTTTTCAGCAAGGCCACGATATCGTCTTGCGACCACCGTCCCAGGCCGTTGCGCGGATCGCCATCCAATGCGGGTGCGTACCACCCCAGGCCTTCGATGGTGCCGCCCGCGAGGCCGGATCCGCCGGGCGTGGCGCCCAGCCCATTGCGCGGCGCATGGCAGGCGATGCAATGCCCCAGGCCGTCGACCAGGTACCGGCCGCGCGCCAGCTCGCTATCGGCGCCGGCATCGGCGTGCACGCCGGGCTGGAAATACAGGCCCCGCCACAGCGCCAGCAAGGGCCGCCAACCATAGGGGAAATCCAGGTCATGCGGCCTGCTGGGACGGGCAACCGGCGCGACGGTGCGCAGATAGGCATAGAGCGCGTCGGCATCCGCGCGGCTGATGCGGGTGTATTCCGTATAGGGGAAGGCCGGATACAGCAGCGCGCCCGACGGTGCCTTGCCCTGGTGCAAGGCGCGCCAGAAATCGTCGGCCGTCCAGGCGCCGATGCCGGTGGACGGGTCGGGGGTGATGTTGGGGCCGTAGAAGGTGCCGAAGGCCGTCGGGATAGCGGCGCCGCCGGCATACGGTTGGCCGCCCGGCACCGTGTGGCAAGCCATGCAATCGCCCACTTTGGCCAGGTAGGCGCCGTAGGCCACGCGCTGGGCGGGATCGGCGCTGGCCTGGAGCGGTCCGGTGGACGGATCGTCGCGATAACCGCGCCATGCCAGCGCGGCCACGCCGGCGGCCAGGACCAGAAGCAGCGCGACGACGATACGGACGGCGATCCGGCCGGCGGTTCTGCCGCGCGCCCCGCGCGGGGAGTCGTTCGAGGGGGTGGAGGACATGGGCAAGAGGCTATTCCTGCGTTTGGCTGCCACAGGCGGTGGGTAGGGTGATCGATGCCGCCGCGGCGGGCTGGTACGTGGGCGGTACGGGCTGCGAGGACAGCCACGCGGCGACCGCGGCGACATCCTCCGGATCCAGCTGGCGGGCCACATGGGCCATGCAGTCCGGTTCGGCCGCTCGCCGCGTGCCGCTGCGCCAGCTGCCGATCTGCGCCAGCAGGTAGTCGCGCGGCAAGCCGAGCAGCCCGGGGATGGCGGGCGCCAGGCCGCCCAGGTTCGCGCCGTGGCAGGCGACGCAGGCGGGCACGCCGCGCCCCGGTTCGCCCGCGGTGGTCAACAGGCGGCCGCGTTCGAGCATGGCCGCGCCGACATCGGCGCGCGAGGGCGGCGGATAGGCCACATGCTGGTCGGCGAAATACGCCGCGATCTCCCGCAGATAGCTGTCCGGCAGATTGCGCAGCAGATGCGCCATGGGGGCATACTGGCGGCGACCGTCGCGAAAATTCTGCAGTTGGTGGTACAGGTAGTCGCGGGGTTTGCCGGCCAGGCGCGGGTAGTAGCCGTCCGGGCCGGCGCGGCCTTGTTCGCCGTGACAGGCCGTACAGGCCGCCACCCGAGCCCGCATGGTGCCCGGTTCGAGCGGCGCGTTGCCGGGGTCCTGCGCCTGGGCCACGGACGCGCCCGCCAGGAACGCCGCCGCGCAGGCGGCGCGGCACAGCCTGAAGACTCCCATCGATCGCGCCTCTTTTTTTTGTATAGGTATGCTGGATTAGGCCTGTTTTCGCGAAAACAGAACAGGGGCAGTCACACAGTTTACGGGCATATCAGTTACGTACGCGTCCCGTCCGACCGCGGCGATATTGCTTGTGCCAGGGCCCAGCGGGCGCATCCGGCCGGCGCGCGAAGAAATCCGGCAACACAATTCATGCCACAATCATGGTCATGTTCAGCGTCGTCCTCATCACCGGCATATCCGGCTCCGGCAAATCGGTCGCCCTGCGACTGCTGGAGGATTCCGGATATACCTGCGTCGATAACCTGCCGGTCCGTTTCCTGTCCGACTTTATCGCCAGCGCGCGCGATGACGCCATGGCGCGCGTGGCCGTGGCCATCGATGTGCGCTCGCCGGGCGAGCTAGCCGAGCTGCCCGCCGCCATCGCCACGCTGCGCGCGGTGGGCACCCGCATCCGGGTGGTGTTCCTGGATGCCGACACCAACACGCTGGTCCAGCGCTATTCCGAATCGCGCCGGCGCCATCCGCTGACCGATCGCCTGCAGCGCGGCGGCAAGCCGGCTTCGCTGCTCGATTGCATACGCGTGGAGCGCGAGATGCTGGCGCCCCTGCGCGAGCAGGAACATGTGATCGACACGTCGGAGCTCACGCCGGGCCAGTTGCGCGCGTGGATCCGCGACCTGGTGCAGGCCGACCGCCAGGCGGTCGTGCTGACCTTCGAGTCGTTCGCCTTCAAGCGGGGCGTGCCGCGCGACGCCGACCTGGTGTTCGACGTGCGCTGCCTGCCCAACCCTTACTACGATCCGGTATTGCGCCCGCTGACCGGGCGGGATGCCCCGGTGGCCGCCTACCTGGCCAGCTTCGACACCGTGCGCCAGCTGATCGACGATATCTCGGTCTTCATCCGCAAATGGCTGCCGCGCTATATGGAAGACACGCGCAGCTATCTGACGGTGGCCATCGGCTGCACCGGCGGGCAGCACCGCTCCGTCTATGTCGTCGAACAATTGGCGCAGCGCTTCGCCGATCACCAACCCCTGCTGGTCCGACACCGCACCCAACTCCCCGAAGAACACGCATGAGTTTCCGGCACTTGCGCAATCTACTTGTCATCGCTTTGCTGGCCGCGGTGGTGGCGGGTTGTTCCAGTACCGGCGGGCGCAAGGGCGGTGGCTACTACAAGGACGATGGCCCGGACGCCCATCCGCCCAGCAACCTGGACGCCGTGCCGGACGCCGCCCCGCGCATCGAGCCGCTGGCCGGCGGCGCCAATCGGCCTTATGTGGTCTTCGGCAAACGCTATGTACCGATGACGGGCGACCAGCCATACACGCAACGCGGCATCGCGTCGTGGTATGGCAAGAAATTCCACGGCAACTCGACATCGATCGGCGAACCCTACGACATGTATGCGATGACGGCCGCGCATCCGACGCTGCCGATTCCCAGCTATGCGCGCGTCACCAGCGCCATCAACGGCAAGACCATCATCGTGCGGGTCAACGACCGCGGCCCCTTCCATGACAACCGCATCATGGATCTTTCGTATGTCGCGGCCTACAAGCTCGGCATCATCGGCCCGGGCAGCGGGGAAGTCACGGTGCAGCGGATACTGCCCGACGAAGTGCGGCGCATGGTCGCGGAACGCGAAAGAAACGGCGGCGGAAACGCCGACACTGCCACGGCGTCGACGGTGTCCACGCCCGTGCCGGTGACACTGTCGGCCGGCGAAACCCCCAGCGCGATGCCGCTGGCGCCGGCCGCGGGCGCGGCGTCCGGCGGTACCGCGCTGAATGCGCTGCCGGCCGGACGCGGCGACGCGGCCGGCGGTCCCACGCCCCTGCCACCGGTATCCGTGGCGGCGGCACCCGTCGTTGCGACGCCGGCCACGGCCCAGGCACCGGTCGCCGCCGGTTCCGTCTATCTGCAACTGGGGGCGTTCAGCCAATCGGCCAATGCGCAAACGCTGGCCGCACGGGTGAACGGGCCTTTGACCGCGGCAGGGTTGCCGCCCGCCACGGTGGAACAGGCCGGCCAGTTGTATCGCGTCCGTGTCGGCCCTTATGCCGACCGCAATGCGGCGATGTCGGCGGTGCAGACGGTCACCAGCAGCACGGGCATACTCCCCACCATCGCAACGCGCTAGGCGGGAAGCCGTAGGCCGATCAGGGCGCAAGCCTCAGGACGGGAGCTGAAGCCGGAAGCTCAAGCCGGAACACGCGAACGTAGTATCCGCAGGCCGGACCCGGCCATGCCTACCAGAGACTACCCTGCGCCAGGTTTCGCTCCAGCTTTTTCGCGGCCGGCGATGCGGTGGCGTAAGTGTGTCCCTCCAGCGCCAGCAGGGCCTGTTTGCGGATCAGGCCGCCGCCGAATCCGGTCAGCGCGCTGTTGCCGCCGACGATGCGGTGGCACGGGATGAAAATGGAAATCGGATTGCGCCCAACGGCCTGCGCCACCGCGCGCACCGCGGCAGCCTGCGCGCAACGGGTGGACAGGGCGCCATAGCTTTCCAGGCCGCCGAACGGAATATCGCGCAGCGCGTCCCAGACCCGCCGCTGGAAAGGCGTACCGCGCGGGGCCATCGCCAGCGAGAATTCGCGCCGCTGCCCGGCAAAATACTCCGCCAGTTCCGCGGCAGCCTGGTCCAGGATGGCGTCCACTGCCGCGGCGCCCTGCAAGCCGGCGACGGCCGGCGCGTCCGATCCATTTCGACAAGCCGGCGCTGGCGCGCACACCGCAGCGGCTGGCTCCGGCGTGGTCGGGCAGTCGTCCTGGCCGACAAACCACGCGCCCGCCAGCGCGCCGCCTTCCGCCTCCAGGCGCATGGGCCCGAGCGGCGTCTCGACGATGCGCAGCCGCAAGGGCGTGGCGGGCGCGCTCATGATGGCTTGCGCGCCAGCGCCCGGGCGTAAAGAACATCGCGCGGCAAGCCGCTGACGCGGGCCGCGACCCGGGCGGCATCGCGCACCGAAACGGATTCCAGCAAGGCGTCGAGCAAGGCATCGGTGGCGGCATCCACGCCCTCGTCGGCGGCCTCCATGGCCGGCGCGGCATGCGCGATCAGCACGAACTCGCCCTGGCCGCGATGCGGCTGTGCCCCCAGCCACTGCACGGCCTCTTCCAGGGGCATGGTGGCGACTTCCTCGAAACGCTTGGTCAGTTCGCGCGCGACGGTGACCTCGCGCCGCGGACCGAGCGTCTCGCGCATGTCGGCGAGCGTGGCGGCCAGGCGATGCGGCGATTCGAACATCACCACCGGCGCCGGCAGGGCGCACCATTGCGCCAGCCAGCGCTGGCGCGCCGCCGATTTGGCGGGCGGGAAACCGGCAAAGACGTAGGCGGGATTCTCGTCGGAGGTCACGCCGCTGGCCATGAGGGCGGCGATGACGGCGCTGGGCCCCGGTACCGGCACGACGGCGTGTCCGGCCTGCCGGACCGCGCGCACGATGCGCGCGCCCGGGTCGCTGACCGCGGGGGCGCCGGCGTCGGAGACCAGGGCCACGCGCTGGCCCTGCGCCAGCCTGTCGCAGATCGCCTGTGCGGCGGCCGCCTCGTTGTGGCGGTGCGCCGCCATCAAGGGGGTACCGATGCCCCAGGCGTCCATCAGGGTGCGGCTCTCGCGGGTGTCCTCGGCGGCGATGACGTCCGCGCGGTTCAGGGCTTCCCAGGCGCGCAGGCTAAGGTCCCCCAGGTTGCCGATGGGCGTGGCCACGACATACAGGGTGGCGGGGGGCCATTGCTGCGCGGCGACGCGTTCGGCGATCCGGCGCCAGGACTCGCCGCCAGCCGGCGATGCGACGTTTTCGTTCATTGCGGAAAAAATAGGAAGCAGACCGTGCCAGTGTAGTGGCTTATCCGCCCCCCGACGCACCATGCCCGACGACCCATCCGCCCTGCTGTTCGAGACCTCCCGCCGGGCCCAGGCCATGCGCCTGCGGCGGCGGCGACGCGCGCCGCGGCCGCCGCCAGCCGTGGACGACCCGCCCCGGGTCTCTCCCAGGCAAAGGGTGGGCACCGACTACGAAGACCGTGCGCTGGCGTTGCTGGTGCGCGCCGGCCTGCGTCCGCTGGCGCGCAACCTGCGCTGCCGGGCGGGGGAAATCGACCTGGCGCTGAGAGATGGCGACATGCTTGTCCTGGTGGAAGTGCGCGCGCGCGGCGATGGCCGCTACGGCGGCGCCGCCGCCAGCGTCGGATGGAGCAAGCAGGCACGGCTGATCCGGGCGGCCTGCTGGGCATTGCCATGGCTGGCGGCACGCCACTGGCGCGGACGGCAACCCCGGGTGCGTTTCGACGTGGTCGCCTTCGAAGGCGATACGCCGCTTTGGCTGCGCCACGCCTTCGATGTGCCCGTGAGATAATCCGCGGCATGATTGATATGACGACTCGCATGGTGTCGCACTTCAATAATGCGATCGCCACCCTCCAGGCCAGCCGCGGCGCGCTGGCCGATACGCTCAGCGTGGCCGTGGACGTGCTTTTCGGCGCGCTGGCCAACAACGCCAAGATCCTTGCCTGCGGCAATGGCGGCTCGGCCGCGGACGCCCAGCATTTCGTCGCCGAACTGGTCGGCCGGTTCGAACGCGAACGGCTGCCCTTGGCGGCGCTTGCGCTGAACACCGACACCTCCATCCTGACAGCGGTGGGCAACGATTACGGCTTCGACGAAGTGTACGAACGCCAGGTCAACGCCCTCGGCCAGCCCGGCGACGTGCTGGTGGCGATTTCCACCAGCGGCAACTCGCCGAATGTGGTGCGTGCCGTCCAGGCCGCGCAACAGCGCGAAATGCACGTTATCGCGCTGACCGGCAAGGGCGGCGGCGTAATCGGGGAACTCATGACCGCGCACGACGTCCATTTGTGCGTGCCGTCCGACCGGACCATGCGCATCCAGGAAGCACACATCGTGCTGCTGCATGCCTTGTGCGATGGTATCGATGCCTTACTGCTGGGAGACACTGAATGACATTCAAGAGCCGATTCAACGCCATTCCCCTGGCCGCCGCGCTCGCCGCGTCGGTCGTGACGCTGTCGGCCTGCGCCCCGGTGGTGGTGGGCGGCGCCGCCGCCGGCGCGGCGGTCGTCGTGACGGACCGCCGCACCTCCGGCACCCAGCTGGACGACCAGAACATCAGCTTCAAGGTCGAGCACGCGATTTCGCAGAAACTGGGCGATACCGCCCACGTCAGCGCCAATACCTATGAGGGCGTCGTGCTGCTGACGGGCGAAGTGCCCAACGATGCCGCCAAGGCGCAAGCGACATCGCTGGCGCAGGGCATCGAAAAGGTGAAGAAAGTGGTCAACCAGTTGACGATAGGCCCGGCCTCCAGCTTCAGCGTACGGTCCAACGACACCTGGCTCAGCTCCAAGGTCCGCAGCGAACTGCTCAATACCAAATTCGTGCCATCCGGCTCCATTTCCGTCACCACGGACAAGAGCGTGGTCTATCTTCAGGGGAAAGTAACCCAGGCCGAAGGAGAATATGCGGCGAACGCCGCGGCGGGCGTCAGCGGGGTGACCAAGGTGGTTAAACTGTTCGACATCATCAGCCGCGAGGAAGCCGTGCGGCTGTCGGGCAGTACCGCCGGGTCGAGCGCCGCGCCGGCAAATGCCGCGCCGCAGCGGGCGCCCATCGAAACGGGCGGCGGCGCCTCGGATGCGGCCGCGCCCGCGGGCGGCGGCGGCGCGCAGGCGATGCCGATCAAGTAGCCCGCAATGGTGAAGCGTTGGAGCAAGGCGTGATGCGTTCCGTAACGGGGCGCGAAGGGACGGTGCCGAAATGAAGAAGCTCGTTGTCGCAGTCATGGTCGCGGTGGTCGCGGGTATCGCCGGCTGGTTCGTCTGGCGTCCCGTGCAGGCCGCGCCGGATGTCACCTTTGCCTCGATCGACGGCCGGAAGGTCTCGCTGCAGGATCTGCGCGGCAAGGTGGTGCTGGTCAAGTTCTGGGCCACCGACTGCGTGACCTGCGTCAAACAGATGCCCGACACCATCGCCGACTACAACCGCTATTCCGCGCAGGGCTTCCAGACGGTGGCCGTGGCCATGCAGTACGATCCGCCGAACTACGTCCTGAACTACGCCCAGACCCGCAAGCTTCCTTTTACGGTGGCGCTGGACACGCAGGGCAAGGCGGCACAGGCTTTCGGCGACGTCCGCCTGACCCCCACCGCTTTCCTGATCGACAAGCAGGGCAGGATCATCAAGCGCTACCTGGGCGAGTACGATCCCAAGGAATTCCACGCGCAGATCGAAAAAGCGCTGGCCGCGGGCTAAGCCGCGCCACACCCCACCGCCCCGCCGCCGCGCGGGGCTGGCTATATATAAAAAGCCGTTCCCGCACATGGCAGACCCGACCGCATCCCCCACCTCGCCCGAGATCGCCGGCAGCCCGGCCGGACGGGTTTTCGTGTTCCGCGGCAGCGAACTGCTGGTGCGGGACGACCTGTCGCTGCCGGGCGAAGAGGTGCGCAGCCATGAATGGGCCGTGAAGGTCGAATGGCAGGCCGTCGGCCACCATCTGGGACAAGCCTGTATCAGCGCGGCGCTGGCGCGCGACGCGGCGCCGCCGCCGGGATACACCTTCAAGCGGCTGCGCGAGATGTTCCCCCTGCTGGGCGAAGAGGCCTCGGCGGTGGCCGGCCGCGCCTTCCAGATCGCGGAATGGGCGCGCACGCACCGCTATTGCGGCCACTGCGGCACGCCCACGGTCCGCGTGTCGCACGAATTCTGCATGAGATGCCCGAACTGCGGCCTGTCGGCGTATCCGCGCATTTCCCCCGCCATGATGGTGTTGATCCGCAAGGGCGACAGCATCCTGCTGGCGCGCAACGCCAATTTCGTGGCCGGCCGCTACAGTGCCCTGGCCGGCTTCGTCGAAGCCGGCGAATCGCTGGAAGCCACCGTGCACCGCGAAGTCGAGGAAGAAGTCGGCCTGCGCGTGCGCGACCTGAAATACTTCAAGAGCCAGTCCTGGCCCTTTCCGCATTCCCTGATGCTGGCTTTCACCGCGGAATACGACGGCGGCGACATCCGGGTGGACGGCCATGAAATCGTCGATGCCCAGTGGTACGGGCCGGGCGATCGCCTGCCCGATATCCCGCCGCTGGATTCCGTCGCGGGCTCGCTGATCCGGGCTCATCTGCCCCCTGGCGCGATACCTTATAAGCGCTAGAAATATATAAAACAAAATATATTCGTTTGAGTTACTAGGCCGCCCCGGCATGATGCCTGCGCCGTTCGCGTCGAACGGTCCATCGTTTTCCGTGGAGCCGTACCTTGATCAAGCGCCTGCTCGCAACGTCGATCGCCGCCACCCTGCTGCTGGGGCCGGGCGCCGCATCGGCCCAGCAAACCCTGCTGAATTCCTCGTATGACATTGCCCGTGAGCTGTTCACGGCGATCAATCCCAAGTTCATCGCCCACTGGAAGCAAACGACCGGCGAAACCGTGACGGTGGAACAGTCCTTCGGCGGCACCTCGCGCCAGGCACAGGCGATCCTGCAGGGCCTGAAGGCGGACACGGTGACGTTCAACCAGGTGCCCGACGTGGACATCCTGGCCAAGCGGGGGCTGGTCGCGAAGGACTGGCAGAAGAAATTCCCGGGCAACAGCTCGCCCTACTACAGCACCATCGCCTTCCTGGTGCGCAAGGGCAACCCCAAGAACATCAAGACCTGGGATGACCTGGTGCGCGACGACGTCAAGGTCGTCTTCCCCAACCCCAAGACGTCCGGCAACGCGCGCTATACCTACCTGGCGGCCTGGCTGTACGCGCAGCAGAAATTCAATGGCGACCAGGCCAAGACCCGTGCCTTCGTCGGCAAGCTGCTGCACAACGTGGAGAGCTTCCCGACCGGCGGCCGCGGCGCCACGGTGGCCTTCGCGCAGAACAACCAGGGCGATGCCGTGCTGACCTTCGAGTCCGAAGTGCGCAACATCGCCGCCAGCGATGAGTTCAAGCCCTTGGGACTGGAAGTGGTGGTGCCCCCGGTCAGCGTGCTGGCGGAATTCCCGGTGGCCGTGGTCGACAAGGTGGTGGACGCCAAGGGCACGCGCAAGCTGGCCGAGGCCTATCTGCAGTACCAGTATTCGCCCGAGATCCAGAATCTGCTGGCCAGCTTCAACTATCGCGTGCGCGACCCCGAAGTGGTCAAGGCCAACGCCAGCCGGTTCCCCAAGGTGGAACTGCTGGATCCGCAGACGCTGGGCACCTGGGATCAGATCCAGGATACCCACTTCAAGAGCGGCGGCATCCTGGACCAGCTGCTCGCCGGCAAGTCCTGAGCGCGACGAGTTGGCGTAGACTGGCGCCTTTGCGCGCGGCGGGCCGGTTTTCCAGTGACAGGTATGGCGAGCTTCTTCAAACAACACCCGACCCTGCCCGGCTTCGGACTGAGCTTCGGCGTCAGCAGCCTGTTCATCTCGCTGGTGATCCTGTTCCCCATCGCCGCGCTGCTGGCGTATGCCAGCGACATGAGCGCCTCGCAGTACTGGCAGGCCATCACGGATCCCCGCGTGCTGGCCAGCTACCGCGTCACGCTGCTGGGCGCGCTGCTGTCGACCATCGTCGTGGTGCTGTTCGGTTTGCTCCTGGCCTGGATCCTTGTCCGCTACCGCTTTCCGGGCCGCCTGTTCCTGGATTCCCTGGTCGACCTGCCCTTTGCGCTGCCCACCGCGGTGGCGGGGCTGACCCTGTCGGTGCTGCTGGGACCGAACGGCTGGGTGGGCCAGTGGTTCGACGCGGCCGGCATCAAGATCTCGTATGCCTTTCCGGGACTGGTGTCGGCGATGATCTTCACCAGCCTGCCTTTCGTGGTGCGCTCCGTGCAGCCGGTACTGGAAGAGATCGGCCCGGAATACGAGGAAGCGGCGCATACGCTGGGAGCGAACGACAGTCAGACGCTGTGGCGCGTGCTGCTGCCGGCCCTGACGCCGGCACTGTTCACCGGCGCCTCGCAGGCCTTCATCCGCAGCCTGGGCGAGTTCGGCGCGGTGGTGATGATCGCCGGCAACATCCCGTTCAAGACCGAGATCACATCGCTGATGATTTTCGTGCGCGTGTCCGAATTCGATTATCCGGCCGCTTCGGCCATCGCGACGGTCGTACTGGCCGCTTCGCTCATGCTGCTGTTCGGCCTGCATGTCCTGCAAGGCCGCCTGCTGCCGTGGCAGCGGCCGGGACGCTAGCGTGCGCGGCGGGTGCGGCCATCCAAACGTGTCTATAGGCTGGGAATGCGCAAACGACCCAAGAACTGGCGCCAGTGGGTGCTGATCGCCATCGGTATCGCCGGTGCTTTCCTTCTGCTGGTATTGCCGCTGGCCCTGATCTTCCAGCAGGCCCTATCGGCCGGCTGGCACGCGCTGGTGGACAACCTGCGCGACGAGGAAATGCGCCATGCGATCTGGCTAACGCTGCTGGCGGCCGTGCTGACCGTACCGATCAACGTGGTGTTCGGCATCCTGCTGGCCTGGTGCGTCACCCGCTACGACTTCCGCGGCAAGCAGGTCCTGACCACGCTGGTCGATATCCCGTATGCCACATCGCCCGTGGTGGCGGGGCTGTGCTACCTGGTGGTCTACGGCATGGAAAGCACGGTGGGCGGCTGGCTGGGCCAGCACGACATACAGCTGATGTTCGCCTGGCCGGGCATCGTGATGGTGACGATATTCGTGACCTCGCCTTTCGTGGCGCGCATTCTGATCCCGCTGATGCAGGCCCAGGGTTCGGACGAGGAATACGCCGCGCTGACGCTGGGCGCGAGCGGCTGGCAGATTTTCCGGCGCATTACGCTGCCCAATATCAAATGGGCCCTGCTGTACGGCACCATCATCACCAACGCCCGCGCGGTGGGCGAATTCGGCGCGGTGTCCGTGGTATCCGGCGCGATCCGCGGCAAGACCGTGACCCTGCCCCTGCTGATCGAACAACTGAACGACGACTACAAGACGGTGGCCGCGTTTACGGCGGCGGGCTTGCTTGCCTGCCTGGCGCTGCTGACCATGGTCGTGAAGACCGCCATGGAGTGGGGACAGCGCGTCACGGTGCGCGGGCCGGCGCATTGAAACGCATTGAAAACAAGGCCATGCGGGACCAGGCCCGCCGCCACGAACCGTAGCGCCATCGAGCGGTTGCGCGCCGGTTCCCGGCCCACGATCGCGCGGTGACGGCGCGGCATCGATGCCCGGGGCGATCGGTCAGCGCCGGACGAGCGCGGCGGGCTGGCGCCGGTGCCACAGTTGCCACGCCAGGAAAGCCACGATGGCCACATTGAACAGCACCACCGCCACGGCCAGCGCGCCCGGCCGATGTATCAGGTGGTGGACTTCGAAGGGCACATAGATGGCGCCTGACAGCGCGCCCAGCCATTCCCCCCAGATGCGGTCGCGCCACAGGCCGTAGGCCTCGGCCAGGCGCAGGATCACATAGCAGGAGGCCAGCGCGACCAGCGTGCGGAGGCTGGTGTCCTGCAGCACCGTCGCGAAATGCAGGAGTTCCTCCGGATAATGGCCGCCGGGATCGAGGCCGAAATGGCCGATCAGCACCGCCACGATACGCCGCAGGTCATGGTGCAGCAGGCTGAGCAGGCCGATACTGGCGGCCAGCGCGCCCACGCCCTTGGCGGCCTCGACCAGCGCGATCAGGCGCTGCGCGCGCTGGCGCGCCGACAGCCTGCCGGCCGGCGCGGAATCGAGGACGGGGTCGCGGTCGCTCATGGCCCGGTCCGGGCGGGCGGTTCAGCCACGACGCCAGGACTCGACGCCCTCGTCATGCGGCACCCGCCTGCATGCGGGCCAGTTGCGGGAACATCTGCCGGCGCGCATCTTCGTCCATTTCCTTCTTGAAGGTGAAGCGCGCCTTCAACGCTTCGGCCGCCACGCCCGCCGGTCGCGCGCTGATCTCGTTCAACAGCCGCTGCACCGCCGGAAAACGCGACCATGGATCCTCGCCACCGAAGATGTTGGGCATCATGCGCGCCCAGCCCCACATCGCCATATCGGCGATCGTGTAGGTGTCCCCCAGCAGGTACGGGCGGCCGGCCAGGCGTTCGTCCAGGACCCGCCAGTGGCGCTCGGCCTCGAAGTCGTAGCGGTTGAGCGCGGCGGGATTCGGCTCCGGGGTGAAATTGCGGAAGTACACGGCCTGGCCGGAGTAGGGTCCCACGCCGGTGGCGATGAACATCAGCCAGGACAGCAGCTGGGCCCGGTCGCCGGGCGTGTCCGCGGGCAGGAAGCGGCCGGTCTTTTCAGCCAGGTACAGCAGGATGGCGTTACTGTCGAAAACGGTGGCATCGCCGTCGACCAGGGCCGGCACCTTGGCGTTGGGATTGATCGCCACGTACTCGGGACGATGCTGTTCCCCCTTGCGCATATCGACCGGCACGGTTTCATAAGGCAGGCCCAGCTCTTCCAGCAGCAGGGCGACCTTCATGGGATTGGGGCCGGGATTGAAGTAGAACTTGATCATTTTGCCTGGGGCTCCTCGATGGCGGAACGGGATGAACGTCCGGCGCGTCAGGCGAACGGGCCGGACCGTCCGGTAGCATAGCGGCTTTCCGCCCGGCCGTCGGCCGTGGGAAAATCGCGCCAGGTATTCAGCAGAGAGAGGATTCCACCATGCCTTCCTTCGACGTCGTATCGGAAGTGGACAAGCACGAGTTGAGCAATGCCGTCGACCAGGCCAACCGCGAACTGGCGACGCGCTTCGACTTCAAGGGCACCGATGCCAAATTCGAACTCGAGGAATTCGTCGTAACGCAGATCGCGCCATCGGCCTTCCAGCTCAAGCAGATGATCGATATCCTGCGCGGGCGCCTGACCTCGCGCGGCATCGATCCGCGCAGCATGGACCCGGCCGACCCGCTGGTGAACCTGGGCGGCGCGCGCCAGAAGGTCACGATCAAGCAAGGCATCGAGCAGCCCATCGCCAAGAAACTGATCGCAGCCATCAAGGACGCCAAGCTCAAGGTGGAAACCCAGATCAACGGCGACAAGCTGCGCGTCACGGGCAAGAAGCGCGACGATTTGCAGGCGGTCATCGCCCTGCTGCGCAAGACCGACGTGGACCTGCCGCTGCAATTCCAGAATTTCCGCGACTAGGTTTCTTTTTCCAGTACAAGCCCGGACGGCCCGCCTGCGCGCGGGCCGTTGTCATTCCTGGCGCCCCCGCCATCGTGGCAGTCGTCTTTATTGCGCCGATCGCGCCCATCGCGGTCGTCCGATCCGATCGCGCCGACCTCTCGCGGCAATGTCACTTGCAAATTGCAAGTTATCCGCATTAGAATCACTTTCAAATTGAAAGTGACTACGCCATGACGCCCACCGATTTCGCCGAAATGCCCTGCCCTATCGCGCGCAGCCTTGCCCGGGTGGGCGAGCGCTGGACGATGCTGATCCTGCGCGACGCCTTCCAGGGCATGACACGCTTCGACGAGTTCCGTAAAAGCCTGGATATCGCGCCGAACATCCTGACGCGCAGGCTGGCGGAGCTGGTGCGGCTGGGCCTGCTGGAAAAGCGCGTCTATACGCGCCGCCCCACCCGCCATGAATACGTTCCGACGCAGATGGCGCACGATTTCCGCCCCGTCATGATGGCCATGATGGCCTGGGGCAATCGCTATTTCGCGCCGGAAGGCCCGGCCATGATGCTGGTCGCGCGCGACACCGGCGCGCCGGTCGAACAACGCTGGGTGGACACGTCCACGGGCCGCACCCTGGCGCCCGGCGAATACGCCGTGGTTGCCGGCCCCGCCGCGACGCCGCGTGCCCGTTACCGCATGGAATTCGCCGCGCGCAAACGCGAGGGACTGGCGCCGGACGAGCGCTTCGATCCGGAGGGGTATGACGACGCCGCGCCGGCCGCGTCCGCCGCTGCCGCCGCCGTCGGCGACTGAAGCGTTCCGCGCCCGAGCACACCCAATAACGTCCGCCCGCCTCTATCCGGAGCTGTCCGCAGGCGCCTGCCCGGAAACCCCGCCTGGACCTACCCGGAAACGTCGGCCGCCTTCACTACCCGCCCCCCAGAGAACATCGTCATGCCTCCCCCCACCGCTGGCGCGGCCGCGCCCACGCTTACCCCGGGTTCCGCCACCGTCCCCGCCGCGCGCGGCCGGGGACGCCGGCTGGCCTATCTTGCCGCCATCCTGATCGCCGTCGCGGGCGCGACCACGTATGGATACCGCTGGTGGACCGAAGGACGCTTCATCCAAGAGACGGACGACGCCTATGTCGGCGGCGACATCACCGTGCTGGGCACGAAAGTGCCCGGTTATATCGCGCAGGTGGCCGCGGGCGACAACCAAGCGGTGCGCGCGGGCGATTTGCTCGTCAAGCTGGACGACCGCGACTACCGCGCCGCCCTCGACAAAGCGGATGGCACCGTGGCCGCGCAGCAGGCATTGCTGGCCAACCTGGACGCCAACCGGCGCCTGCAGGAAGCCATGATCCTGCAGGCCCGCGCGGGCGTGGCGGCGGCCGAAGCGGAGGCCGTGCGCACACGCCAGGACCAGGCGCGCTACAAGTCGCTGTCGACGAGCGCGGCGGTATCCATCCAAAGCTGGCAGAAGGCCGACTCCGACTACAAGCAGGCGGTGGCCAACCAGCAGAAGGCCGAAGCGGCCCTGGTGGCCGCGCAGCGCGAGCTGGACGTCATCGATACGCAGAAAGGCCAGGCACGCGCCGCGCTGGCGCAAGCCACGGCCGACCGCGAGCAGGCGCGCTTGAATCTTTCCTATACCGAAGTGCGTGCCCCCATGGACGGCACCGTGGGCAACCGCCGCGCGCGCCAGGGCGCCTATGTGCCGGCCGGGACGCAGATGCTGTCGCTGGTGCCCGCCGCCGGGCTTTGGGTCGATGCCAACTTCAAGGAAAGCCAGCTGGCGGGCATGGCGCCGGGCCAGCGCGCCATCATCGTCGCCGACATCATGCCGGATCGCGTCTTCCATGGCCGCGTCGCCAGCCTGGCGCCCGCCACCGGCGCGCAGTTCAGCGTATTGCCGCCCGAAAATGCCACCGGCAATTTCACGAAGATCGTGCAGCGCGTGCCGGTGCGCATCGTCCTGGACGACGCCGATGCGCGGCTGGGCCTGCTGCGTCCGGGCCTGTCCGTGCAGGCGGAGATCGACACGCGGCGGCGGCCATGAGCCCAACGGCCGCCGCCGGGCGGGACGACCGATTGCTGCCGGACGGCGGGGCCGCCACGGCGGCGCGCGCGCCCACCGCCGGCCGTGGCGGCGCGGGACCGCGCTCTCCGGCCGATATGTCCACCGGCGAAAAGATCTTCGCGTTCTCGACCATGTGCGCGGGCATGTTCATCGCGCTGCTGGACATCCAGATCGTCTCGGCATCATTGAAGGACATCGGCGGCGGACTGTCGGCCGGCGTCGATGAAACCGTCTGGGTGCAGACCGCCTACCTGATCGCCGAAATCATCGTCATCCCCTTGTCCGGCTGGCTGGCGCGCGTGATGTCGACCCGCTGGCTGTTCGCCGCATCGGCGGCCGGATTCACGGTGGCCAGCCTGCTGTGCGGATGGGCCTGGAACATCCAGAGCATGATCGCGTTCCGCGCATTGCAGGGTTTCCTGGGCGGCTCGATGATCCCGCTGGTCTTCACCACCGCCTTCGCCTTTTTCGCCGGCCCGCAACGCGTGCTGGCGGCCGCCACCGTGGGCGGGCTGGCATCGCTGGCGCCCACGCTCGGGCCGACGGTGGGCGGATGGATCACGGATCATTACTCCTGGCACTGGCTGTTCTTCGTGAACCTGGTACCGGGCCTGTTCGTGACCGTCATGGTGCCCATGTTCGTGCGCGTCGACAGGCCCGACCCGTCGCTGCTGCGCGGCGCGGACTATCCGGGCATCGCCCTGATGGCGCTGTTCCTGGGTTGCCTGGAATACACGCTGGAAGAAGGCCCACGCTGGGACTGGCTGAACGATCCCACCATCCTGACCACCGCCTGGATATCGGGGCTGGCGGGCGTGGGTTTCGTCTGGCGCAGCCTGACCTACGGCCAGCCCATCGTGGACTTGCGCGCGCTGAAGGACCGCAATTTCGCGCTGGGCTGCCTGTTCTCCTTCGTCAGCGGGGTCGGCATCTTCGCCACCATTTATCTCACGCCGCTGTTCCTGGGCCATGTGCGCGGCTACAGCGCCCTGCAGATCGGCACCGCCATCTTCTCGACCGGCCTGTTCCAGATCATGTCGATCCCGCTGTACACCATGCTGGCCAACCGCGTGGACCTGCGCTGGCTGTTGATGGCGGGGCTGGCCTGCTTCGCTTTTTCGATGTGGAAATTCGTGCCCATCACGCATGACTGGGGCGGTGCCGAATTGCTGCTGCCGCAGGCTTTCCGTGGCATAGCGCAGCAATTCGCCGTGGCGCCTACCGTCACGCTGACGCTGGGCAGCCTGCCGCCGGCCCGGCTGAAGCTGGCGTCGGGCCTGTTCAACCTGATGCGCAACCTGGGAGGCGCCATCGGCATCGCGGTCTGCGCGACGATACTGAACGACCGCACAAACCTGCATTTCTTTCGCATGGCCGAACACTTGAACATACGCAACGAAGCGATGGACGACGCGCTGGCCCGCATGACGGCGCAGGCAGCGGGCTGGTCGAGCGACCCGGTCACGGCGGGACTGGCCCGGCTGTGGTCGCTGGCGTATCGCGAAGCGCAAACGCTGGCCTACTCGGATGCATTCCTGGCGGTCATGGCGTGTTTCGTCATGGCGACCGCGCTGGTGCCGCTCATGCGCAAGGTGCAAGCGCCGAAAGCGCCCTCGGCCGACGCACACTGACCGCGGCCGACGTCGCGCCGGCGACGCAGACTTCCCCGGGGAAGGGAGAGGGACGCGGACCCGACAGGCAGGAACACCGGATGGTGCCCTGACACCTACGCACGTCGTAACGCGGTACGCAGTGCTTTCCTCTTCCTCCCTGCCGGTTCCCGCCCAGGATGCCGGTTCCCCTTCGGAGCAGGCACACCATGCCCATCGATGGCTACAGCGACGCGCTGTCCGCTATGCTTTCCGCCAACGCGCGCGAGGCAACCGATGCCCATGCCGCCACGCTGCCGGCCCGGGCCCAAGCCGGTCCGGCCCGCCGCGCGTCGGATACGGGCCATCGGCCGGCCGCCACTGGCGGACTGGCCTATGCGATACGCTATATCGTGGCCGGCACGCAGCGGCGGGCCGCCATGCGGCAGGAAAAGGCCGAAACCCGCCTGGCCGACTCCATGCATCGCTTCATCGATCAATGGAGCCGGCGCCAGATCGACGGGCTGTCCCAGCGCGATGGCGCAGGACTGCTCCAGGCCGTCTGCCAGGATGCGATGTCCGGCGGCATCGAACTGGAACAACCGGCGATGGTCGCCGTCCTGCAGCGCTGCCTGGATGCCATCAAGGACCCGGAACCGCTTTCGCAGCTGTACAACGACCTGGCGGGAAGCACGCCGCGGACGCGCGCGCTCGCCGATCTTCAAACGGACAAACTGCGCCACACGGCCAACCGCTTCCTGGACACGCTGGAACAGGTCCTGGCGCACACCCTCGCGGCGCGCATAGGAACGCCGTTGTTCGGACGGCTGTTCAAAACCAACGACTGCACGCCGGAAGCGGCGCGCCAGGTGCGCGATACGCTGGAACAACTGCACGGCATCGGGCTATGGCTGTCTTCGCCCGCGCGTTCGGCCGCGCAGGTGCTCGGCGGCATGCTGGATATCCTGACCGACAAGGAATTGGGCAAGCTGGCGGCCCAGGCCTGGCCGGAGCTTTCCGTTCACGACGAGTTCTACGGCGCGTATCCGGACGAGGTGGACGCGGCCCTTGCGTTCAGCGCCGTCTGCAGCGGCGACGCGTTGATGACGTGGCGCGAGGCCCTGCGCCTGCAGCTGGACAACCGCAAACGCGTGGCCGCCGTGCAAGCCGCGCGCACGATCGAGTGGCGTGCCGGCGGCCAACGGGTGGGCGAGGCCATGCAGGCGCTATACCATCGGCTGGACAGCGCGGCGTCCGAGTTGACCGGTTTTTTGCCAAACTCCAGCCTGTTGCGCGCCCGCATACGGACCGAAGCGCTGACCCTGGTCATGAATCGCTTGCCGGACAGCTGGCGATCCGCCGGATTGCGGGTGCTGCTGCCCCGCCAGTTGTCCTCCTTCAGGACATCGCTGGATGCACGGCCCGATATGCCCGCGCTGAAGGAAGCGTCGATCACCGCGGCGGTGGCGGCGGTACAGGCCGATATGCTGGGAAGGGACCGGCGGGCAGTGGAAGAGGCGCTGGCCCGCCTGCACGAATCGATCGCCACGCAAGACAGGCCAGTGGCCTTGACCCATCTGGCGGCGCTTGGCCATGCGCTATGGGAACTGCGCAGGACGCTGGCCGCGTTCAACACCGCCATGCCCGACGAATTGGAAACATCCGTTCGACACGCCGCACGTGCCATGCGCACCCTGCTGCACGGCGACGGCCGAGATCCCGATGCACGTATCCTGCGCGGCATGTCCGATGCCGAACTGGGCAGGCTGCGCGCCGCCAGCCGGACGCTATCGTCCTTCGGAACCCTGGTGGACAAAGCGGCTTTGACATCGGCGATCGACGCGCGGCGCGAAATCCCGCCCAGGGCACGCGATTCCATGCATCGATTGATCCGGACGCTGATGCGCGCCGACGCCGACATCCAGCAAGTCTGCTCGCAGCTGCGCGACGTGGCGGATGTCCTGTTCCGGCTCAGCCAGCGCCTCGCCGCCATGGGCGAAGATGTATCCGCGGATACCAACTCCGCGCTCGCCCAGGATATGGTCTGGCCCGCGATCGAAAGCCTTGCGCGAGGCGACGACGCGACAGCGAGCAATCGCATGGGCGCGGCGCTTGCGCGGGTCGGCCTGACGGCCCCTCCCCTGCGCGAGCCCATCGAGGCACTGGCCGACTGGTCCACCGCGCAGCCCGAAGAACAACGCAAACGCCAGGACGCATGCACATCCACGCTGATGCTGGCGTGGTACGTGGAACGCAACCTGCGAGCCGCCATCCCCACGGTTTTCCCCGGCGCGCAGGCGGAGGGCAGGGGCGATATCCGCCGCCCGGACACCCCGGCCATTCCCGAGGAAACCCATGCCGCGGCGTTGCGCGCCGCCATCGCGGGCCAATTCGGCGTGGACTGGGATGCCGCGAACCAGCTGGCGAAACCATGCATCGGATACGCCTTGCATTGCACGCTCGAACGGTATCTGACTGCCCCGCCCACCGGCGACGTTCTGCTCTCGCGACCTGTGCAACTGCATGCGTCGGACGGCGAGCCTTCCTGGTTCGTCGTCTGCGAAAGATTCGCGCGCGGCATGCTGGACCAACCCGGCATGGCCCTGGGCGTGGAGGGCATCGGGCCGCATGGGCATGCGATATACAGCCCCGGCTTCCCGGCGACCCTGGACAAGGACGCCCGGCTTGCCGCCATGGGCAGGACCATGCATGCCCTGCGTGAATTGGCGGGTGCGGCGATGCCCGCCCTGACGCGATGGATGCATCGCGGAATACCGGAAGGTTTCGTCGCCGCGCTCGCGTCGTCGACGGACACCTACGTGCTGCGCCTGCCGGACGGCTTGCAGGCGCGAGGCCCGACGTCGGCGCCCAACGCCACTGAATTCCTGGTGCGGCGGGAGGCAGACGGGCAATACAGCATCGCCGCATCGCTGACATGGAGCGAAGTCAGAAACCTACCCTTGATCGCGGCGGATTCGGCGATGCCGTCCGGCACGATCGCACTGGATCCGTCGCGCAGCCGCATCACGGCGGCGTTCGACATGGGCGCGGATGCCCAGGGCGTTGTTTTCGGACTGCGAAGGGCGGTCGACATCCGCTATACGCTGACGCCTCTACAATAGCGATCCATCGTATCGTTTCCCGCCCACGCGCACCTGCCCCCGCTACCCCACGATGAAACTCTCCGACATTCCCTTTGGCACGACCGACTGGTCGACCGTAGAAACCACCGAACATGCCGGAACGACGGGCAAGGCGCTGTGGCGCACGCGCCAGTTCGGCGACATACGCGTGCGCATGGTGGAATACACGCCGGGGTATCTGGCGGACCATTGGTGCAGCAAGGGGCATATCCTGCTTTGCCTGTCGGGCTCGCTGGATACCGAACTGGAAGACGGGCGGCGATTCACCTTGCAGCCGGGGATGAGCTATCAGGTCGCGGACGGGGCCGAGGCGCACCGGTCTTCCACATCCACCGGGGCGACGTTGTTCATCGTCGATTAAGGGATCGGCCGTCCACGGGCAGCCGGACGAGAAGGATCGACCCCGTCGACGCGAACATCGCGCCTGCCCGCCGCTGTTTCATACGGCGCCAAAGTATTACTCCAGTCCATTCGTTGTGCACCCCTAGACTGTTCCGCGTTGCACGGCCAACCTGGAGACATCATGCGCATCGCTTACGGACTTGGTTCCATCGGTTGTTGTATTGCTCTGGCGGGAGTATTTTTGGTTTCAGACGGCTGGGCGGAAGACAAGCCATCGCCAGCCAGAGAAAAAATACAAAACGCCGTAAAGTGCGACCTCGATGTCACCTCGGTGACGTGCAAGGCCACCGACAACTCGTTCACCTTCCAGGCCCACATGGAACAGCCGGTATCCGCCGGCTCGAACGGCAACGGCACGATGACCTTTGAAAGCGCCGTCAGTAACTATAAGAACGTTAACTGTTCGATAGATGTCGACCCCGACATCGGTGCCGTGGACGGCGATATCTGGTGCAACAGCCACCATGCCACGCTCGTTCAGCCCACATCCAGCCAGCTGTTTGCGAACCGGGTCCACGGCAACGGCGGTTTCTGGTAAGCCGCGGTCAGACCCCTGTCACCGATCCGCCATATACGTCGTGGGCCCGCCCGGCAAACTTACGCCGGGAAATCGGCCGCCAGGCCGACATCCCGCCACGCCTCGATCTGATCGAGGCGTTCCTTCAGTTTGTCGGTCACGGCCTTCATCCCGAAGGCACCTAGAACCAGATGCCGCGGCGCCGTTTCGACTTCGGTGATATGGATCATCGCCTGCGCGGCGCGATCCGGGTCGCCGATCTGCTTGCCGCTGTTTTCGCGCGTGGCCTGCATGCGTTTGGCCGAGCTTTCGGCATAGTCGGCGATCTGCGTGGGCGTCTGCCGCAGGGAGCGCCCCGCCCAATCGGTACGGAAAGGACCGGGCTCGACGCAGGTTACCTGGATGCCGAGCGAACCCGCTTCCGCCGCGAGCGCGTCGGAAAACCCTTCGACGGCATGCTTGGAGGCCGCGTAATACGCGGAGCCCTGGAAGCCCACCAGGCCGGCCACCGATGTGATGTTGATGATGTGCCCCCGCCGCCGTTCCCGCATGCCGGGAAGCACCGCGCGGGTCATGGCGAACAAGCCGAACACGTTGGCGTCGAACTGCGCGCGGATCTCCGCTTCGACGCCCTCTTCGACCGTGGACTGGTAGCCGTATCCCGCGTTATTGACCAGCACGTCGATACGGCCGAAACGTTCCTGCGCCGCGCGCACCGCCGCACTGATGGCGGCCGTGTCTGTCACGTCCAGGGATAATGCCAGTACGCGGTCCGGCGCCTGTTCCGCCAGGTCCGCGATGCGGGCCTGGTCGCGCGCGGTTGCCACGACCGGCCAGCCGCGGGCGATCACCGCCAGCGCCAGCGCGCGGCCGAAGCCGGTGGAGCAACCGGTGATGAACCATACGGGAGGGGACTGCGGGGCGGTCGGCATGGCGGGATCTCCTGACGGGGCCGCGCGGGGCGGCGAACCCATCAAGGCTAGCGCACGCCCCTCCCCCACCGCAACCGCGCGTACGCGCATGCCGAGCCATCGCGGCCGCATCGGATCACATGTTGGACGCTCGTGGCCGAAGTCCCCTGCGCACGCAAGGAACTTGTCAGCAAACCGTCACGAAGACCGCACCGAGTCCACCACCACACCATAGACGTCCCGCGCCGCCCCTTCGCTGATCTTGCCATCCAGCAGGTCGCGCCGCAGACGCTCCGGCGCGCGCTGCGCTGGCCTGCCGTAGCCGCCGCCCCCAGGCGTTTCGATGCGCACGCTTTCATCCGCGTCCAACACAATGTTCGCGGTTTTGGAGAAGAGCTCTTCTTCGTTCGGCGTGCGAGGGTTGCGGACCAGGCGCGCGCGGCGCCCGTCCAGGCCGCCGTCCACGCCCGTCGCGACACCCACCGTATGGCTGTCCGAACGCGCGGAGAAGACGATGCCCGGCACCAGCGCGCGGATCTGCTTGGCGATGGCCAGGCCGCCGCGCGTGCGGCCCGCGCCGCCGGAATCCGCGATCATCGCGTACTCGTCCATCAACAGCGGATATTCGTTTTCCAGCGCTTCCACGGGCAGGTTCGACGTATTGGTCATGTGCACGTGGATCGCATCCATGCCATCGCTGTCGTACCGCGCGCCCGCGCCGCCGCCCAGCGTTTCCAGGTACACGAACTGGCCCGGGCGCGTGGCCCATTTGCCGGAAAACACGATGGCCGGGCAGCAGTCGTTGCCCGAGGCCATGATTTTTTCAGGCGGCAGCAGGCCGCGAAACGCGCCGAAGATGGCGCCCGCCACTTTCTGCGCGGTGATCGAGCGCGCGCCGACGGCCGCCGGATGTTCCGGATTGGTGATGGTGCCCAGCGGGGCGTAAATGTCGATGGGTTCGAACAGGCCCGCGTTGGGTGCGATGTCCGGGTCGAGCAGCGCCTTGACCGCGTAGTAGACGGAGGCGCGCAGCGCGTTCACCGGCAGATTCATCGCGCCGCGTGCCTGCCGCCCCGAACCGGTGAAGTCGAAATGCAGCCGCTCGGGGTGCACGGTCAGGGTGACCTGGAGGCGCACCGGGTCGCCGCCCAGGCCGTCGTCGTCCAGGTCGGAATGGAAGGTGTAGCTGCCCTGTTTCAGGTCGGCGATGCGATTGAGCAGCCGCCGGCGGGTATAGCGGATAACGTCGTCCACCGATCGCAGCACGGCATCCAGGCCCATCTGGCGGATCAGGCCCTGCATGGCCGCCGCGCCGCGCCGGTTGGTCGCCATCTGCACGCGCAGGTCCAGCAGGCGCTCTTCGGGATCGCGCGTGTTGGCGCAGATCAGGTTGAGCAGGTCGTCGTCCACCTTGCCGGCGCGCGCCAGGCGCGTGACCGGAATGCGGATGCCTTCGGCGAAGATGGAGTTCAACCCGCCGGCGATGGAGCCCGGCACCGGGCCGCCGACGTCGGCGTGATGCGCGATGTTGGCGGCGAAAAACCGCAGGCGGCCTTCCCAGAATACCGGCGTGACGATGTTGATGTCGGGCAGGTGGCTGCCGTTGGCCAGGTAGGGATCGTTGCAGATGAAAATGTCGCCGTCTTCGATCGTTTCCACCGCGTGGCGCTCGAGGATGGCTTGCATGGCGCCATTGAGCGAGCCCAGGTGCAGGGGGATCTGCGTGCCCTGCGCGACCAGGCGCCCGGCGGCGTCGAACAGCGCCACCGAACAATCCTTGCGTTCCTTGATGTTGGTGGAAAACGACGCGCGCACCAGCGTGTTGTTCATGTCTTCCGTAATCGACAGCAGCCGGTTGCAGAAGACCTCCATGCCGATGGGATCGGCCAAAGTGTCGTCGTTGCGGGAAGCTTCAGCCATTTGCGTTGCCTTGCAGGGTAATGATCAGGTTGCCGTAGTCGTCCACCACGGCATGGTGGCCGACGCCGACCACGGTGGAAGAACTCATTTCCTCGACCAGGGCCGGGCCATGGAAGGGAACGCCGGTGGGCAGGCGGCCGCGGTCGTAGACGGGCGTTTCCAGCCAGCCGTGCGCCGCGCCGAAATACGTGTTGCGCGTGCCGACCCGGGCTTCGTCCATCGTGCCGCGCACGGTGCGCGGCGACAGGGGCGCCTTGATGACCTGGCCGGTGGCCTGCACGCGGCAGTTGATGATCTGGATGGCGCGGTCGTCGACGTCGTAGCCGTACTCGCGCAGATGCGCCTGGTTGAACCGCGACAGGAATTCCTGGAAGCCGCTGGCGGCGGTGTCGTCCAGCGGTACCTGTACCTCGAAATTCTGCCCCTCGTAGCGGGCGTCGATGGCGCAATGGGCCGCGCGCAGGCTGGGCGCCACGCCTTCGGCCGCCAGCCAGTCGTCCGCCTGCTGGCGCAGCGCGTCGAAGATGCCCGCCACGCGGGTCCAGTTGTCCGCCGTGGCCAGCGCGATCTCGCTGCGCACGAAATCGAAAGAGATGTCGCTGAGCAGGATGCCGCGCGCGCACATGGTGCCCGGCTCCTGCGGCACGATGACGCGCGGGATGCCGCATTCGGTCGCGACCTCCACGGCATGCAGGGGACCCGCGCCGCCGAAGGCGAACAGCGCGAAGCGCGAGAGATCATGGCCGCGTTCGGTGGAGACGGCCCGGATGGCGCGGCTCATATTGGCGGTGGCGATACGCAGGATGCCTTCGGCGGCGTCCTCGATCCCCAGGCCCAGCGGACGCGCGACCTTGTCCTGGATGACCTGGCGCGCGGCTTCGGCGTGAACCGGCATTCGTCCGTTCAGCAGCGCGACGGGGTTCAGCCGCTGCAGCACGATTTCGGCATCGGTGATGGTGGGTTCCTCGCCGCCGCGGCCGTAGCCCACGGGACCGGGAACGGCGCCCGCGCTGTGCGGGCCCACTTTCAAGGCGCCGGCGTCGTCCATCCATGCGATGCTGCCGCCGCCCGCGCCGATGACGTGGATGTCCACCATGGGCGTCTTCACCGGATAGCCGGCGACGTGGCGGTGCGAGGTGAACAGCGGCTTGCCGTCGACGATCAGCGACACATCGGTACTGGTGCCGCCGACGTCGAAGGTGATCAGGTTGGGACTGCCGATCACGCGGCCCACGGCGGCGGCGCCCACCACGCCGGCCGCGGGGCCGGACAGGCAGGTGCGTACCGGGAACTGGCGCACGCTCGCGATGGACATCAGGCCGCCGTTCGAATGCACGGTGTGCGGCTCGTGCGCGATGCCCAGTTCGCGCACGCGCAGCAAAAAGCGTTCGAGATAGCCGGCCATGCGCGGCCCGACCGCGGCATTCAGCACGGTCGTGGACAGGCGTTCGTATTCGCGGAATTCCGGCAGCACCTCGCTGGACAGGCTGATGTACGCATCCGGGATTTCCTCGGCGACGATCTCGCGGGCGCGTCGTTCATGCACGGGATTGCGATAGGAATGCAGGAAGCAGATGGTGATGGCGCCGATGCCATGTTCCCTGAAATACCGCGCGGCCTGGCGCACGGCGTCCTCGTCCAGCGGCTCGCGCACCTGTCCCGTGGCCTGCACGCGCTCGGCCACTTCGATGCGGAACTGGCGCGGCACCGCGACGGGCGGCTTGCCCACGCCGTAGTCGTACAGGTGCGGACGGGTCTGGCGGCCGATCTCCAGCACATCGCGAAAACCCTTCGTGGTGATAAGGCCGACCGGCGCGCCCTTGCGCTCGATGATCAGGTTGGTCGCCACCGTCGTGCCGTGGCCCACGTGCGATACCTGCGCGGGTTCGACACCGTGCATCTCGAGCAGCCCCGCGATACCGGTCGCGATGGCGCGCGAGGGGTCGTCCGGCGTGGAAGGCACTTTGTGGAAATGCACCACGCCGGCGCTTTCGTCGATCATGGTGAAGTCGGTAAACGTCCCGCCGACGTCTATGCCGATCCGGTACATATCGTTGTCTTCCTGAAAGAGTGAATCTGGGCGCGGCGCGCAACGCGCCGCGCATGCGGGCGCAGGCCTAGTCGAGCTTGATCCCGGCCTGCTTGACGACCTTGCACCATTTGGCGTTGTCGTCCTTGATCATGGCGGCGAAGGCATCGCCGGTCACGGAAGACACCTGCGATCCGGTGCTTTCCAGGTATTGCTTCATATCGGGGCCGTTCTGCACGGCGACGATGGCCTTGCTCAGGCGCGTGGCGATGTCGGCTGGCAGATGGGCCGGCGCGAACATGCCGAACCACACGATGGCCTCGAAACCGGGGTAGCCGGATTCGGCGACGGTAGGCACGTCGGGCAGCATGGGACTGCGCTGCGCGGACGTTACCGCCAGCGCGTGCAGCTTGCCTTCCTTGATGTAGGGATAAGAGGTCATGATGACGTCCATCATCATGTCGACCTGTCCGCCCAGCAGATCGATCAGCGCCGGGCCCGATCCGCGATAGGGAACGTGGGTCATCGAGATGCCGGCCGCATTGGTGAAGAAAGCCGAAGCCAGGTGGTTCGAGGTTCCCGGCCCGTTGGAAGCATAGGTGTAGCGGTCGGGGTCCTTGCGGACCAGCGCGACGAAGGACTTCAGATCCGACGCCTGCACCTTGTTGTTATTGACCACGATGACATTGGGTATCGTCGCCACGACCGCCAGCGGCGTGAAGTCCTTGGACGCGTTGTAGGGCAGGTTCGAATAGATGCAGGGGGCGCTGCCGTGCGTGCTGACCGAACCCATCAGGATGGTGTAGCCGTCGGCGGGCTGGCGCGCGACGTAGTCGGTGCCGACGGTGCCGCCGGCGCCGGGACGGTTTTCGACGATCACGTTGGCGCCCAGGTTCTTGCCTAGCCCTTCGGCCAGCTTGCGGGCGATCAGGTCGGTGGAGCCGCCCGCCGCGAACGGCACGACCAGGCGGACGATCTTGTCGTTCGGCCAGGCCGCCATGGCGGTCGCGCCGGATAGCGCCATGATCGTGCCCGCCAGGAGCGCCCGGCACCTGCTTGGCGTAAGTAGTTTCATGTATCTATTCCCCTTGTCCGTGGTTGCCCGGGCGCGGATCGTGGTCCGCCGGAATCCGGGCGCTGTGTCCTGCAGGGGAAATCCTAGGCCGGGCCGGACGCGGACGGCAGTCATTTCCATTTATAGTGATATCAATCGCATTGATGCCGCAGTGCGGTGCCCCGGGGCCCGGCCCCATCGATCCGACGACGCGCCCATGAAATCCCCGGACCTGAACCTGCTCATCCATTTCGACGCGCTGATGACATGGCGGACGATCTCGCGGGCGGCGGAACACGTCGGCGTCAGCCAGCCGGCCATGAGCGCGGCGCTGAGCCGCCTGCGCAAGCTATTCAACGATCCCCTGCTGGAGCGCGACGGCAGCCAGTGGCAACCGACGCCGCAGGCGCTGGCGCTGCACCAGGAGTTCCAGCCGCTGCTGGCGCGCTGGCAGCGTGCCACCGGCCCGCGCGAGGCATTCGACCCCCGTGTCACGGCGCGCACGTTTTCGCTGTACGCGACCGACTACATGCAGTTCACGCTGATGCCGCGCGTGCTGCCCGGGCTGGCGCGGGAGGCGCCGCACCTGCAGCTGCGCGTGATGCCGGCCCGCCTGCAGCACGGCCTGAGCATGCTGGAGACGAACCACGTCGAGTTGCTGGCGGGCTATTTTCCCGATCCGTCGCAGAACCTGCGCGCCCGCTTCCTGTACGACGAACCCGCGGTCTGCATCGTGCGCGAACAGCATCCCTGCCTGCGCCGGCGCTGGAACCTCGATGCCTACCTGCGCTATCCGCACGTCGACCTGGCCGCGCATACCGGCCACTTCAGCAGCGCCATCGATCGCATGCTGCGCGCGATGGGCCGCGAACGCACCGTGGCCGCCACGCTGTCCAGCTACCTCGTGGGCCCCTACGTGGTGGCGGCCTCGGACCTGATATGCACCGTGCCCATGAGCGTGGCCAAGGCGGCGCCGCGCGCGGTGGGCCTGGCCGTGCTGGACGTTCCCCTGAAGCTGCCGAAGCTGTCGGTGTCGCTGTATTGGCACGAACGCCACCAGGAGGACCCCGGGCACGGGTGGCTGCGGCAATACATCGCCGAACATGCCGCGCCGCTGCTCTACCATGCGCCAGATTTTTCCCCGCTTTGAGGATAGACTACGCCCCTATATCCTTGTGGTATCCCGCCGTCGCCACGGCCCCAGGCAAAGCCGGATGCGGCCGTGCAGTCCCAAGCCACGAAGGCCCCAGAGAGCGCCATGAACGATCCCAACTCACTGAATCCGCCGGGCTCGCCCCTGCAGGCCCTTAGCCTTCAGCGCCGCACAGAATTGATGCTGCGCGCCATCCGTGACTATGCGATCTACCTGCTCGATACGGATGGATACATCGTCAGCTGGAATACCGGCGCCCAACGCTTCAAGGGCTATACCGCGGACGAGATCATCGGCCAGCATTTTTCGCGCTTCTATACCGAAGAAGACCGGCGCGACGGCCTGCCGCAGCGCGCCTTGCGCATCGCCGCGGAAAACGGCATCTACGAAGCCGAGGGCTGGCGAGTGCGCAAGGATGGCACGCGCTTCTGGACCAGCGTGGTGATCGACCCCGTGCTCGACGACCATGGCGTGTTGATCGGCTACGCCAAGGTCACGCGCGATATCAGCGACAAGAAGCGCGCCCACGAAGAACTGTTCGCCGCCGAGCAGCGCTTCCGGCTGCTGGTGCAGGGCGTGCGCGACTACGCCATCTACATGCTGGACCAGGACGGCCGGATCACCAATTGGAACGCGGGCGCGCAGGCGATCAAGGGCTATATGGCGCACGAGGTCATCGGCAAGCACTTTTCGCACTTCTATACGCCGGAAGACCGCGACCGCGGCGAGCCGCAGCGCGCGCTGGCGACCGCCCTGCGCGACGGCCGTTTCCTGGGTGAAGGCTGGCGCATACGCAAGGATGGCACGCGCTTCTGGGCCAGCGTGGTGCTCGATCCCATCCGCGACGAACAGGGCACCTTCATCGGTTTCGCCAAGATCACCCGCGATATGACCGAACGGCGGGAAGCCCAGCTGGCCCTGGACCGCAGCCGCGACGCCCTGAACCAGGCACAGAAAATGGAAGCGATCGGCCGCATCACGGGCGGCGTGGCGCACGATTTCAACAACCTGCTGACCATCATCCGTTCTTCCGCGGAACTGCTGCGGCGATCCGCGCTGTCCGAAGAAAAGCGGACGCGCTATATCAACGCCATCGTCGATACCGCGGGCAAGGCGGCGCAACTGACCCGGCAACTCCTGGCCTTCGCGCGCAAGCAGCCCCTGATGCCGGAAGTCTTCGACGTGCCGGTGCGGCTGCGCGGGATGGAGCAGATCATCCATACCTCGATAGGATCGCCGATCAAGCTGAAACTGGATCTGCCGGAAGGCATGCGGCCGATCGAAGCGGATCCGAACCAGTTCGAGACCGCCATCCTGAACATCGTCATCAACGCCCGCGACGCGATGCCGCGCGGCGGGCGGCTGACCATCGCGGCGCGCCAGGTCGACCACATCCCGCCCGTGCGCGGCCATTCCGGCGCCAGCGGCGATTTTGTCGCGGTGTCGGTGACCGACACGGGCACGGGCATCGAGCCCGGCGCCTTGCGGCGGATATTCGAGCCTTTCTTCACCACCAAGGCCGTGAACAAGGGCACCGGGCTGGGACTGAGCCAGGCCTACGGCTTCGCCAAGCAATCGGGCGGCGAAATCGCCGTGGAGACCCAACCCGGCAAGGGTTCCACCTTCACGCTGTACCTGCCTTGCGCGCGCGCCGGCGCGGCGGCCGACAGCGGCGGCGACGGCGAGCCCATCGCCCTGCCCTCCACCGGCAAGCCCATATCGGTCCTGCTGGTCGAAGACAACGAAACCGTCGGGCGCTTCACCCTTGGACTGCTGCACGAACTGGGGTTGACGGCGCACTGGGCCACCGACGGGGAATCGGCGCTATCGCTGCTCAATGCCCGCAACGGCCGTTTCGACGTGGTGTTCTCCGACGTCGTCATGCCCGGGATGAACGGCATCGAACTCGCATCGAGGGCACGCCGGCGCTGGCCCGACCTGCGCATCGTACTGACCAGCGGCTACAGCCACGTGCTTGCCGAGCAGGGCACCCACGGCTTCGAGTTCCTGGAAAAGCCGTATTCGGCCGAGGCGCTGGTCAAGACGCTGGGCCTGGAAAACCGCGTGCCGATGCTGCCCGCCAGGCCGTTCCCCGCGCCCTGAGGCGGGCATCCCGGGGCCTGTCGACGCGCAAGGGACAGGCGCACGAACTGCCGCGCAAGGGCGAAGGTCCGGGCCGCCGCCCGTGGGCGCGCGCCCCGCTTATGCCAGCAGGCCGCTGGCGCGCCGCACCTGGCGCGCGATACCTTGCTCCAGCACGTGGTCTCCACCCGGGCTGAGCAATGTCAGGAAGGCGCGTGCCCGCGTAATGCCGGTGTAAAGCAGTTCGCGGGTCAGGATGGGGCTGATGCGCTCGGGCAGCACCACGGCGGCATGGTCGAACTCCGACCCCTGCGACTTGTGCACGGTCAGCGCGAACACGGTTTCGACGGCCTGCAACCGGCTGGGCAGCACCCATTTGACCCGGCCGCTGCCGTCCGTCATGGGGAAGGCCACGCGCAGGACCGGCGCCTGCCCGGCCCCCACCGGCAACGCCAGCGTGATGCCGATGTCGCCGTTCATCAGCCCCAGCGCGTAATCGTTGCGCGTCACCAGCACCGGCCGGCCGGCGTACCAGCCGTCCGTGGCGTCGATCAACCCATGCTCGTGCAACAGCCGCGCCACGCGGCGATTCAAGCCATCCACGCCCCAGGGGCCCTGGCGCAGCGTGGTCAGCAACTGGAAGGCACCGTGGGATCGCAGGACCTGCCGGGCCCAATCGTCCAGGTCTTCCTGTCCGGCACCCGGCGCGGGGCGGCGCGCCTGCATCACGCGCAGATAACGCGCGTAGCCGTGCGGGCCGGGCGCCGACGCGGAATCGCCGCGCCCGTCCAGGCCGCCATCGGGCGCGCCGGTGCGGCCCTCGTCCGGGCCGGAAGCGGCCAGGCCATGGCCGGCGGGGTCGCCCATCATCGCCAGCTCGAGTTCCGTGCGGGCCTGGCCATCCAGGACCAGCGCGGCGAAGTCGCGTTCGCATTCGCGGCCGGCCAGCCGCGTCACGCCGGCGTGTGGCTGGCGCCAGAATCGCGCCACGGCCTGCCGGTTGCCGGCGTTGATGGCGGACGCCAGGCGCCCGATGCCGCTGTCGGCGGCGAAACGGTGGCTATGGCGCAGCATGACGATGGCCTGGTCCAGAGGCGTGCCGGCGGCATCGTCGAGCAGGTCCGCGTCGATGCGCTCGCCGCTGACCTGCTCCAGCCAGTCGCGCGTGTCGGACGTGTAGCGTCCGGCGTGCGCCTCGCGGCACAGATCGGCCAGCACGGCGCCGGCCTCCACCGAGGCCAGCTGGTCCTTGTCGCCCAGCAGGATCAGCCGTCCCCGCGCCGGCAGCGCCTGCAGCAGGGCCGCCATGGTTTCCAGGTCGATCATCGACGCCTCGTCGACGACCAGCACGTCGAGCGCGAGAGGATGCTCGGCGTCGTGCCGAAACTTGCGCGAGCCTGGGCGGCTGCCCAACAGGCGATGCAGCGTCGATACGCTCGTGGGGATCGCCTGCCGCACGGCCGCGCCATCCGGCAGATCGCCGATCGGCAGGCGCGACACCGCGCCCGCGATGGATTCGCTCAGGCGCGCCGCCGCCTTGCCGGTAGGCGCGGCCAACCGGATGCGCAAGGGCCGCGGCTCGCCGGCCGCCGGGGCATCGTCCGGCGCGTCGGCGGCCGTGCCGGCGGGCGCCATCCCGCGCAGTGCCAGCGCCTGCAACACGGCGAGCACCTTGACCACCGTGGTCGTCTTGCCGGTGCCCGGGCCGCCGGTAATGATGGTGAACGCGCTGCGGGCAGCGGTGGCGCAGGCGATCTTCTGCCAATCGGTGCCCGGCGCCAGGCCGCCGGCCGTGTCGCGCGGAAACAAGGCGTCCAGCATGGCGCGCAGGCGCGACGGCGGCAACGCCGCCTGCAGACCGGAGTTGCGCGCCAGCCGCGCCGCGATGCCGGCGTTGATGTCCTGCTCGTATTGCCAGCAGCGCCGCAAATAGAGGCGGCGCTCGACCAGCACCAGCGGCGTGCCGCCCGGCCCGCGCCCGACCAGTTGCGGCACGTCCAGCGCCGCCAGCCAGCGCGCGAGCGAGACGTGGGCCAGCAGACTCGCGGGCGAACGCAGCGGCGCATCGGAGGCGGACAGGTCGGCGCCTTCCGGCGGCAGCGCCAGCGTCATTTCGGGGTCTTCCAGCGCCGCGCCCAGGTCCAGGCAGGCATGGCCGTGCGCCAGCTGGTGGCTGGCGAGCAGCGCGCCCAGGATGGCCAGCGGCGGCGCATCGGGCACCTCTTCCCACAGGAAGCGGGCGAAGACGACATCGATGGGGCGTATCCACGCATGCGCCGCCCACGCGTCCATCAGGCCGAGCAGGTCGCGGCGCGCGTCGTCCGCCATGGCCGGGGTATCCGCGATCGTCGACAGGAACATCAGGCAGCCTCCTCGCGCGCGCGCGCCGTGGCGAACAGGCGATCGAGGGCGTGCATCATCGCGGCGGGCGGCCGTTCGGCGAACACGCCGCCATCGGGGGCCCGCATGCCGCGCAGGAACACATACGCCGCGCCGCCGACATGGCGGTCGTAATCGTAATCGGGCAGGCGCGAGCGCAGCAGGCGATGCAGGGCGAACAGATACAACGCGTACTGCAGCTCGTAGCGATGGCCGATGATGGCCCCGCGCATTGCCGTTCGCGTGTAGGCGGCATCGTCTTCGCCGAGCCGGTTGGATTTGTAGTCCAGCACGTAATAGCGGCCCTGGTGTTCGAAAACCAGATCGATGAAGCCCTTCAGCATCCCGTTGATGCGGGTGGGCTCCAGGACCGGCCGGGGCGCGCCGTCCAGCGTATACGCGCGCACGATGCGATCGAGCTCGGCCACGTCGACATTGTCGGCGCCCAGCCAGAATTCCATTTCGGAGATGTAGTCCGCCAGTTCGGCCAGCGCCACGCCAACGACCTGGCCGTCGGGCAGGCCGGGCAGCATCATGGGCCGCTCGACCGCATCCAGCAGCCACGCGGTAAGCGGTTCGGTCCAGGCGGACCAATTGCGCACCTGGCAGCGGCGCGCCACGGCATCGCGGACGATGTCCGGCTTGCCGGCGATCGTGCCGAAGCCCTGCGCGGCGGCCCATTCGAGCAGCTCGTGAAAGAAGGTCCCCGCCTGGGCCCCCGATGGAAAGGCGTGCAGCGGGCCCGCGCCGCCGCCCGGCCCGGAGGTCCGCGAAGCGGATGGGGCCGGCTGCGCCGGCGCGTCGCCCGCATCGTCCACGGCCTCGGGCGCGGTGTCGGTGCCGGCGGTTTCGAGGAAGACATCCTCGCGGGCGGTCTCGGGCTCGGTTTCCGGCGCGCCGGCGCCGCGCGCGGTACGCAGCGAGGAATAACTGGCGATCCACCAGGGATCGCGCACCCCGCGCCGCATCGTGCGCGCGTGGCCGGAGGGCGCTGTCGCGACATCGGGCAGATAGCGGATCCCGGACGGCGACGGCGCCTGCGCGACGTCGATGTCGGCGTGGCCGTCGCGCCAGGCTTCCAGTGTGCCGGGCAGCGACGATGGCTCGGGGGCCAGGCCATGCCCGATCAGATAACCCAGGGCGCTGGCTTGCAGGTTGGCGACGGGCGCCACGCCGATCCAGGTGGCATAGCGCGCCCGTGTCAGCGCGACATAGAGCTTGCGCAGGTCCTCGCCCAGGCGCTCGCGGTCCGCGCGCGCATGGCCCGCGGCATCGGGCACCAGCGATACCCGGAGCGCGCCGTCTTCATCGTGCCAGGACAGCGGCACCGCATCCGGCCGCACGGGCCGGAAGGCGGCGGCGTAGGGCAGGAATACCAGCGGATATTCGAGACCCTTGGACTTATGGACGGTGATGACGCGCACCAGGTCGGCGTCGCTTTCCAGGCGGATGGTCAGCGCGTCGTTCTCGTCGCCCTGCCCGGCGGCGTGGCGCATTTCGGCCAGATGGCGCAACAGCGCGTGCTCTCCATCCAGCCGCGTGCTGGCCTGTTGCAGCAGTTCCGCGATATGCAGGATGTCGGTCATCACGCGTTCGCCGTCGCCGCCATCCGGGCCGGCGTCCGGGGCCAATTGGCGGCCGGGTACGCCGAAGTCGTCGAGCAGACGACGCAGCATGGGCAGCACGCCCTTGTCGCGCCACAGCCGGGCATAGCCGCGGAATTGCTGGACGCGCGCCTCCCATTCCAGTTCGTCCTGGCCGATGCGGTCCAGGTCCTGCCACGGCACGCCCAGCGTGGGCGTGGCCAGGGCCGCGCGCAGGGCGCGGGCATCGTCGGGTTCCGCGCAGGCGCGCAGCCAGAATTCGATTTCGCCGGCCTGCGCGCTGGCGAAGACGGACTGCCGCTCCGACAGATACACGCTGCGCACGCCGTGTCGCGACAAGGCGCGCCGCACGGCGCGCGCCTGCCGCCCGGTATCGACCAGCACGGCGATGTCGGCCGGCCGCAGCGGCGTCATGTCCGCTGGCGGCGCCGGCAGCGCGCCGCGCGGCGCGAAACCGGCGCGGCCTTGCTGGCCCAGCGTCAACAGCCGCGCGACTTCGCAGGCGCAGACGTCGGCCATGGCCTCTACATAGGCGCCCGTGCCCATGGCTTTGCCGTCCTCGGGCTGGGGCAGCCACCACATCGTCAGCGCCGGCATGGCGGCATCCGCCACGACCAGGCGATCGGGGCGATCGTTGGCGTGCACGGGGATGAACGGCACGGGATTGCCGTCGCCGCGGCGGAACAGGAAGGCGCCTTCGCCCTCGTGCCGCTGCTCGGCCGCCAGGAAGCAATGGTTCACGGCATCGACCATCGGCAGGGTGGAACGGAAGTTCCTGCCCAGCACGTAGAGCCGTCCGTCCACCGCCGCGCGCGCGCGCAGATAGGTGTAGATGTCCGCGCCGCGAAAGCCGTAGATCGCCTGCTTGGGATCGCCGATCAGGATCAAGGCGCTACCGGCGTCGTTGTCCGCGACGCGGTACACGGCGTCGAAGATGCGGTATTGGACGGGGTCGGTATCCTGGAATTCGTCGATCAGCGCCACGGGGAACTGCTTGCGCAGCGTATCGGCCAGGCCTTCGCCGCCGGGGCCGGCCAGCGCGGCGTCCAACTGGTCCAGCAAGGCATCGAAGCTCATTTGCGCCCGTTGCGCCTGCTCGCCGGCAAAGCGGCGGCTGACCCAATCGGCGGCGTGGCGCAGCACGTCGTGGCGCGCTTCCGGCAGCGCGCGGGTCCGTTCGCGCAGTTCGGCCAGGGCCGCGAAGGCCGGATGGTCGGGCGGGTCGCCCTTCCAGGCTTCGTCCAGGCCGGGACCCAGGCGCAGCCAGGCCGTTTCGCTCAGTTGCGGGATGCGGGCGTCCGCGTCCTCGCACCAGGCGCGCAGGTTCTCCAGCCAACCCAGGTAATAACGCGCCTGTATCTGGCGGCCGTTGACCCGCTTGGCCGCGACGCCGTCGTCGAACAACTGGCGCAATTCCGGCAGCCACGCCTGCCACGGCTGCTTCAGCTCGCCCAGCACGGTCTGGCGATGCCGGCGCGCCATGTGCAGCAGATCGCACGGGGCGCGCACGCCGCTTGCATCGGCGACGGCGGCGGCGCCGTCATGCATCTCGTCGCCGGGTTCGCCGCGCGTGCCATCGCCGGCGCCGCCGGCATCGTCCAGCCGCCGCGCCAATCCGTCATCGCGCGGCGCCTTCAGTTCGGGCGCGAAGCGCAGCACCGGCATCAATTGCGCCTGCAGCTCGTCCGGCCCGGGCCACCAGGCGCGCACCTCCGCCGCGGATATCGCATCCAGCGGCGCGATATGCGCACGCCAGTAGTCGCGCACCACTTCCGCCATCAGCGGCGCGGCGTTCTCCTCCAGGGTTTGCTGGAACAGGCTGTTGCTGTCGAATGCATGTTCGCGCAGCATGCGATTGCACCAGCCGTGGATGGTGGAGACGGCTGCCTCGTCCATCCACTCGCCGGCGAGCTGGAGCTTGCGGGCGCAGGCCGTCCAGCTGTCCACGGGATAGTCGGCGCGCAGGTCGTGCAACGGATCCTCGCCGGGCGCGCGCGGCGCCACGCGATCGGGATCGGCCAGGAAGTACGCGGCCGCTTCCGCCAGCCGCGCGCGTATGCGGTCGCGCAGTTCCTGCGTGGCGGCCTCGGTGAATGTCACGACCAGGATCTGCGGCGGCATCAGGGGGCGTTCGAAACCCGCGTCGCCGCCATGCCCCAGCACCAGCCGCACGTACAAGGTCGCGATGGTGAAGGTCTTGCCGGTCCCGGCGCTGGCTTCGATCAGCCGGCTGCCATGCAGCGGAAAGCGCAGCACATCCAGTGGCGTCGCCGGCACATCCTTGCCCTGCGTCGCCTTGCCCGCGCGGCGGCCGGATTCAGGCATGGTCGGTCTCCTGGCCGGCGGCGGTGGTCTTGCCCTTGTTGCGGTCGGCATATAGCGAGGCGCGCATCAGCCGCAGCCAGCCTTGCGCCAGCGCGAAGAACTCGCCGCTGCGCGCCAGTGACGCGAAGTCGGGGTACACGGCGCGCAGATACGGGCTGCCATCCACCTCGCCGCGCTGTTCCGCCGCCCCTTCGTACACTTTGCGCGCGGCCTGCCCGGCGGGCGCAGCCAGCAGGGCCGGAATACCGTCGCCGTCCGGACCGTCCCAGGCCTGCGGCACGGTGTCGTCCTCGCCGCCGTCATCGCCAGGTCCGGCGAGCGATGCCTCCTGCGCGGCAGCGTCCGGCGCATCGAGCTCCGGCGGCGTCGGATGGCGTGTCAGCCATTCGAAGGCGGTGGCCGTCGCCAGCGGCAGCGGACGCGACATCCCGGCCTGCCAGCCGCGCAGCCAGGCCCGCAGGCAGCGCATCGCCTGGCGCCGCGCCAAGGGAGGGAAGACCACGTCGCCGGCCTTGCTGACGACCACGGTGGTGACAGGGTCTCCCGCCAGCTGCGCCGCCACATGCGCCACCCAATGAGGCACGATGCGCGCGGCACGGTATTTTCCCTTGGGGATCAGGCTGCTGCTGTCGACCAGCAGGCGGCAATACTGCCCGTCGTCGTCGCGGCGGAACGCCCCCAGGGTATCCTCCAGCGCCGGCGCGCCCCCGGCGCCGGAGACCGTCACGGGGAATTCCCGCTGTACCGCATGCGGCCAGCGCGCCAGCGCTTTGCCGTAGCGTTCCGCCATATCGTCCAGCGGCGCGATCAGGTCCTGCGCCGTCAGCGCGCCGAAAGCCCCATCGGCAAGCATGCCGGCGCGAGCGATGCGCGCGGCTTCGGCCTCGCGGCTGGCAAGGAAATCGCCGCCGGTTTCGAGCGCGCGCGACTGCGCGCGGATCAAGGCATCCTGCAATTGCCATTGTTCGAGCGCGTCCGGGACGAAGGGCTCGACGTCCTCGGTGGCGGCGTCCTCCAGCATGAAGCTGACCTGCAGCCGCTGCTTGAAGAAGGCATCCACCGGGGCGCGGACGAAATCGGCCAGCTCGCGCAATGTCAGCGGTTCCTCTCGCGCCATCGGCGGCAGCGCCCGCATGGGCGGGGCATGATCGCCGCCACCGCGCCATTCGCGCGCATAAGTGAAGAAAGCGGACGACGGATCGGAGAAATACGCGGGGCTGAAAGGCTGCAGGCGATGTTCGGTGGTCAGGGCGGCCAGCAGCGCCTCGTCGGGCTGCGGCATCGCCGGTGGGAAAATACCGGCGTCGCTGTCCGCATCGGCGTCGATCGCGCCGTCGGCATCGGCATCGGCATCGAGGCCGGCGCGCGCGAGCCGCCACCCCGCGGCCAGGTGATCGCGCAGCTGGCCGACCAGTACCGAAGGCGGCCGCGGCGTGTTGTCCCGCACGCTGCGGCCCACCCAGGAAATCAGCAGGCGGTCGCGTGCCGAAAGCAGCGCTTCGAGGAACAGATAGCGGTCGTCCTCGCGCCTGGAACGGTCGCCCGGCCGATAGTCGTAGGCCATCAGGTCGAAGTCCATGGGCATGCGGATGCGCGGGTACTCGCCGTCGTTCATGCCCAGCAGGCAGACGATGCGAAACGGGATCGCCCGCATCGGCATCAGCGTGGCGAAGGTGACCGCGCCGCCGAAAAAGCGTTGCGACAGGCCGCCTTCGTCCAGCCGCGCCAGCCAGTGTTCCGCCACCACGGACAGCGGCAGGTCTTCTTCCAGGCCCGCTTCCGCGCACACGTCCAGCCATTCGCGCAATGCCGCGTTCAACTGCTGCACGGTATATGCATCGGTGCTTTCGCCGGGCTGGAAGAAGCGCTCCAGCAGCGCGGCCAGGCGTTCCCCCCATACCGCCGGCGGCGCCGGCGACGACATTTCCCGCCAGCTACGTTCCAGGCTGTCGACGATGGCGACCAGCGGCCCCAGCAGGGCCGCGTCCAGGCCGCCGATATCGTCATAGGGTTCGATACCCTGCCAGTTCGCGGCGCGCGCGCCCACCGCATAGCCCAGCAGCATGCGGCGCAGGCCGAACAGCCAGCTGTTCTGCGCGGCCGGCGTACCGCTGGCGGGCAGGCCCAGCGCCTGCCGCTGCGCATCGTGCAGCCCCCAGCGGATGTTGGCGCCGCGTATCCATGCGTGCAGCAGGGGCAGCTGGTCCTGGGCGATGCCGTAGCGTTCGCGCACCGCCGGCACTTCCAGCAGGTCCATGAATTCGCTGACGGAAAAGCGTGCCCGCGACAGCTGCAGCAGTTGCTCCAGCGCGTGCAGCAAGGGATCGGCGTGGCGCTTGACGCGGTCGGCGATGGTGTAGGGAATGGCGCGCGCATCGTCGCGGTCGTGCAGGCCGAAGACCGCCTGGATATGCGGCGCATAGGCTTCGATGTCGGGAACCATCACGATGACATCGCGCGGGCGCAGCGTCGCGTCCTGGTCGAAGGCCGCCAGCAGCTGGTCGTGCAGGATTTCGACCTCGCGCTGACGGCTGTGGGCGACATGGAAACGGATCGACGCATCGCGGCCGGGATCCACGCCGGGCCAGCGCGCCCGCGTCTCCCGCAAGGGCCTGAGGTCGCGGATGTCGTCCTGCAGCTGGCGCAGCAGCGTATCGTCGCCGGCCGATTCGAACAGGTCCAGGCGGCGCGCTTCGCCGCCCAGCGCGGCGGCCAGGCGCTCGCGCGCGTCGGCGCTATCGTGTTCGTCGAGCAGGCCGATGAAATCGCGGCCCTGCTTGCCCCAGGCCGCGAGCAGCGGATGCGCATGCAGGTGCAGTTCGTTATCGTCGATGCGCGCCGGACTGCCGCCGCGGCGCCGTTGCCGCGCCTGCCCCGCGCGCAGCAGGTCCTTGCCTTCGATGATGTCCGCCCAGTAATGCTCGCAAGGGTTGTTCACGCACATCAGCACCTGCGTCCAGCGCGACAGCACCGCCAGTACCTCCAGCGATTGGCGCGGCAGTGTCGAAATACCGAAAACGATGATCCGGCGCGGCAGGCCCGGTACCGGCGTGTCGTCCGGCCAGGCCGCGGCGCGGCGCAGGAAAGCGTCGTGCACGGCGGCACGGCCGTCCGAGGAAGGCGCCGCGCCGATGGGCGCGGCCAGCGCCTTGACGTCGTCCAGGACGGCGCGCCATAGCGCCGCCTGCCAACGCTGCGAAGGCGGCAAGGGCTGATCGGCGCCGCCGTCGCGCGGCAAGGTGTCGCGGCCGGAGGCCCACGCCGCCAGCCAGTCGGCGCGATAGACCTGGTACTGGTCGAATACGTCGGCCAGTCTCTCGGCCAGCTGGTAGCGTTTGCGGCAGTCCGCATCGTCGCGCAGGAAACGCCGCAAGGGCGCGTACACCGGCTGGTCCATGACTTCCGGCAACAGGCGCAACAGGCGCCACATCAAGCGCGGCTTGTCGAAGGGCGACACTTCCGGCACCGCGGCGGCGCCCAGGACCGCCCGGTAGGCGCGCCACAGGAAACGGGACGGCAGCAGGAATTCGAAGGCGGCGGCGATGCCCGCGCCGCCGCCCGCCGCGCCATCCGCGGGATCCGCCGCCAGCGCCAGCTTCAGCCATTGCGCGATGCCGCTGCTTTGCACCAGCACGACCTCGCGCTCCAGCGGACCCAGCGGATGGGCGCGCGTCCAGCCGACCAGCACATCGCGCAGCGACTCGGACAGGTTGCTGTGGATGACGATCAGGCCGGGCGGGAGGGAGGGCGGGGACGGTCGGGACACCGGGTTTGCTGGCTCAGTGATTCAACCCGAGACGATAACTCGGATCCGCCGGCGGCGGAGCGGCCCGCGCGGAAACGCGGCACAATGCGCCAACGCTCATACAAGCACGGAAACATGATCCGCCTGGACGACCTTACGCTGTTCGTGCGCGCCGCGGCGCTGGGCAGTTTCTCGCATGCCGCCCGCGAAGTCGACCTGCTGCCCGGCCAGGTCAGCGCGGCGATCAAGCGGCTGGAAGCGGAGCTGGGCATCCGCCTGTTCGCCCGCTCCACGCGCAGCCTGCGCCTGACCGCCGAAGGCGAACAGTATCTGCCCTATGCGGTCGGCGCGCTGGACACGCTGCGCGAAGGCGGCGAGCGCCTGCAGCCTTGCGATGCGGCGCTGCAGGGCACGCTGCAGATCGCCGCCCCCTCGGACATCGGTCGCAATCTGATCCTGCCCTGGCTGACGGGCTTTCGACGGCAGCATCCCGGGTTGGTGCTGCGGCTATACCTGTCCGATCAGATCACCGATGTCTTTCGCGATCCCGTGGACGTCGCACTGCGCTATGGCCGCGTCGGCGACGCCAGCTTCGTCGCCTTGCCGCTGGCGCCCGCCAACCGGCGCGTGCTGGTCGCGGCGCCGGACTACCTGGCCCGCCATGGCCGGCCGCACAGTGTGGACGACCTGGCCGCCCACGCCTGCCTGGTCTACATGATGCACGGCCGCCCCTACGACAAATGGCGTTTCGGCGAAGGCGACGGCCGCCGCACCGTGGCGGTGTCGGGGCCGATGCAATGCGACGACGGCGACGCCGTGCACCGTTGGGCCCTGGCCGGCCAGGGCATCGCGTACAAGTCCTGGCTGGATGTCGGTGCCGACGTCCGCGCCGGGCGGCTGGAAGTGATCCTGCCGCATGTTGCCGGCGAGCCCGCGCCCCTTAACCTGATCTGCCCGCATCGCAAGCAGTTTTCGCCGGCCGTGCGCCTGCTGCACGCCGGGCTGCGCGAGGTCTGCGAGCCGCTCGCCGAAGGCATGCCGGCGATCGCCGGCGAATGACCTTCCGACGCCGGCCTGTCCGCCGGCGTCGAGCGGGCCTAGGCCAGGCCCAGCATGTCCGCCAGGCTGGCCGACACGGTTTCCGTGACGATGTTGATATGCGCCTCCAGGTCGCGCAGGTGCTGGTCCATCGCGCGCACGGCGGCGGCCGTCTCGCCGCGTTCGATCAGATCGACCACGTGCGCATGCTCGTCATGCTCGCACGTCGCATTGCCAGGGGGCTGGTAGATCGCCACCACCAGCGCGCAGCGCGATACCGTTTCCATCAAATACCGCTGCAGCAGGGGATTGCGCGACAGCTCCGCCAGCTTGGTGTGGAACGCGCTGGCCAGCAAAGCCCATTGCGCCTGCCCGCTACGCCGCATGGCCTGGTGCTCCTGGCGCAGATGCCGGCGCAGCATGGCGTAGTCCGCCCGCGTGGCATGCAGCACCACCAAAGGCACGATGGCGGCCTCCAGCGCGCGCCGGGCCTCGAACAGCTTGCCGACTTCCTCCGGCGTGGGCACCGCCACGACGGCGCCGCGGTTGGGCCGCAGCTCGACGACGTGATCGCGCGCCAGCCGCTGCAGCACCCGCTGCACCAGGGAGCGGCCGACGCCGAACAGTTCGCACAGCGCGGCCTCCGGCAGCTTGGTGCCCGGCTTCAGCCGCTGTCCCAGCACGCTTTGCAGGACGGCCTGGTAGACCCGTTCCTCGCCGTCGTTGGCCTGTTCGTCGCCCCTGGCCGCCGCCCTGGCCGATACCAGCCGGGCGGGACGCACCTTGGGCCGCCCGCGGGGCCGCGGCGCGGCGGATTTCCTTGTCGCGGCCGTCATGGCAGCGCGTCGACGTGGCGGCAGATGGCGCCCGGCGTCGTGATCCAGATATCGCCGTCGTCGCGCGCCCGCGCGATGTGCTCCAGCGCCCGGCGCAAATGCAGCAGCCGATACGGCTGGCCGACCAGATAGGGATGCAGCGCGATGCCCATCACCAGCGGCTGCCGCCGCGACTGCCGCCGCATCTCGTCGAAGTTGTCGACGATCATGCCGGCGAAGTCCTTGGCGTCCATCTGGCGCGCGACGATCATCGGGATGTCGTTCAGTTCCTGCGGATAGGGAATCGACCAGAAGCGCTGGCCGCCGCGCGTACGCATGCGCACCGGCTGGTCGTCGTGGGCCCAGTTCAAGGTGTAGCGGTAACCGGTTTCCGCCAGCAGGTCGGTGGTGACGCGCGATTCGGCGATCCAGGGCGACAGCCATCCGTCGGCGCGGCCGCCCAGCGCGGCGATGCGATCGCGGCAATGCTCCAGGAGCGCGCGCTCCTGGTCTTCGGACAGCGTGCTCTGGTGATCCGAATTGGTGTGGCCGTGGCCGATCAATTCGTCGCCGCGCCGCATGCACGCTTCGATAAGCCCTTCGCAATGGTCGAACACGGACGTATTGGCGATGATGCCGGCGGGAAAGCCCAGCGCATCGAACAGCTCCAGGCAGCGCCACGCGCCCACGCGGTTGCCGTACTCGCGCCACGAATAATTCAGCACGTCCGGTTCCGCCAGCGCGGCGCCGAGTTTCGCGCCCAGTCCTTCGCCGAAGGCGAAATGCTCGATGTTGAACCCCAGGTAGACCGCCAGCCGCGCGCCGCCGGGCCAATGGTAGTCGGGACGCTGATGGATGGGCGAATAGTCGAACCTGTCGTGCGTGGCCGGTTTGTCGAAGCGGGAAACCATCGTCATCGGAAAGACCTCTAGCTTGGCTCGGAAGGGCGTGGCGCGCGCCGCGACGGCGGCACGTCCATGGCCGCGGCGCCGCATCGTCCCCGATGCGACAAAGCGGTGCGTCATGCACGTATCGCGCCATGCGCCGCACCGTATTGGCGCATCGATGCGCCCGGCACGCGTCCGCGCGCGCCACGCGATGCAGCGACATTATCTCCAACCGGCTATTTTTTGCCGACAAAAATTAATGCCGATCGACGACAAAAATTTCGGCGTGTGGCGAATGGCATACGCAGCCGATGTTGGCATGGATGTTGCATTTACACCCTGGCGCCACGCACGGCGATACGCCAACCGCATCCCGACCAGCACAGGGGAAACCATGATCCGTCCATCCCGCCGCACATTCACCGCAGCCACCGCCGCCATCATGTTCGGCCTGGGCTGGCTGCCCGCCGTCCAGGGCGCCGAACCCATCAAGATCGGTCTCGTCGCCGCGCTCTCTGGCCAGTCCGCGCTGTCGGGCGAGGCGATCACGCGCGGCCTGCAGACGGCCATCGACGAGATCAATGCGCAAGGCGGCCTGCTCGGCGGGCGGCAGCTGGTGCTGGTGCGGCGCGACGATGAATCCAATCCCGCCAAGGGCGTGACCGCCGCTCGCGAGCTGATCTACCGCGAGAAGGTCGCCGTGTTCTTCGGCGGCATCGATACGCCGGTGGCGCTGGCGATCGCGCCGCTCGCGAACCAGGCCAAGGTGCCCTTCATGAATCCCTGGGCCGCGGGCACCGCCATCACGCGCAACGGCGCGGATCCCAACTACGTCTTCCGTGTGTCGGCCGTCGACGAACTGGTCGACAAGGGCATGCTCGCCTACGCCCAAAAGACCTTCCACACGTCGAAGTTCGGGCTGCTGATGATCAACAACCCATGGGGCGAATCGAACCAGAAGGGCCTGGTCGCCGCGCTCAAGGAAAAAGGCATGGCCCCCGTGGCCAGCGAGAAGTTCGAAGCCACCGACGTCGACATCGTGCCCCAGCTCACCCGCCTGAAGGCGGCCGGCGCCGATACGATTTTCCTGGTGGCCAACGTCGGCCCCGCCGCACAGGTGGTGAAGTCCATGGACCGCATGGGCTGGAAGGTACCGGTCGTCTCGCACTGGGGCGTGGCCGGCGGCCGCTTCACCGAGCTGGGCGGCCCCAACGCCAGCAACGTGCATTTCGTCCAGACCTATAGCTTCTACGGCAAACTCTCGCCCGTGGGCGAGCAGGTCGTGAAGGAACTGAAGGCCAAGTACCCGGACATCAAGCAGCCCAGCGATATCACGCCCGCGGTGGGCGTGGCCAATGCCTACGACGGCATGCGCCTGACCGCGCTGGCCATCGCAAAGGCCGGATCGACCGACGGCGATGCCATCCGCAAGGGCTATTACGCCATCGATCAATACCAGGGCCTGATCAAGACCTACTCCCATCCCTTCAGCCCCACCCAGCACGATGCCCTTACGGAAAACGACTATGTCTGGGCGCAATTCATCGACAACCGCATCGTGCCCGTCGGCATGAAGCCCTGACCGGCCCGCGCGCGCCGGACCGACGATGCAGCTACTTTCCGCGCTCATTACCGGGATCAGCCTGGGCAGCATGTACGGCGTGGTCGCGCTGGGCTTCACCATGACCTACGCGGTGTCGGGCACGGTCAACTTCGCCCAGGGCAGTTCGGTGATGCTGGGCGCGGTGCTGTGCTTCGCTTTCTCGCAGTCCGTGGGCGCGCCCATGTGGCTGGCCGTGCCGCTGGCCCTTGCCGTCTGCGCGGTCTACGGCATGGCGGTGGAGGCGCTGGCCGTCCGGCCCTTCGCCAGCCGCGGCTCCAATGCCTGGCTGATGTCCACGGTCGCGCTGGGCATCGTGCTCGACAACGTGGTCATGCACACCTTCGGCAAGGAGCCGCGCAGCCTGCCCTCGCCGCTGGTGGGCGAACAGATTTCGCTGGGCGGCGTCGGCCTGGGCGTGTATGCGCTGCATCTGGTGATCCCCGCCGTCGGCCTGGCCATGGCGGCCGCGCTGCATGTGGTGTCGCGCCGCACGCGATGGGGCAAGGCCCTGCTGGCCGTGGCGCAGAACCGCGACGCCGCGCGCTTGATGGGTATCCCGATACGGCGCGCCATTACCGCGTCGTTCGCCCTTTCCACCTGCTTCGCCGGCATCGCCGGCATCCTGATCGCGCCGCTGTTCAACGTCAGCGCGGAGATGGGCACGCTGTTCGGCATCAAGGCGTTCGCCGTCGCCATCCTGGGCGGTATCGGCAGCGCCTGGGGCGTGATGGCCGCCGGCCTGCTGTTCGGCATCGCCGAAGCGCTGATCGTCACCTACATCGGTTCCGGCTACACCCAGATCATCACCTTCGGCCTGGTAATCGTGCTGCTGGCGATGCGGCCGGACGGCCTGCTGGGCCAGGCGGGAGTACGCAAGGTATGAGCATCGCATTCCACCCGGCATTCCACCCCTGTCGGGCGCGCCGCCGCGCCGGGAGCCTCGCCCCATGAAGCGCGCGGGTATCCCCATCGCCGTACTGGCCGCGGTACTGTGCCTGGTGCTGGCCGCGACGCTGAACAGCTACTACGTGTTCGTGCTGGCCAACGTGGCGCTGGTCGCGATCGTGGGCATCGGCCTGAACGTGCTGCTGGGGCTGACCGGCCAGGTCTCTTTCGGCCACGTCGGTTTCTACGCGCTGGGCGCCTACACGGTCGCCGTCCTGACGACGCAGGCCGGCTGGAGCTTCTGGCCCGCCTGGGGCGTGGGCGCGCTGCTGTCGGCCGCCGCCGGTGCGCTGCTGGCGCTGCCCGCGCTGCGCGTCAAAGGCCCCTACCTGGCGATGATCACCATCGCCTTCAGCTTCATCGTGCAGCACGCCATCGTCGAAATGCCCGCGCTGACCGGCGGCCAGAACGGCATCATGGGCATCCCGCCGCTGGCGCTGGCCGGTTTCGCGCCGGAACAGGCCGTGGCGATGGTGGCCATCGCCACGGCGCTGGCGCTGCTGGGTGCCTACGCCGCGCTGGCGCACGGCATTTGGGGCGCCGCCATGCGCGCCACCATGGATAGCGAAACCGCCGCGGAATCCATCGGCCTGAACCCGCTGGTCATCAAGACCGTGGCCTTCGCCGTTTCCGCCGCGCTGGCGGGGCTGGCGGGCGGATTGTTCGCGCCGCTATCCGGCTTCGTCACGCCGGATACTTTCAGCTTCATGCAGTCCATCCTGTTCGTGCTGGTCGTCGTCATCGGCGGGGCCGGCACGGTGAGCGGTCCGATCGCCGGCGCCATCGTGGTCGGCGTACTGCCCGAACTGCTGGCGTCGCTGGAGTCGTACCGCCTGCTGTTCTTCGGCGCCTTGCTGTTGATAGTGCTGTGGCTGGCGCCCGAAGGCATCGCCGGCCTGGCGCATCGCTGGCTGGGCGCGCGCGGCCGGGCTGGCCGGCACCCCGCCCGGGACACCGACGCGGCGCTGCCCGCCCTGCCGGCACGCGACCGCCACGCCCTGCGCGTGCGGGCGCTGGGCATGGCCTTCGGCGGCGTGCGCGCCGTCAGCGAACTGGACCTGGACGTGGCGCCGGCGCGTGTCACATCGCTGATCGGCCCCAACGGCGCGGGCAAGACCACGGCGCTGAATATGTTCAGCGGCTTCTACGTCCCCACGAGCGGCCGCATCGCCCTGGCCGAGCGCGAACTGCAAGGCCTGCCCGCCTACCGTATCGCGCGTTGCGGTATCGCCCGCACCTACCAGACCTCGCAGTTGTTCGGCAGCCTGAGCGTCCTGGATAACGTCACGCTGGCGATGGCGCGCGGCCGCCTGGGCGGCCTGCTGTCGGGCGGCGCCCGCACGGCGGCGGCCCAGCGCGGGCACGCGCGCGGCCTGCTGGCCTTTTGCGGCTATCTGGGCGACCCCGACGCGCCGGCCGCCAGCCTGGCCCACGTCGACCGCCGCCTGGTGGAGATCGCCCGCGCGCTGGCCACCGATCCCGATGTGCTGCTGCTGGACGAGCCGGCCGCCGGCCTGAGCCGCGAAGACAAGGAAGGCCTGGCGACGCTGCTGCGGCGCATTGCCGACGCGGGGCCCGGCGTGGTCGTGGTCGAACACGATATGGCCCTGGTCATGGGCATCTCCGATCACATCGTGGTGCTGGATGCCGGCCGCCGCCTCGCCGCCGGCACGCCGGCGCTGATCCAGGCCGACCCGGCCGTCCGCCAGGCCTATCTGGGCGAACAGCACGATACCCGGCCGCCCGCGGCAACGGCGGCCGGACGCATGGCCGGGCACGAGATGCTGGGCATCGGCGAGCTGGTGGCCGGCTACGGCGCCGATCCCGTCCTGCACGGCATCGACCTGCAGGTGCGCGAGGGCGAAATGGTGGCGCTGCTGGGGGCCAACGGCGCGGGCAAGTCGACGCTGATGCGCACGCTCGCCGGCCTGCATCGCGCCACGGATGGCGGCCTGCATTTCGAAGGACGCCCGCTGAACGGACTGGACGCCGAAGCCATCGTCAAGCTGGGCATCGTCCTCGTCCCCGAGGGCCGGCAGGTCTTTCCCGATCTTTCGGTACTGGACAACATCCGCCTGGGCGCCTTCCTGCATCCGCACGGCAGCGAGGCCCGCGCGCAAGCCATGCTGGAGCGCTTCCCGCGGCTGCGCGAGCGGCTGCACCAGCGCGCGGGCCTGCTGTCCGGCGGCGAACAGCAGATGCTCGCCCTGGCGCGCGGCCTGATGGCGCAGCCGCGCCTGCTGCTGCTGGACGAACCGTCGCTCGGACTGGCCCCGCGCATCATCGCCGAATTGTTCGAATCGCTGGATGGATTGCGCCGCGAGCGCATGACGCTGCTGCTGGTCGACCAGATGGCCGGGCTGGCGCTGGCACTGGCCGACCGCGCCTACGTCATGGAAGCCGGGCGCATCGTCGCCCAGGGCACGGCAAAGGATATCGCCGGCAACGAGATGCTGGCCCGCGCGTATCTGGGGGCCGCGCCCGCCAGCCCGCATGGCATGGCAACCCAAGGAAAGGAATCATGAACGATCTCCAAGGCCAGCGCATCGCCGTCCTGGGCGGCAGCAGCGGCATCGGACTGGCCACCGCCGCCCTGGCCAGCCAGGGCGCGCACGTCCTGATCGCGGGCCGCTCGCGCGACAAGCTGGCGGCCGCGCGCGCGGCCTACCCCGCCATCGCGGCCAGCGCCTGCCTGGACATGACCGACGACGCGGCCGTGCGCGATTTCTTCGCCGCCCATGACGCCTGGGACCACGTCGTCGTATCCGGATCGCAGACGCGCACCGGCCCGGTCCGGGCCCTGGACCTGGACGACGCCTACGACGCCATGCGCAGCAAGTTCTGGGGCGCCTACCACGTCGCGCGCGCCTGCCACATCCGTCCGGGCGGATCGCTGACCCTGGTTTCCGGCGTCTTCAGCGTGCGGCCCGACCGCAACGCGGTCCTGCAGGGCGCCATCAATGCCGCCCTGGAAGGACTGGCACGGGGCCTGGCGCTGGAACTGCGCCCGATCCGCGTCAACGCGATATCGCCCAGCGTCACCGACACCCCGCTCTGGAACAAGCTGGACGAGGCCGACCGGCGCCGCAAGTTCCAGTCCTTTGCGGACCACGTGCCCGCCGGCCGGGTGGCCGATCCCGCCGCCATCGCCCACGCCATTCTTGCCGTCGCGCTGAACCCCAGCATCACCGGCTCCACCCTGCTGGTGGACGGCGGCGACGCCATTGCCTAAGCAGCCCTGACACGCCCCCCGGAGACCCACGCCATGAAGCTCCTGCATGTTCCCGTCATCGATATCTCGCGTTTCGCATCCGGCGGCGACGCGGACAAGCAGGCGATCGCGCGCTCGGTCGACCAGGCCTGCCGCGACATCGGCTTCCTGATCATCTCCGGCCACGGCATCGACCCGGCGCTGATCGAGCGCATGCGCGACGTATCGCGCCGTTTCTTCGACCTGCCCCTGGCGCGCAAGATGGAGGTCGCGCGTCCCGGCATGGACGTCGCGCGCGGCTACATCGGCCTGGAAGACGAATCGGTGGGCCGATCGCGCGACGCGGCCGCCACGGCGGGCGACCTTAACGAAAGCCTGATGATCGGCCCCGTGGACATGCCCGAGGCGGCCTACGCCCACGCGCCGGCCGCCGGCCGGCATTTCGCGCCCAATATCTGGCCGGAAGAGCCGGCCGACCTGCGGCCGACGTGGACGGCGTACTACCGCGCCATGGGCGACCTGGCCCGCACGCTGATGCGCATCTTCGCGCTGGCGCTGGGCCTGGACGAGCACTACTTCGACGGCAAGGTCGACCGCCACATCAGCCGCCTGCGGCTGCGCAACTACCCGGCGCAGGACACCCCGCCCCTGCCCGGGCAGATCCGCGCCGGCGCGCATTCCGACTATGGCAGCCTGACCATCCTCGCCACCGAGGACCGCCCCGGCGGCCTGCAGGTGTTCAACGCCGACGGCCAATGGGTGGACGTGCCCATCGTGCCTGACTGCTTCATCATCAATATCGGCGACCTGATGGCGCGCTGGACCAACGACCGCTGGGTATCCACCCTGCACCGCGTGGTCAACCCGCCCCTGGACGCGCGCGCGGAAAGCCGGCGCCAGTCCATCGTGTTCTTCCACAACCCCAACTACGACGCGCGCATCGAATGCCTGCCGACCTGCCGGCAAGCCGGCGCGCCGGACAAGTATCCGCCCACCACCTCCGGCGAACACCTGCGCGCCATGTTCGTGGCCACCCAGAACGCCACCATGTAGCCGCGCGGCGCCGGAATTTGGCATGGGTATTGCTTTATTCGGTATGGCTTGCACGGTGCGCTCCCGCGCCCACCGCAAGCCGCGTCCGGCGGTGCACGCCGCCCGGCGCGTTCCCCAACTTGGAAGATCTCGCATGCACAACCACTACGCTTTCGCCCCGCCTCGCCGCCTCGCCACCCGCCTGCTGGGCATGCTGGCGCTGACGCTCGGACTCGCCGTCTCCCACATCGGCGCGGCGCGTGCCGCCTATCCCGACCATGCCATCCAGGTCGTCATCTCCTTCCCCCCCGCCGGCGCCACGGACGTGCTGGCGCGCGCCATCGGGCAGAAGCTGTCCGCCGAACTCAAGCAATCGGTCATCGTCGAAAACCGGCCCGGCGCGGGTGGCGCCATCGGCCTGCAGGCCGCGGCCAAGGCGCCGGCCGACGGCTACACGATCTACCTTGCCGCGGTCACCAACGTCGCCGTCGCGGCGGCGCTGTACCCGAAGTGGCCGGCGGACCTCGGCAAGGACTTCACGCCCATCGCGGGCGTGGGCATCGTCCCGCATATCCTCGTCGTGCCGGAATCCCTGCCGGTGAACAATGTCGGCGAACTGGTCTCGTACCTGAAAGCCAAACCCGGCCAGTACAATTTCGCATCGCAAGGCACCGGAACCCTGTCGCACCTGGAAGGCGAATTGTTCGCCCTGAAGACCGGCGTGAAAGTCACGCACATTCCGTATAAGGGCAGCGGTCAGGCCCTGCCCGAACTGGCTTCCGGCTCTTCCAGCTTCATGTTCGACAGCATCCCCGGTTCCATGCCGCTGATCCAGGCGAAGAAACTGAAAGTGCTGGCGGTCGCCTCCGGCGCCCGCGTCGGCCAGCTGCCGGACGTCCCGACGATGAAGGAAGCCGGCATTGCCGGCGTGCAGGCGGATAATCTGTTCGGCTTCGTCGCGCCCAAGGGCACGCCGCAGGCAGCCATCAATACGATTGCGCAGGCCCTGCAGAAAGTACTGGCCATGCCGGAGCTGAAGGCCGCCATGGTGGCGCAAGGGGCGGAATTGATGTACACCCCGGCACAGCCTTTCGCCGAAGCGATCGCGAAAGAACACAAGACCTGGGCCGACGTCGTCAAGGAAGCCCATATCTCCATCGAATAAACCACCGAGACACCCAGCGCCATGTCCCCGTCCACGCAGGAATTCTGGTCCTTCCCCTACACGTCGCAGCGCATGCCGGTCCTGGCCGACAACGTGGTCAGCACATCGCAGCCGCTGGCGGCCAGCGCCGGGCTGGGCATGCTGATGCGCGGCGGCAATGCGATGGACGCGGCGCTGGCCACGGCCATCGCGCTGACGGTGGTGGAGCCCTGCATGAACGGCATCGGCGGCGACGCCTTCGCGCTGGTCTGGGACGGCAAGGATCTGCACGGCCTGAACGCCAGCGGCCGCGCGCCGGCCGCCTGGACGCCGGACCGCTTCGCCCACCTGGACAGCATGCCTTTCCGGGGCTGGGACGCGGTGACGGTGCCGGGCACCGTATCGGCATGGCGCGCCGCCAGCGAACGCTTCGGCTCGCTGCCCTTCGAAGACCTCTTCGAGCCCGCCATCCGCCTGGCGCGCGACGGCTACCTGGTGTCCCCGACGGTGCAGCGGCAATGGCAGGCGCAGGTGCCCGGCCTGATCTCGCAACCGGGCTACGCCGAAGCCTTCGCCCCGAACGGCCGCGCGCCGCTGCCGGGCGAGCGCTTCGTCTGCCCCGGGCAGGCGCAGACCCTGGAAAAGATCGCCCGCAGCAAGGGCGACGCCTTCTATCACGGCGAGCTGGCGGCGGCCATCGCGGCCCACGCCCGCGCCACCGGCGGCAGCATCACCGAGGCGGACCTGGCGGCCCACCGTGCCGACTGGGTCGAGCCCATCCGCATGAAGTACCGCGACGTGGAGCTGGCCGAAATCGGGCCCAACGGCCAGGGCATCGGCGCGCTGATGGCGCTGGGCATGCTCGACACGCTGGACCTGGGCGCGCTGCCGGTGGATTCCGCCGCCAGCGTGCACCTGCAACTGGAAGCCATGAAGCTGGCCTTCGCGGACATGTACGCCTACGTCGGCGATCCGGCCGCGATGACGGAAGTTACCGCCGGGCATTTACTGGACCGCGACTACCTGGCCCGCCGCGCCCGCGCCATCGATCCGCGCCGCGCCGCCTATCCCGGCCCGGGCAATCCGCACGGCGGCGGCACGGTCTACCTGACCGCCGCCGATCGCAACGGCATGATGGTGTCCTTCATCCAATCGAATTTCAAAGGCTTCGGCTCGGGCGTCGTGGTGCCCGGCACCGGCATCGCGCTGCACAACCGCGGCTGGGGCTTCAGCACGCGCGCCGGCCATCCGAACCAGGTCGGACCGGGCAAGCGACCCTTCCACACCATCATTCCCGGCTTCGTGATGCGCGGCGGCCAACCGCTGATGACCCTGGGCCTGATGGGCGGCTCGATGCAGGCGCAGGGCCACGCGCAGGTGCTCTGCCGCCTGGCCGACTACGGCCAGAACCCCCAGGCCGCCAGCGACGCGCCGCGCTGGCGCGTCAAGGACGACAACCGCGGCGTCGCCATGGAATGGAATACGCCGGCGCAGACCCTGCAAGGCCTGAAGGACCTGGGCCACGACATCACGCAATCGCCGCGCTTCGACACGGAATTCGGCTGCGCGCAGATGGCGCTGCGCCTGGACGCCGGCGGCTACCTGGCGGCGTCGGACCATCGCAAGGATGGCTACGCGATGGGCTGCTGACGCAGCCGCGGCGCCCGCCATCCGTCCAAGGCCGCGCAACGCGCGGCGCGGGCCCGCGCCAAAACGCCCGGGCCCGCGCAAAACCCGATTGACGCCCGCCACCCCGGCGGGTAAACCTGGGCCGTCCGGTTTCGCTCGCATCGGCCGGATCGACAAACAACCACGCCACGCGATCCGCGCCGGATGTCCCCCATGGCCACGCCTTGGGGCCGCATCCGCCCACGGCCGGCGGCGCCGGAAATACAAAAAAGGCATCCCCGCGCCAACGGGACGATCATGCCTACCCAGGAGACAGACAATGAGAACCCCGTTCGTGCGGTTTGCCTTGCTGCTGTGCCTAGTTGTCATCGGTTCGCTGGTCCTCGCGCCCACCCATGCCCAGAACATTTCCATCGCCACCGGCGGCACGGGCGGGGTGTACTACCCCATCGGCGGCGGCATCGCGGCCCTGCTCTCCAAGAAAGTCCCCGGCATGGAGGCCACCGCGGAAGTGACCGGCGGCTCGGTCGACAACCTGAAGCTGATCGACGGCGATGCCTCCTACATCGGCATGAGCATGTCCGACGCCGCGCAGGACGCCTATCGCGGCCAGGACAAATTCAAAAGCGGCAAGGTGCCCCTGCGCACGCTGATGATCATGTATCCCAACCGCATGCACGTCGTCACGGTACAGGGCAAGGGCATCGAGACCATGGCCGACCTGAAGGGCAAGCGCGTGTCCACCGGCGCGCCCGGCAGCGCCACCGAAGTCATGGCCTTCCGCCTGCTGGAAGCGGCCGGGCTGGACAAGGACAAGGACGTGAAGCGCGAACGCCTCAGCGTGGCCGAATCGGTCAACGCGATCAAGGACAACAAGATCGATGCTTTCTTCTGGGTCGGCGGCCTGCCCACCGCCGCGGTCACCGACCTGGCCAATACACCCGGCACGACGCTGAAGATGATAGACAACGCCGACCTGGTGCCGGCGATGAACAAGAAGTACGGCAACCTCTACGTCGCGGACACCATCCCCAAGGCTACCTATCGCGGCATGGACCGGGACAATCAGCAGGCCACGGTGATGAACATCCTGGTCGCCAATGAAAAAATGCCCGACCAGGCCGCCTACAACATCGTCAAGACCATCTTCGAAAGCCGCGAGGAGCTGATCGCCGTCCACAAGGACACGGCCGACTTCAAGCTGGAAAACCAGAAGTCCGCCGCCACGCCGGTGCCTTTCCACCCGGGCGCCGTCAAGTACTACAAGGAACGCGGCTTCAGCGTCGACTGAACCGCCGCCGGCGGCCGGCCCGCGTGCCGGCCGCCCTTAACGTACGCCCACCCGTCCAGGGAGCCGCCGCATGAGCGATGCAGCACGAACGGACGCGCCCGCCGCCGTCGATGACGAGGCGCTGCGCAAGGCCGAGGAATATATCGAACAGGAAGAAGGCGCCGCCAACCGCTTGACCGGCCGGCTGGGCGCCTTCCTGACCATCGCCGCGGTGGCGATGTCGCTGTTTCACCTGTATGCCGCCTATGCCATCGTGCCGACGCAGATACTGCGCCCCGTGCACGTGGCCTTTGTGCTGTTCCTGAGTTTCCTGGTGTTTCCGGTATCGCGGCGCTTCCGTCATCGCATCATGGCGTGGGACTGGATACTGGCATCGCTGGCGATCGCCATCGTCGTATACCTGATCCTGGGCGGCGACGATTTCACCGACCGCAATACGCGGCCGCAGCCCTGGGATATCTTCTTCGGCGCCGCCCTGATCCTGCTGGTCATGGAGGCCATGCGCCGCACCATAGGCTGGATTCTTCCCGTCATCTGCATCTGCTTCCTGCTGTATGCCTTCCTGGGCCCCTACCTGCCCCATCCCTGGACGCATCGCGGCTACAGCATCGCGCGGCTGGTGGGCTTCATGTACATGACGCTGGAAGGCATCTTCGGCGTGGCGGTGGACGTATCCTCGTCGCTTATCATCCTGTTCACCATCTTCGGGGCCTTCCTGCAATTGTCGGGCGCGGGACGCTTCTACATCGACTTTTCGTTCGCCGCCATGGGCGGCAAGCCGGCCGGCGCCGGGCGCACGGTGGTGCTGGCCTCGTTCCTGCTGGGCGGGCCGTCCGGGTCGGGGGTGGCGACCACCGTCACGCTGGGAACGGTGGCCTGGCCCATGCTGGCCAAGGTCGGCTATGCGCGCGATGCCGCGGGCGGCCTGCTGGCGGCCGGCGGGCTGGGCGCCATCATCTCCCCGCCGGTCATGGGTGCCGCGGCCTTCATCATCGCCGAGTTCCTGAAGATCTCGTACCTGGACGTGCTGCTGATGGCGGTGATCCCGACCCTGTTGTTCTACCTGGCGTTGTTCCTGATGGTGGAGATCGACGTGCGCAAGTACGGCATGGGCCGAACCGTTTTCGCCAAGGTCGACACGGTATGGAACCTGACCCGCCGATACTGGTTTCACTTCCTGTCGCTGGTGTCCATCGTCGTCTTCATGTTGATGGGCTTTTCGCCGGTGCTCTCGGTGTTCTGGGCCATCGTCGTGTCCTTCCTGACCAGCTTCCTGCGCGCGGACACGGCGATGATTTCCTATGACCTGTTCCGCGGGCGCGGCCCGGCGGCGCCGCTGCTGCTGCGATCGCCGCTGGTCGAAGCGCTGCGCACCGGCTCGATCGGCATGCTGGGCGTGGGCGCCACCTGCGCGGGCGCGGGCATCATCGTCGGCGTGGTCACGCTGACCGGGCTGGGACTGAAGTTCAGCGGCATCGTCATCGACTACGCGGCCGGTTCGCTGCTGCTGACGGCGATCTACACCGCGCTGGTGGTGTGGATCATCGGGCTGGCCGTGCCGGTCACCGCGTCGTACATCATCTGCGCCGTCATCGCCGCGCCGGCGCTGATCAAGCTGGGCGTGCCGGACTATGCGGCGCACATGTTCATCTTCTACTACGCCGTGCTGTCGGAGGTCTCGCCGCCGACCGCGCTATCGCCCTTCGCGGCGGCGGCCATCACGGGGGCCGATCCCTACCGCACGACGATGCAATGCTGGAAGTACACCATCCCGGCCTTCCTGGTGCCGTTCATTTTCGTGCTGGCGCCCAGCGGGCAGAGCCTGCTGCTGATGGGATCGGCCCAGGCCCTGGCGACGGCAAGCATCTGGCAGATCGCCGAAGTCGCCCTCACGGCCGCGGCGGGGATCTTCGCGCTGGCGGCGGGATTCCAGGGCTGGCTGCTGGTGCAGGCATCGGCCCTGCAACGGGTCATGTTCATCGTGGCGGGCTTCGCGCTGGTGTATCCGGGGGCGGTATCGGACGGCATCGGTTACGCGCTGGTGCTGGTCGCGCTGGCCATGCAATGGCGGGCGTACCGCCGCTCAGGACGCGCGAGCGGGATGGGGCACAAACGGGATGGGGCGGCAGCCGGATAGCCTGCGTACAGGATCCATTGCCTACTGGCTTGCAGCCTGGCACTGCCGCCCGCGCGCCGGTCAGGCGTAGCGCTGTCTCACCAGAGGCGGGGAAGGTTCGATCCTGGCGGGATGTTCGGCTTTGTCCAGATACCGGGACAGGTGCCGTGGGTCGCCGACCCGCATCAGCTGGCCGCTGAACGTCAAGTTGGCCTTCTCCCAACTCATCAGCTGCGGGCGTTCGGGCAGGAGCTTTTCGATACTCGCATCGTCCATCCCCCGGCCCTTGAAGAACACGGCCCACTCCTTGCATACTTGCGCCAGGCGCTGGACCCGATATACCTGGTAATGCGCGATTCCGGCCGCATAGGCACCGCTGTCTTTCAGCACCTTCATGACGCGCTGCCAGCGATAGGCGTTGGCCGCATCGGACCTGCCGGGGGCGTGGTCGCTCCCATTCGCCGGCGATAGGAAACGCCCGGGAAGGGGATCGACCACGGCGCGGACCAGGCCGATGGCGAACAATTTCTCGGCCTGCCTGCGCGTGGCCTGCGGATGGATGGCTGTGTAGTTGTCGATGGCGGTGTTGTACGCGCCGTGTTCCTTCAGAACGTCCGTCATGCCCTCAAGCCAGCGATACACCGCTTCACGGGCGGTGGGAGCATTCTCCACCAACACATGCTGTGGCACCGCCTCTTGCTGGGCAGGCTCGGGATCGACGGCACGCGCGCCGACGGACGCGATCAGCGTGGCGATGGATCCATCCGCCGGCAGAGCCATCGGCGCCTGGTCGGGGATAAGCGGCCACGCGGGAACGTGCGATGGGAGGCTGGAACCGATTTGCATAGTCTATCCCTCTATGTGAGCGCCGAGCTGGCACGGAAAGGCTATGTGCCGGGGTCCATAGGCGGATTCCGGCACACGCAAAGAATCGGACAAACATCGGACGAAGTCAGCGGCCAGCAAACGGGGCCGGTCAGCGATGGTTACGCAGCGCTTGGGTGATTGCCTCGTAGATTTCGCCGCTTTGCTCGTCTTGCGACGAGACTTTCGCGTAGGGCGCCAGTATTTCCTTCAGGCCTCCCGCCATGAGCCTTGCCTGCCGTGCCGAGGCTTGCGTACCCTGCAGCCAGCGTTCGTCGAGTGAGGACGCAGGCTTTGCCGGAGACCGAAACGCGTCCAGGATCGGCCACGGATCCATCGCCACCGCGACCTCATACTCGCAAAAGTCTTTGACGGGCTTGGCATAAAGGCTGCAAAAGCCCGTCGGCGGCGCCGACATGTCCGGCTCCCCGAAACGGTCGATATTCCACAGAACTGCATCGATGATCTGAACGGATTCGACCACCTGCGCTTCTTCGTGGATGCCGCACTGCGTGAAAATGCGCTTGGCCTCTTCGAGCAATTTCGCCATTTGCTCCCGGCTGCGTTTTCCCTGTTCCTTGATGTCTCGCAAGGCATCAAGCTCGTGCACAAGCTTGTCCCCTGCTTCTTTCGCCAAGGCTTCGTTCGCGAGCATGCCGGTGAGCGCGCGCGTTTCCGTCTCTAGCCCCAACCTGGCGGTGTAATAAGCCGCCGCCTTTGCCGGGCTCTGTCCTGGAGAGCCCCCATAGAGACATTCCACCAAGCCATCGAAGCAGTACTCCGCCAGATGGGGTTTGCCTCGGCTTCCCCGGGCATGGATGAATGCGATGTCCTGGGGCGATAGTTTTTCGCCCAGATAAGACAAGATTTCATGGCCCATACGGGCCGTGACACGATCGATACGGGAAACATCCAGGACGCCGTCGCCGGCCGCCGGGGAATATGAGGCGTTGGAAGTGCCGTTGTGGAAAGTACCGCTGTTGACCGGACCGGGGTTGGAAAACATGGCCTCAGCTCCTTTGGACAAGAAGCCGTCTGTGCCACGGGGCAGGGGCCCGTTCCGCCGGCGCCACGCTTGCAATGCCGCGGTGCCGGTGCCCGCAAGCGATGGCGGATCCATCCGGCGTTGCCCTACCCGCACCCCCCGCCGTTCAAGCCGTGACGACCAGCGCCTCCACCCCGCGCACGGTATTGCGCTTGCGCCATTGCAAGGCATCCAGGTCCACCAGTCTCATGCCGGGCAGGCGCGCCAGCAAGGTACCCAACCCGATCTGCAATTCCATCGCCGCCAGCCGCGCCCCCAGGCAGTAATGGATCCCGCCGCCGAAGGCAATCAGCCGGTTGCCGCCTTCGTTGCGTTCGATCAGCAGCCGGTCCGCGTCGGCGAAGCGCCCGGGATCGCGGTTGGCGGCGCCCAGGCTCATGAAGACGATGGACCCCTTGGGCAGCGCGATACCGCCGGCTTCGGTGTCCTCCAGCGCCATGCGCGTGATGAACTGGACCGAACTGTCGTAGCGCATGCATTCGTTGATGGCCCTGGGCAGCAGCTCCGGCTGCCCGGCGAGCAGACGCAACTGGTCCGGATGCCGGTGCAGGGCGATCAGCGCGTTGCCGATCATGTTGGCCGTAGTCTCGTGGCCCGCCACGAACAGCAGGATCACGTTCGAGACGATTTCGTCTTCCGTCAATCCCTGGCCATCCTCTTCGACCGACAGCAGCACGGAGACCAGGTCGCCCCCCGGCTGCCGGCGACGCGCCTCCACCACTCGGCGGAAATAATCCTCGACGTTGTGCATGGCAGCATTGACTTTCTCCAGGGCCGGCGCGTCCAGCGGCGCGGCTTCCAGCGCCTGCACCAGCTGGCTGACGTCGCGCTCCAGCATGTCCGCGTCCGCCACCGGGATGTCCAGCAGGCGGCAGATGATGCGCACCGGCAGGGGCTGGCTGTAGGCCGGCACAAGGTCGAAGGCCTGGCCACGGGGGAAAGCGTCGATCAGCCCGTCGGCGACTTCCTGGCAGACCTGGCGCAGGCCGTCCACCCGCCGCGCGTCGAAGGCTTTCATCAGCAGCGCCCGCAGGCGCGTATGCGTCGGCGGGTTCATCATCAGGAACATGCGCGCCAGGCCCTGGAAGATCGGCTGGGCCGGGCCGTCCTCGCCGTAGCGGGCGCGGATGCTTTCCATATAACCCTTGCCCATGCGGCGATCCAGCAGGATGGCGTCGATCATGTCGTAATGACCGGTCATCAGGATATGCGGCGCGACATTGAACAGCTTGCCGCGCGCGCGCATTTTCTCGTAAAGCGGGTAGGGATCGCGATAGAACTCGGGGGTAGACAGGTCCTGCAGCTTCATGACAACTCCAACATCGAATCACGGCGCGCCGCGGCTTGCGGCCTTGCGTCGACCACCAGGAATAACACGCCGGCGGTGACATTTATTCCATTCCCAGCCTCACGCGCAGCTGAAAGGCGGGCACCGCGCGGCCAGGGCGGGGCGCCCCCGGGGCCCGGGGGCGCCGGTGCTAAACTCTGTAACGACCCCCGCCCGTACGCGACCACGGCGCATTCGCCGCAGCCCCCGGCGCGCCGCAGGCCCTCCCGCGCGCGACCGCCGGAGACGTCGCAGGGACCGGACACATCCAGACTTTCCGCTATTCCACCGTTGAGTGAGGTTCACGAGCAAATGTCTACCACGTCGAAGATCATCTACACGCTGACCGACGAAGCCCCGGCCCTGGCCACGTATTCGCTGCTGCCCATCGTCCAGGCCTACACCCGCTCGTCGGGCGTCGCCGTCGAAACCCGCGATATCTCGCTGTCCGGCCGCATCATCGCCACCTTCCCCGAATTCCTGACCGACGCCCAGAAGATCTCCGACGACCTGGCGGAACTGGGCCGGCTGGCGACCACGCCGGAAGCCAACATCATCAAGCTGCCCAACATCAGCGCATCCATCCCGCAGCTGAAGGCCGCCATCAAGGAATTGCAGCAGCAAGGCTACAAGCTGCCCGACTATCCGGACGAGCCCGCCAGCGACAAGGAAAAGGACATCAAGGCGCGCTACGACAAGATCAAGGGCAGCGCCGTGAACCCGGTGCTGCGCGAAGGCAATTCCGATCGCCGCGCGCCGCTGTCGGTGAAGAACTACGCGCGCAAGCATCCGCACAAGATGGGTGCCTGGTCCGCCGACTCGAAGACCCACGTCGCCCACATGGACGGCGGCGACTTCTACGGCAGCGAGAAATCCGCGCTGATCGCCAACCCGGGCGCCGTCCGCATCGAACTAGCCGCCGCCGACGGCAGCACCAAGGTCCTGAAGGAAAAGACCAACGTCAAGGCCGGTGAAATCATCGACGCCGCCGTGCTGAGCAAGGACAAGCTGCGCAGCTTCCTGCAGGCGCAGATCGACGATGCGCGCCAGAAGGACGTACTGTTCTCGGTGCACCTGAAGGCGACGATGATGAAGGTCTCCGACCCGATCATCTTCGGCCATGTCGTCTCCGTCTTCTACAAGGACGTCCTGGCCAAGCACGCCGACACGCTCAAGCAGATCGGCTTCGATCCCAACAACGGCATCGGCGACCTGTACGCCAAGATCGCCACGCTGCCGGCCGACAAGCGCGCCGCCATCGAAGCCGACCTGCAGGCGGAATACGCCCAGCGTCCGCGCCTGGCCATGGTGAACTCCGACAAGGGCATCACCAACCTGCACGTTCCCAGCGACGTCATCGTCGACGCCTCCATGCCGGCCATGATCCGCGAAGGCGGCAAGATGTGGGGCCCGGACGGCAAGGCATACGACGCCAAGGCCGTGATCCCGGACCGCAGCTACGCCGACATCTACCAGGCCGTCATCGACGACTGCAAGAAGAACGGCCCCTTCGACCCGGTCACCATGGGCAGCGTGCCCAACGTCGGCCTGATGGCGCAAGCCGCCGAAGAGTACGGCTCGCACGACAAGACCTTCCAGATCCCCGCCAACGGCACGGTGCGCGTCGTCGACGAAGCCGGCAAGGTGCTGCTGGAACAGCCGGTGCAGGCCGGCGACATCTGGCGCATGTGCCAGACCAAGGACGCACCGGTGCAGGACTGGGTCAAGCTGGCGGTCAACCGCGCCCGCGCCAGCGGCACCCCGGCCGTCTTCTGGCTCGACAAGGGGCGCGCCCATGACGCCCAGATCATCGCCAAGGTCGAGCGCTACCTGAAAGACCACGACACCAAGGGCCTGGACATCCGCATCATGACGCCCACCGAGGCGTGCAAGTTCTCGCTGGAGCGCATCCGCCAGGGCAAGGACACCATCTCGGTCACCGGCAATGTGCTGCGCGACTACCTGACCGACCTCTTCCCCATCATGGAACTGGGCACCAGCGCCAAGATGCTGTCCATCGTCCCGCTGATGGCCGGCGGCGGCCTGTTCGAAACCGGCGCGGGCGGTTCGGCGCCCAAGCACGTGCAGCAGTTCGTGGAAGAAGGCTTCCTGCGCTGGGACTCGCTGGGCGAATTCCTGGCCCTGGCCGCCTCGCTGGAACACCTGGCGGACGTCCACGGCAACGCCGGCGCCCGCGTGCTCGCCAAGACCCTGGACGAAGCCACCGGCAAATTCCTGGACACCGACAAATCGCCCGCCCGCAAGGTCGGCGGCCTGGACAACCGCGGCAGCCATTTCTACCTGGCGCTGTACTGGGCCCAGGCACTGGCCGCCCAAACGGAAGACAAGTCCCTGCAGGCCAAGTTCGCCGGCATCGCCAAGACCCTGACGGACAACGAAGCCAAGATCGTGCAGGAACTCGGCGCGTCGCAAGGCAAGCCGCAGGACATCGGCGGCTACTACCGTCCGAACGCCGATAAGACCAGCAAGGCCATGCGGCCCAGCGCGACGTTCAACGATGCGTTGAAGCAGCTGGGCGCCTGATCGCCCGATCGGTTCCCGCGCGGAATAACCGGCCCTGGGTAGTACCAGGGCCGGTTTTTTATTTGCCGTCCGCCAGATACCCTCAAGCGCATTCAATAAACATTCAGCTTTTAACAGCAAAGTCATAATCGTCACGTAGCGTGACAGCCCTTTGACCGTACCCGCAAAGAGGGGCTGTAAAGCATGCCGACGATGAAGAACCCCAGGGCGCCCGCCACCCTGGCCGCCGCCCTGGCATCCGTGATGACCTCGCTGGCCGCGCAAGCCGCCGGCCCTGTCGTGATAGGAAGCGGCGTCACCGACACGACCCGCCGCACGATATCCGGTAGCGACAGCGTCACCATCGAAAGCGGCGGAACGATCGATACGTCGGGCACGTCCCTGACCATGGACTCGTCCGTGCCGGCCCCCGGCATTTCCATCACGAACTCCGGCACGCTGAAGTCCGGCAACCGCGGCATCGACACCAACGGCAGCACCGCCGGCTCGCCGTTCAACTTTACGTTGACCAACAATGCCGGCGCGATCATCTTCACCAGCGACGACAGCGTCCGCATCAACAACGATGTCCCGACCGGCCGCATCGTGATCGAGAACGCCGGCACCATCACCTCGCAAAGCGGCCAGGCCATCGACTTCGACAAGATCGGCACCGCCGGCAATGTCGTTATCAATAACCGCGCCGGCGGCCTGATCCAGGCCATGGATGCCGACGCCGTCCGTCCAGGGGAAGGGGGCCAGGTCAACAACTGGGGCGCTATCGTCTCGTCGGCCCCGGCCAACACATCGGGCGACCCCGAGGACGATCCCTCCAACGACGGCGTCGACATGCAGGGCCACGCCGCCGCCGTCCACAACTATGCGGGCGGCCTGATCTCCGGCGCCCGCCACGGTATTACCAGCGACGTCAACGTCGACGTCGTCAACGAAGCCGGCGGCGTCATCGTCGGCCGCAACGGCTCCGGCGTCGGTTCCGACGGCGACGGTACCGTGGTGAACCACGGCATCATCACCGGTGCCATCGACGCCACGTCGGTGAACGGCGACGGCGACGGGGTCGACATCGACGGCAAGGCGGACATTACCAATACCGGGACCATCCAGGGCATCGGCGCCAAAGGCGAGAAAGACGGTTCGCCCAATAACAGCGAAGGCATCGCCGCGGGCGGCGGCATCATCCGCAATCTGACGGCGCAATCCCTGATCAGCGGCCAGGCCAACGGTATCCTCATCGACGACAGCGCCGAAGGCGCCGCGCCGCATGCGACCACGCTGGTCAACGAAGGCACGATACGCGGCGTCACGGGCTTTGGCGTCAAGATCATCGGCAACCAGGCCGACACGGTGACGAACTCGGGTTTGATCGAAGGCGGCAAAGGCCTGGCGCTGGACCTGGGCGGTGGCGACGATACGCTGAACATCCTGACCGGCTCGCGCATCGTCGGCCTGGTCGACGGCGGCGCCGGCAACGATACGGTCAACCTGCTGGGCAGCGGCACCTTCGCCGGCGCCGTCAACGTCGAGAACCTTACCGTCAGCGGCAGTTGGGTGCTGACAGGCAAGCAGCAGTATGCGAATGGCGTCACCATCGCGCAGGGCGGCAACCTGGACGTGCAAGGCACGCTCGGCGGCACGCTAACGATTGCGCAAGGCGCCCTGCTGGACGGCAACGGCACGCTGGGCAGCGCCAACGTGGCCGGCACCATCGCGCCCGGGCATTCGATCGGCACGCTGACTTTCACGGGCAACTACGCGCAGCTGGCCGGATCGACCTACCGGGTCGAAGTCGCCAACGGCGGGCAATCCGACCTGATCCAGGTGGCGGGGACGGCATCCCTGGCGGGCAATGTGATGGTGACCCCGATGCCCGGCACGCGGATCGCTCCGGGCCTGCGCTACACCATCCTGTCCGCGGGACAGGGCATCAGCGGCGCCTACGGTTCCGTCGCCGGCGCGACGCAGATGCTGTTCCTGCAACCCGTGCTGTCCTACGACCCCAGCCACGTGTACCTGGCCTTCGACCGCAATGCCACGCGCTATGCGGATGTCGCGCAAACCCGCAACCAGCGCGCCGCGGCCCAGGGCGCCGACAGCCAGCCCGACGGCCAACCGGTGCACGACACGATCGCGTCGATGAACGACCCGGCCGATGCGCGCGCCGCCTTCGACAGCCTGTCCGGCGAAATCCAGGCCAGCCTGAAGACCTCGCTGCTGGAAGACAGCCACTTCGCCCGCGACGCGATCAACGATCGCCTGCGCATGGCGTTCATGGACAACGCGGCCGCGCCGGCACGGCTGGCCAGCGCGAATGGCGCCGCCACGCCGGTTCCCGCGCCCGGCCGCGCGGCAATGTGGGGCCAGGTCTACGGCGCCTGGGGCGACATCGACGGCAACGGCAATGCCGCCAAGCTGGAACGCAGCATCGGCGGCTTCATGGTAGGCGCGGACTTCCCGGTGGCCGCCAACTGGCGGGCCGGCGTGGCGGCAGGCTACGACCGCACGGACCTGAACGTGGACGGGCGCTCCAGCAGCGCGGATATCGACAGCTATACCCTGGCCGCTTATGCGGGCACGCAGCTGGGCGCGCTGGGGCTGCGCTTCGGCGCCGCCAACACCTGGCATCGCATAGACACGCAGCGCGACGTGGCTTTCGCCGGTTTCGCGGGCACCACCGACAAGGCCTCTTATGACGGCAATACCGCCCAGGTGTTCGGCGAGGCCGGCTATGCCTTGAACTACGGCACCACGACGTTCGAGCCCTTCGCCGGCCTCGCCTATGCGAATCTGCACACCCAGGGTTTCGACGAGGGCGGCGACACGGGGCTGTCCGGCCGCGGCGACAACACCGGCGTGACCTACACCACGCTCGGCTTGCGCGCCTCCACGCGCTTGGACGCGGGCGGTACCACGGCCGTCCTGCACGGCATGCTGGGCTGGCGCCATGCTTTCGGCGACACGACCCCCACGGCCACGCAGTCGCTGCCGTCGGGCTCGCCCTTCACCGTCTCCGGCGTGCCCATCGCCAAGGACGCCGCCATCCTGCAGGCCGGGCTGAATGTACAGGTGGCCAAAAACGTGCGGGTGGACCTGTCCTACCAGGGCCAGCTGGGCGACGGCGTGCGGCAGAACGGCGTCATGGCCAATGTGAAGGTGCGGTTCTGAGTAGCCTTCACCGATAGCGGCCGCTACACGATACGGGAACTTTGCATAGCTTGGACGGTACCCATATTCCCTTGACAGAATATTCCCTTGAAGGAATAATTGATGCCATGGGCAGTTGAATATACAGACCAATTCGGCGAATGGTGGTCTTCACTAGACGAGGCCGAGCGAGAATCGTTGGACGCGAGTGTCGAGTTGCTCATAGCGAACGGACCGTTATTGGGATTCCCGCACAGCAGTGGAATAAAGGGCTCTAAACATCGCCATATGCGAGAACTGCGAACCCAGCATGCAGGCCGTCCCTTTAGAACGCTGTACGCTTTCGATCCTAGACGATGCGCGATCCTGCTTATTGGGGCAGATAAGACTGGAGATGACCGGTGGTATGAAACCCATATCCCGGTTGCCGATCGCCTATACGATGAACATCTAAGGCAGCTAATTCGAGAAGGGCTTATCGATGGCTAATAAATATTCGATCCTACGGGAAACGATGTCCCCGGAATCGCGGGCACGTGCGAAGGCCAAGGCGGATGCGATGTTGGCGGAAATGCCTTTGCACGAACTGCGTCAGGCGCGCGGCTTATCACAGAAGATGCTCGCCGAATTGCTTCATGTCCAACAGCCATCCATCGCGAAGCTCGAAAAACGCACCGATATGTATATCTCTACGCTGCGCAGCCATATCGAGGCCATGGGCGGACAGCTTGAGGTCATCGCGCGCTTCCCGGACGGCTCGGTAAGGATTAGCAACTTCGCGGAGCTCGATGAAAACGTCGCGGCATGAAGGCCGTGGCCGCCGTCGTCCACCGCCGCCGGGACGGCGCGCTCCGGCCCTGGCGACGTAACGCTACTGATACGAGCCTTTTCCCACCAACGTTCCGGCCTACCGCAACCCCACCATCGTGGCGCGCAGCTGCGACGCGGTCTGCCGCAGGGGCTGCAGGAATTCCGCCACCGCGGCTTCTTCCTGGTAGGCGCCCGCGGTCAGGCTGACGTTGATGGCCGCGACGATCGCGCCGTCCTGGTCGCGCACCGGCACCGCCATCCCGGCGATGGATTCATCCAGTTCGCTGTCCACCCAGGCATAGCCCTGCTCGCGCGCCAGCAGAATGGCCTGCCGCAAGCGATCGCGGTCCACCACGGTGGCGGGGGTCAGCTTTTTCAGCCTGGCCGCTTCCAGGTAAGCGTCCAGCGCGGCATCGTCCAGGCCGGCCAGCAGGACACGCCCCATGGACACCGCATGCGCCGGAAGACGGCTGCCCAGCGAAGGGCTCATGGGCAGGATGCGCTTGGTATGCAGGCGCTGCACATAGACGATGTCTTCTTCGTCCAGCACCGACACCGCGCACGATTGCCCGATGCGCGCGCCCAGTTCTTCCAGCGCCAGCTGCGACTGCCGCCAGAAAGGCAGCGTGTACAGATAGGACAACCCCAGCCGCAGCACCTTGGGCGTCAGCCAGTAATGCTTGCCGTCGGTCTTCACGAACGACAGCTCGATCAGCGTCATCAGGAAGCGGCGCACCGCCGTGCGCGGCAGTTCCACCGCCGCCGAGATATCGGCCAGCGTCTGGCGCGCCTGCCCTTGCCCCATCGCTTCGATGATCCTTAACCCGCGCGCAAACGTGCGCACGAACGACTCGCTTTCCGGCGTTGCCATGGATGCTCCCGCGGGCGTGCTTGACACGCTCGATGTGCCTGACCACAATGACCATACAGCGGATATATATGTCCGCTTAGCGGTCATTATAAGCACGCGGACCGCGCCGCGCAAGTCCGGGCCCGGCCATGCGCCCCACCTCCAACCCGCCCTGGAAAGGCCATGACACAAACCACATTCGAGACAGACTTCTGGAAAGACGACAAGGCGCGCAAGATCTGGGACGACATCGTCCCCGGCGAACCGCGCAAAACCATCCCCTACACCCTGACGCTGGAAGCCATCCAGAAGTACTGCCGGGTCGTGGGCGACACCCATCCCCTGTACTTCGACGAAGCCTATGCGCGCGAATCCCCGTACAAAGGGTTGATCGCGCCGCCCGCCATCCACATCCTGCTGATGTTCGCCTGCACCCCCACGGACGACTGGATGCGCAGCCCCGGCACCGTCAATGCCGGCCAGTCCTGGAGCTACAACATCCCCGCGCGCCCGGGCGACGTCATCCGCCTGGAAGCGCGCGCGCTGGACAAGTTCATCCGCAAGGACCGCCTGTTCGTCGTCCATGACAACGTCTTCTTCAACCAGAACAACGAAGTGATTTGCTCCGGCCGCGGCTGGACCATCCGCCCCATGTAAGGAGCCCCATCATGACCCCCCATGCTTTCGACACGCTCGCGCCCGGCCACAAGATCGATGGCGCTCCTTTTTCGCCGACGCGCGAATCCATCCGCGAATTCTGCGAAGCGTCCCTGGACTTCAATCCCCTGCACTGGGACGACAACTATATGCAGGGCAACTTCGGCAAGACCAATTTCGGCGGCATCATCATGCACGGCATGAACAACTTCGGCGTCATCACGCGCATGCTGACGGACTGGCTGTACGAACGGGGCGGCGTGCAGCGCCGCCTGGAAACGCGCTGGAAGGCGCCGGTCAAGCCGGGCGATACGATCACCCCCCACGCCGTGGTCACCGCCACGCGCAAGACGGAAAAAAGCCGCTGGGCGACGCTGGACGTGCAGGTATTGAACCAGCGCGGCGAAACCATCGCGGTCGGCGAAGCGATGGTCGAATTCCCCCATTAAGATCGAGCCGCCAGAGGCGGCCCGCCATAAAAGCAAGAGGACCCACGAGGAGACAAAAATGAAGACATGGTTGCGAACCGCGGCTGCCCTATGCCTGGGCGCCCTGTGCACGGCGCCCCAGGCAGCGGGCGCGCAGAACTTCCCCGATCACGCCGTGCGCATCGTCGTACCCTTCCCGCCCGGCGGCACCACGGACATCCTGGCACGCATGCTGGGCAACGCGCTGGGCGCGGAATGGAAACAGCCGGTGGTGATCGAGAACAAGCCGGGCGCCAGCGGCACCATCTTCTCCGAACAGCTGGCCCGCACGCCGGCCGACGGCTATACCCTGATGGTGACGGCCACGCATCACGTCATCAATCCGGCGCTGTACAAGAACCTGCGCTACGACAGCAGAACCGACTTCACTCCCATCGCGCAGGTGGCGGCCGTGCCCAACGTGCTGGTGGTCAACGCCGAATTCGCCGAACGCAACCGCATCGACACCGCGGCGGACCTGGTCGCCTATGCCAGGGCCAATCCGGGCAAAGTCAATTTCGGGTCGGCGGGCACGGGTGGCGCCAACCATCTGTCCGGCGAACTGTTCAAGTCGATGACGGGCGTGAAGATGGTGCATATCCCTTACAAGGGCGCGGCCCCCGCGTTGAACGACCTGCTGGGCGGACAGATTCCCGTCATGTTCGATTCGGTGCCGGGCGTGCTGCAACACATCAAGGCTGGCAAGCTGCGCGCGCTGGGCGTGACCTCGCTGACGCGTTCGCCGGCGCTGCCGGACGTGCCGACGCTGGACGAAGCCGGCATCAAGGGGTTCGAGGCCACCGCCTGGTTCGGGCTCTACGCGCCCGGGCATATGGATCCCAAGCTCGCCGCCAGGCTGTCGCAGGATGTACTGGCCGCGCTGCGCTCGCCATCCATCCAGGAACAGTTCGCGCAGCAGGGCGCCGTGCCCGGCACCATGACGCAGCCGCAGTTCGCGCGCTTCGTCGACACGGAAATGGACAAGTGGGCCAAGGTCATCGACGACGCCCACATCACTATCCAATAGAGGCAGCATGACCGCAACAACCGCAGACAAGGCGCCGGTGCGCGGCGCGCTCTCGCACATCCGGGTCCTGGACCTGTCGCGCATCCTGGCCGGCCCCTGGTGCACGCAAAACCTGGCCGACCTGGGCGCCGACGTCATCAAGGTCGAGCGCCCGGGCACCGGCGACGACACGCGTGCCTGGGGCCCGCCCTGGATACGCGACGGCGCCGGCCAGGACACGAGAGACTCCACCTACTACGCGGCCGCCAACCGCGGCAAGAAATCCGTCACGCTGGATATCTCCACGCCGCAGGGCCAGCGCATCGCGCGCGAACTGGCGGCGCACAGCGATGTGGTCATCGAGAACTACAAGATCGGCGACCTCAAGCGCTACGGGCTGGACTACGACAGCCTGCGGGCCGTCAATCCGCGCCTGGTGTATTGCTCCATCACCGGCTACGGCCAGGACGGGCCCAGCGCCAGCAAGCCGGGTTACGACTTCGTCTTCCAGGCCATCGGCGGGCTGATGAGCATCACCGGCGAACGCGACGACCTGCCCGGCGGCGGGCCGCAGAAGGCCGGCATCGCGATCGCCGACGTCATCACGGGCATGTACGCCACCATCGCCATCCTGGCGGCGCTGAACCACCGCGAGGTCTCGGGCCGGGGACAGTACATCGACATGGCGCTGCTCGATTGCATCGTCGCGCTCGGCGGCAACCAGGTCACCGGCTATTTCGCCAACGGCAAGGCGCCCCGGCGCTACGGCAATGCGCACGCCAGCCTGGTCCCCTACCAGGTATTCACCGTGGCCGACGGCGAAATCGTCGTCGCGGTGGGCAACGACGACCAATGGCAGCGCTACTGCGCGGCCATCGAACGGCCCGACCTGGCGGCCGATCCGCGCTGGCACAAGGTCACCGGCCGCATCCAGGGCCGCGACACGCTGGTCCCGATGCTCGCGCGCGCCATGCTGGAGCGTCCGGCGGCGGACTGGCTGCAGCGCCTGGAGGCGCACGGCGTACCCTGCGGCCGCATCAACGACTACGAACAGGTCTTCCAGGATCCGCAAGTCATGCATCGCGGACTGCGCGTGGACATCCCACGCCCCGCCGGCGCCGGCATCGATGGCATGGTGTCGACCATCGCAAGCCCGCTGCGGCTGCGCGATACGCCGCCCCGCTACGACCTGCCGCCGCCGCGCCTGGGCGACAGCACGGATGCGGTGCTCGCCGATGTGCTGGGCTACAGCGCCGAACGCATCGCCGAACTGCGCGGGCAGCGCATCGTCTGATCCGACCCGTTCCGACAGCACGGAGGCTTCCATGCATGAATCCCCCCTGGCGACCTACCGTCGCCATCTATCGGCGGGCCAGCTCGCCTATCAATACGACCCGGAGGCGCGCCGCGCCGTCTTCCCGCCGCGCGTCGTGGCCCCGCTGACCGGCGCCACGGAACTGGAATGGCGCATCAGCGCGGGACTGGGCACGGTGCACGCCGTCACGGTCGTGCATCCGCGCGACCAGGCCCCGTACAACGTGGTTCTGGTGGACATGGACGAAGGCTTTCGCCTGATGAGCCGGGTCGAGGGCGATCCCGCGCGGCCGCCGCGCATCGGCATGCGGGTCAAGGCGCGCGCCTGCCTCGCGCCGGACGGTGGCGATCCCCATCCCGTATTCGACGCCCTGGAGGCCGCATGAACGCCATCGCAAGCCGGCCCGCGACACCGGGGCCGGCGATCGCCGGCGGCGCATCCGCGCCGCTGAAACGCGGTGCCGTCGCCATCGTGGGCGCGGCCGAATCCGACCTGGGCAAGGTCGCGCCTGGCCTCGGCCCCATCGACCTCATGGCCCAGGCCGTGACACGCGCGCTGGACGATTGCGGGCTGGCGCTGCGCGACGTCGACGGCGTCTTCGCCACCACATCGCAAAGCCGCATGCCCACGCTGGCGCTATGCGAATACCTGGGCATCCAGCCGCGCCATCACGATGCCACGAACATGGGCGGCGCCTCTTTCATGACCATGGTCGCGCGCGCCCAGGCCGCCATCGAAGCGGGCCTGTGCGAAGTCGCGGTCATCGCCTACGGCAGCACCCAGCGCAGCATGGGACGCGCCAATGTCGCGGCGCCGGATATCAATCCCCACGAAGCGCCCTACCGTCCGCTGTACACGGCCAGCTCCTACGCGCTGGCCGCCTCGCGCCACATGCACGAGTACGGCACCACGCGGCGGCAGCTGGCGGAAATCGCCGTGGCCGCCCGGCAATGGGCCTTGCGCAACCCGGCGGCATGGGAGAAAAAACCGCTGGCCATCGAAGACGTACTGGCCTCGCCCATGATCAGCGAACCGCTGACCTTGCGCGATTGCTGCCTGGTCACCGACGGCGGCGGCGCGCTGGTCGTCACCAGCGCCGCGCGTGCGCGCGACCTGCGCCGTCCGCCGGCCTACGTGCTGGGCGTGGGCGAAGCGATCGGACATTATTCGATATCGGCCATGCCGGACCTGACGACCACCGCCGCCGCGCGATCCGGTGCCCTGGCCTACCGCATGGCCGGCCTGTCCGCCCGGGAAATGGATGTGGCGCAGCTGTACGACGCCTTCACCATTACGACGCTGCTGTTCCTGGAGGACCTGGGTTTCTGCCCCAAGGGCGAAGGCGGCCGCTTCGTGGAAGACGGCCGCATCGCGCCGGGCGGCGAGCTGCCGGTCAATACCAGCGGCGGCGGCCTGTCCTATTGCCATCCGGGGATGTACGGCATCTTCGCGCTGATCGAAGCGGTCCGCCAGCTGCGCGGCGAATGCGGCGAGCGCCAGGTGCCCGCTTGCAACACCGCGCTGGCCCACGGCAACGGCGGCACGCTATCCAGCCAGAGCACCGTCATCCTGGGGAATGCGCAGGCGCTCTGACAAGGCCGCCGCAGCCGATGCGGCGGCCACCTGCCGACGTACGGCGCGTTCTACAACGCGCCCTTGAACGACTTCGTCCAGTAGTCCAGGAACTCCGCCTTGGCGGTCACCAGCTTGTCCAGGTCATAGGGATACACGCGCTTCAACTCCGCGTCGGTGAAACCAACCCGCTGTTGCAGGTCGGGCGGCAGCGGCGCGTTATGGACGGTCGGCGCATAACCCATCGCCCGCGCGAAATGCACCTGGCCCTCCGGCTCCAGCAAGGCGTTCATATACGCCCACGCCGCGTCGGGATTGCGCGCGTTCTTGGGGACCGCGCCTTCGAAGGTCACCGGTATCGTGCCTTCCTTCGGGATCACGAAACCCAGCGGCAGGCCGGCATCCCGCCACTGCAGCGCGCGCGCCTTCCACATGCAGGCCATCCAGATTTCACCGGATTTGAACGCCGTGGCCACCGCCTCGTTGGACGGATAAACGCGCGGCTTGTTCTTCACCAGTTCCTGCAGGAACTTCTTGCCCGGCTCGAAGCTTTCGAAGCGGCCGCCGCTCTGCCCGGCGCCGACGAACAAGCCGTTGTACAGGTAAAGGATGTCCGAAAAGCCGACCCGCCCCTTGTACTTCGGATCCAGCATGACCTGCACGGAATCCGGCGGCGAGGAAAAGTGCTCGGTGTTGTAGACCAGCGTCATCGCGCTGAAGATGTGCGGGATGGAATACGGGGTCTTGAACTGGTCGTACACGTTTGCCAGGTTGGGCATCGCGGCCTGGTGCTCCTGGATCGGCGCCAGCGCGCCGGAATGCGACCCATCGTACATATCGACCTCGCCCAGCAAGGCCACGTCCATGCTGCCGCGCCGCGAATTGCGCTCGGACCGCAGCTTGGTCAGCCGCGGCACCGCGTTGCCGGTATCGAACACCACGCCGATATCCTGCTTGGCGACCAGCGGCGATATGTATTGCTGGAGCAGGTTCTGGTAATCGCCCCCCCAGGTTCCCACCACCACCTCCTTGCCCGCCGCGCGGGCCAACCCCGGCAGCAGCGGCAGCGCGGGCGCCAGCGCCAGGCCGCCGGCGGACTTCAGGAAGCGGCGGCGCCGCGGATTCTCATGGTTCATAGGACGACCCCCAATCCGGAAAGTTAGGTTGACGAAACAAAAGGGAAAACGCCACGCGCTTCACGCGCGGAGCAGGAAAAGCATCACGCACAGGCCTCCAGCACGACGGGCGAGGCGGACGGCAGGTCGCGCAGCGCCGCGGCATCGAGGTCGCGCGTGATGACGATCAGCACGTCCTCGCGCGGCGACAGGGAAGCCATGCGGCGGGGCATGCCAAAGGTGGTACCCACGCTCTGGATCAGGACCGGCTCGGCGCAGTCCGTGACGCGCAGCAAGGCCTTCAACCGCAGCAGCCGGTCGCCGCACAGTCCCGCCAGGTCGTCCAGCCAGGCGGCGAATGCCGACCATGCCATGGGCTGGCGCACCGTGCCGCGCCATACGTGGATGCGTGGATGGCGCAGCGATCCTGCGTGGGCGCGCGCGGTGGCGGCCGCCCCGGCAGCCGACAGCGCGCCCAGCGCCATGTCCACGGCCGACGCGCCCGGCAAGGGCGCGAAGGCGCGCTCGACCGCCACGGCGCGATCGCTTTCGGCAACGATCTCGGCCAGCGGATTCAGGGCGCGGGCGCGCCGCGCGTGCAGCGCCAGGGCCGCGGCCGGGTCGCCGGCGGCGGGGTGGTCAGCGCTTTGTTCCGCCGCGCGTCCGCCGTGCGCCGAACCGGTGATCGCGGCCCCGGCCGACTCCACCTCGGTCGCGTGCACCGCCAGATCCGTCTTCGTCAACACGATGCGCTGCGCGGCCGCGAACTGCGCGGCGGCTTCCTCGAACTGTTCGTCGCCCAGCGGACCGCGCGCGCAGTCGTAGGCGGTCACGACGGACAACCGCAGGTGATGCGAGGCCAGTTCCGGATCGGCCAGCGAGGCGATGATGGGCCCGGGCCGCGACAAACCGCTGGTCTCCAGAATGATGCGCGCGAGCGGCCTGCCGTCGGGACGCGGCGCGTTCAGCAGCGCGTTCACCGTATCCACCAGGCCGCTGCGCAGCGAGCAGCAGACGCAGCCGTTGGCCAGCAGGGTCATGGGCACTCCGCCGCCGCCATCGGCCACGATGGCGCCGTCCACGCCGATCTCGCCCACCTCGTTGACGATCACCCCGGTGTCGCCGGCATCCGCGCGCCGCAGGAAATCCACCAGCAGCGTGGTCTTGCCGCTGCCCAGGAAGCCGGACAGCACGATCAGGTCAACGGGCGTGGGGCGGTCCATCGGGGTCTCCTTCCCAGCTGTCCTTGACCAGGGCACGCACATCGGCCAGCAACTGCTCCGTGTCGTACACCACGCCGCCCTTGACGGTATGGCGCAGCGACCGCTTCCATTCCACCTTGCCGGTCTCGTCGTTCAGGCGCATGGCGCCCGTGCCGTACAGCAGCTTGAAATCCTCCAGCGGATTCTGGTCGTGCACCAGCAGGTCCGCGCGCTTGCCGACATCCACCGAGCCGGTATCGTCGCCCACGCCCAGCAGGTCGGCGCCCAGCGAGGTGGCCGCGCGCAGCACTTCCAGCGGATGGAAGCCCGCTTCCTGCAAAAGCTCCAGCTCGCGCACGAAGCCGAAGCCGTAGATCTGGAAGATGAATCCGGAATCGCTGCCCGCGCACACGCGGCCGCCCAGGTTCTTGTACTCGTTGATGAACTGCATCCACAGGCGGTAGTTCTGCTTCCACTCGATCTCGTTGGTGGTGCTCCAGCGGTACCAGTAGGCGCCGTGTCCGCCGCGCTGCGGCTGGAAGTACTTCCAGATGGCGTTCCAGGTGTAGTCGTCGTGCCAGTCGGCGCGGCGCGCGCGCATCAGGTCGCGATTGGCGTCATAGATATTGAACGTCGGTACGAAGGTGTGGTCCAGTTCCAGGAAGCGGTCCATGACCTCGCGCCACTTCGCGCTGCCGGGCTGGGCGGCCTGCATGAAGGTCTGGCCGGCCAGGGCGAAGCGGAAATACTCGTCGCCATAGTTGTAGTCGGTGGGGAAATCCTGCACCACCCGGTTCTCGAACAGCGCCTCGGGCAGGCCGTAGTAGTGTTCGGAACTGGTCAGCCCCCATTGCGCGGATTTCAGCGCGTTCACGCGCGTCACCGCCATCTGCGCGTGGTGGCAGCCGGACCGCAGGCCGACCTTGGCGGCCTCGTCCAGCGCGGCCTGCATGATGGCGGGCGGCGCGCCGAAGAACTTGATCCCGTCGGCGCCGCGCGCCTTGATCTTGCGCACCCATTCGCGCCCCTGTTCCGGCGTATGGATGGTCTTGACGCGGTCGTTCACGGCCGGGAAGACCACATGCGCCAGGATGCGCGGCGCGGCGATCTCGTTGCGCTCGGATTTTTCTTTCTGGTCCAGGTTCCACCCCAGGCCGTTCATCGAACCCATCTCGCGCACCGTGGTCACGCCATGCGCCAGCCACAGCTTGTAGATATAGTCGGCCGGCGGCGCGACGCCGCTCATGGTGTGGTACGGCGTACCGATGTGCGCGTGCGAATCGACGAAGCCCGGCGTGACGAACTTGCCGTGGCAATCCACCTCGTGGTCGCCGGCCGGCGGCCGGCGCGCGGGGTTGATCGGCTTGTGCGGCGTGCCCACCGGCACCAGCGCGGCGATGCGGTCGTTTTCCACTACGATGTCCACCGGGCCCCAGGGCGGCGCGCCGGTGCCGTCGATAACGGTCGCGCCGCGCAGCACCAGCCGCTTGAACGGACCGTCGCCGCGGTCGCGCGCGGTGGCGGCCGACGGCGGATGCCAGCCCTTGGCCGCGTTCAGCGCGCGCGATTCCTCGCCGACGTCCACGCCGGCATAGGGATTGTCGATAGCCATCGTTCAGGCCTCCATCGCGTCGTGGAAGATTTTCCCGTCCTTCATGACGAGCGGAATATGGTCGCCCTGGCCCAGCAGGCAGGACACATCCTTGTACGGATTGCCGTCCACCACCAGGACGTCGGCGATCGCCCCGGGCACGATGCGGCCCAGGCGATCGTCCATGCGCAGGACTTCGGCGGCGACGCTGGTCGCGCTCTGGATGACTTCATGCGGCGTCAGCACTTGCGCGCGCAGGCGGAATTCGTCGCTCTGCAGCCGTTGCGACGGCCCCAGCAGATCCGATCCGAAACCCATCTTCACGCCGGCCCGCTTGTAGATCTCCAGCGAGTGCAGGCCCGCCGTGCGTACCGTGGCGATCTTGGCGACGCTGTCGGGCGGCAGGCCGTAGTCGGCACCTTCGTTGGCCAGCGCCTCGTAGGTAACCAGGGTGGGCACCACATAGGCGCCATGCGTGGCCATCACGGCGGCCGTGTCGTCGTCGATCAGGTTGCCGTGCTCGATGGTGCGCACGCCGCATTTCACGGCGCGGCCGATGGCCTGTGCCGTGTATGCATGCGCCAGCACGTAGGTCTGCCGGCCGCGCGCCTCGTCCACGATGGCGCGGATCTCGTCTTCCGAATAGCCGAACGAGGCGATCGGGTCCGTGGGCGACGCCACGCCGCCCGACGCCATGATCTTGATCTGGTCCGCGCCCATCTGCAGTTCCTGCCGCACCGCCTTGCGCACGTCGTCGACACCGTCGGCCACGCGGCCGATGTCGCCGGCGCGGAAGCAGCAGCCGCAGAAACTCATCGGGCGCAGATGGTCCGAGCGCGGGCGCGGGTCGCCGTGCCCGCCGGTCTGGCTGATGGCGCGCCCGGAAATGAACAACCGCGGCCCGACCACCGTGCCTTCCTCCACCGCGCACTTCAGGCCCCAACCCGCCCCGCCGGCGTCGCGCACCGTCGTGAAGCCCCGCCGCAGCATCGCCGCCATGATGGGCACGGAACGCATCATCACCAGCGCGTCCGGCAGCATGCCCTGCGTGCTCAGGTTCAGCTGCGTCGCCATGACATGCGCGTGCAGGTCGATCAGGCCCGGCATCAGCGTGCGCCCGCGCACGTCGATCGCGCGCGCGGACTGCGCGCCGATCGGACGGTCCGAGACCTCCTTGATCGCGCCGTCTTCCACCAGCACGTGCATGCCTTCGCGCAGTTCCGGGACATCCGGATCCAGCAGGTTGGCGTTCTTGAACAGAAAAGCGGTCATATCGGGCTCCGTGCGGAGGATAAGATGTCAGGACGCCATGGTTTTCACATAGCGGCGATGGATCAGCCAGTTCGACAGCAAGGCCATCAGCAGGGTGGCGCAGACCAGGATCAGCGCCATCGCCGATCCGAAAGGCCAGTTCGACGCCCGCGTAATCTGGTCGTACAGGGCCGGCGCCATCATGGTCAGGCCGGTACCGCCCAGCAGCACCGGGGTCGCATAGGCGTTCATGCACAGGATGAAGACGAGCATGGTGCCGGCGGCGACGCCGGGCGCGGCGATGGGCAGTACCACCCGGCGAAAGGTCGTGAAGAAGCCCGCGCCCAGATTGCGCGCCGCCTCCTCCACCGAGAAATCCATTCCCTCCAGGACGCTTTGCAGCGTCAGGATCAGGTACGGCATGACCACGGCCGTGGTGCCGACGACCACGGCCGTCGGCGTGTACATCAATTGCAGGGAATGCTCGATCAGGCCCAGGCCCTTCAGCACGGCATTGACGATGCCGGCGTTGCCCAGTATCACCATCCAGCCGGCCGCGCGCACCACGCTGCCCACCATCAGGGGGAACACCAGCAGGATGACGAACAGGCTCTTGTGGCGGCTGTCCGTCCGGGCCAGGAAATAGGCGACGGGAAAGCCCAGGATCAGCGCCAGCACCGTGCACAGCGCGGCCACCCCAACCGTGGTCAGGAACACACCGCGATAGTAGGGATCGGCGAAGAACTTCGCGTAGTTCTCCAGCGTGAACGCCGCCTGCATCATATCGGCGGGATCGAAGTGATTGAAGCTATACCGCACCAGCTGCAACAGCGGGACGACGATGATCAGCAGCACCACCAGGGATGCCGGGAACGCCAGCCCGGCGCCCAGGCGCACGGGCCGCGCGGCGGTGGAAACGGGCGCCGAAGCGCTGGCCGATGAATTCATGACCGCCGCCTCAATCCGCGAACATCACGCAATCCGCCGGCTCGAAGCAGGCATATACCCGCGCGCCAGCCTGGGGCGGCCGGCCGTGCGGAATGCCATCGGCATCCGCCGACCGGCTGAAGCCGTTGGACAGCTGGCTGACGATCGCCTCGCCGCTTTCGAGCTTGACGCGCACCTCGAGCTGGGCGCCCAGGTACACCGTGGATTCCACCGTGCCGGCCAGCGCATTGGCGCCGCCCGGTTGCGCGGCCAGCCGCACCCGTTCGGGCCGCACACCCACATGGCGGGCGCCGGGCGTCCCGCCGTCGACACGGATGCGCGCGCCCTGGTCGCTGCCGAACACGCCGTCCTCGGCCAGGCTGCCGCGGAAGAAATTCATCTTGCCCAGGAAGTCCGCCACGAAGCGATTCGCGGGCCGCTCGTACAAGGTATCCGGCGTACCCACCTGCTGCACCTTGCCGTCATGCATGATGGCCATGCGGTCGGCCACGGCCAGCGCTTCTTCCTGGTCGTGCGTCACGAACACCGTGGTCAGGCCCAGCCGCTGCTGCAGCGCGCGGATCTCCTCGCGCACTTCCAGCCGCAACTTGGCGTCCAGGTTGGACAGCGGCTCGTCCAGCAGGAACACCTTGGGCTGGATGGCCAGGGCCCGAGCGATCGCCACCCGCTGCTGTTGCCCGCCCGACAGCTGGCGCGGATAGCGGTCGCGCAAGGCCGTCATGCGCACCATATCGAGCACCTCGCGGATGCGCCCATCGCGCTGGGCCGCGGGCATCTTGTGCATCTCCAGTCCGAAGGCGACGTTCTGCGCCACCGTCATGTGCGGGAACAGGGCATAGCGCTGGAACACCATGCCGGTATCGCGCTTGTGCACCGGCAGGTCCGTCACGTCCTTGCCGCCGATGCGGATGGTACCGGCCGAAGGCGCCAGGAAGCCGGCGATCATGCGCAGGGTGGTCGTCTTGCCGCAGCCGCTGGGGCCCAGGAAAGCGACCAGTTCGCCATCGGCGATTTCCAGCGAAAAGTCGGCCACCGCGACCGAGCCGCCGAACTGCTTGTGCAGATTTTCCAAAGACACCTTGGCCATGTGTTCAGACTACCTGGCTGAGTTTGACGAAACGGTCGGTCACCAACATGAGCAGCCCCAGCAGCAGGATCTGCACGGACGACACCGCGGCGATGGTCGGGTCGAGATTGAATTCCAGGTACTGCATGATGGCGATCGGCAGCGTGGTATGGCCCGGCCCCACCAGCGACAGCGACAGTTCCAGGTTCTCGAACGACACGATGAAACTGAACAGTCCCGCGGCGACGATCGCGGGCCGCAGCATGGGCAGCGTGATGCGCAGGAAGGCCACCGGGCCGCTGGCGCCCAGGTTGCGCGCCGCCTCCTCGATGGAAGGATCCAGTCCCGCCATGCTGGCGGTGACCAGGCGCACCGTCCAGGGGATGGTCAGGCACACGTGGGCGATCACCAGCCCGCCGTACGTGCCGACGATGTCGCGATCCAGCAGGTTTTCCGCGCGCAGATAGAACAGGTAGATGGCGATACCCGCCACGATGCCCGGCACCAGCAGGGGCGACAGCAGCATGGCATTCACCGGCCCCGCGCCGGCGAAGCGGTAGCGCATCAGGCCCAGCGCCGCGGCCACGCCCAGCGCGACGCCGCACACGGCCGCCAGCAGCGCCACCTGCAGGCTGAAGACAAAGCCATTGGCGAACGCATCGTTGGCCCAGGCCTTGACGTACCACTGCAGCGTATAGCCGGAGGGAGGGAAGTAAAGAATCGCGTCCTTGAAGAAACTCAGCCACACCACGACGATCAGCGGGCACAGCATGAACAGGTACATCAGCGCGACAAAGGTCCGGTGCAGGAGCCGGGCCCACGGAAAGCGGTTGCGGCGCCCGACCGCGGCGTGCCCCGCGTCCACGGCCGAAGTTGCTGTCGTAGCCAAGAAGCGTGTCCTCAATGCAGCTCGCGTCGAAGGCGGACAAGGTCTCGCGAAAAAAGCATCGACGTCGATGGTGGAACCCGCATCTTAGGAAGCTGGCCTGCCGGTTGGAATAATGGTTAACCTCAATAGCCGCGCGGTCACTACCTGGCACATGGGCGCGGTGACACCCCCGGTCCGCGATCCTGAGGTTTTCCCTGAACCGGGGCTGCCCCGTCCCAGTACGTATCCTTCCGTAGCATTTAAGGAAGGAACTTCCCACCCCCGAAGACGGCCCCTTACATCGCGCGACGGGACGCGCCGGTCCGCGAACGAATAGCAAGCCAGGACAGGCGCGATCCCGCGCGGGTATCCGTGTTCGACCACGCCCGCGCAAGCCGTCCTTTGCATTGCCGTTCATCCGGCGGGCAGGGAACGCGCGGGCCCTCTGCTCCAGACCGATTATGCGAAAAATGTTATCCCGTCTGGCCTGCGTGGCCGCCCTGCTGGCTTCCTTCGGCGCATTCGCCCAGAACGCGCGCGACATAAAGGGGCTCTACCTGCTGACCGACTATCCGGCCATCACCGTACAACCCGGCACGACCTCCACGATCGACCTGCGCCTGCGCAACTTCGGCTTGCCGCCGGCACGCCTGAACCTGCAGGTACAGGATGTCCCCAAGGGCTGGACCGCCACGCTGCTGGGCGGCGGCCAGCCGGTCGGCGCGGCGATGGCGATCGCGGACGATACCGTCTCGCTGCAATTGCGCCTGGCGGTGCCCGCCGACGCCGGCACCCAGCCCCATACCTTCACCGTCGTCGCGGACGGCAGCGGCCAGCACGTCACACTGCCGGTCGAGGTCATGCTCTCCAAACAGCTGCCCGCCAAGCTCACCCTCGACACGCCGCTGCCGTCGATCAAAGGCGGCGCGCGCTCGTCCTTCGACTACCAGTTCACGGTAAAGAACGACAGCGGCAAGGATCTCAACGTCGCCCTCGACGCCAAAACGCCGCAGTACTTCGACGCCACCTTCACCGAAGGCTACGGCAGCCAGCAAATCAGCACCCTGCCGATCAAGGCCGGCCAATCCAAGGACGTCAAACTGAGCGTGCGGCCGCCAGGCAGCGCCAAACCGGGCGACTACCCCATCGGCGTCACCGCCTCGGCCGACGGCGTGCAGGCATCCAGCGCGCTGCAACTGCAAATCACCGGCCAGCCCGCCCTGCACATCGCGGGCCGCGACGGCCTGATGAGCGGCAGCGCCGAAGCCGGCAAAACCTCCACGCTGCCCGTCATCGTCGCCAACGACGGCGGCGCCGATGCCGATGCCGTGCAACTCAGCGCGCAGGCGCCCTCGGGATGGCGTGTCGACTTCGAACCCAAAACCATCCCCCACGTCGCCGCCGGGCAGCAGGTCGAAGTCCAGGCGCACATCACCCCTTCGCCGCGCTCTCTGGCCGGCGACTACATGGCCACCCTGAACGCCAACGCCGGAAGCCAGAGCGCGACCGGAGAATTCCGGGTCACCGTTTCCACATCCAGCCTGTGGGGCATCATCGGCGCGGTCATCATCGCCGTGGCGCTGTTGATCCTGGTGGGCGCCGTCGCGAGGTTCGGACGGCGATGAACGGCGCAATCATCGAAGCCACGCGGCTGACCAAGCGCTATGGCGCCGCGGTGGCGGTCAACGACATCTCGTTCTCCGTCGGTGCCGGCGAAATCTTCGGCCTGCTCGGCCCCAACGGCGCGGGCAAAACCACCACCATCCTGATGCTCCTGGGCCTGACGGACCTCAGCGCCGGCCAGGTGCGCGTCATGGACCGCGACCCCCAGCGCGAACCCCTGGCCGTCAAGCGCCAGCTGGGCTACCTGCCCGACGCCGTCGGCTTCTACGACCAGCTATCGGCCCGCGACAACCTTGCCTATACCGCGCGCCTGCTCGGCCTGCCGGCCGCCGAACGCGACAGGCGCATCGATGCCGCCCTCGCGCGCATGCGCCTGTCCGACGTCGCGGACCACCGCGTCGCCACGTACTCGCGCGGCATGCGGCAGCGCCTGGGACTGGCGGAAATCGTCGTCAAGCAGGCCCGCGTCGCCATCCTCGACGAACCCACCTCCGGCCTCGACCCGCAGGCGACCGAAGAATTCCTCGACCTGATCCGCTCGCTTAAAACCGACGGCGTCACCGTACTGCTCTCTTCACACCTGCTCGACCACATGCAGCGCGTCTGCGACCGCGTCGCCCTATTCCGCGGCGGACGCATCGCCCTCATGGGCACCGTCGCCGAACTCGCGCGGCAGGTATTGGGCGCCGGTGCGACGGTGGAAGTCGAAGCCGACGGCCCGGCACTCCTGGAACACCTCTCTGCCGTACCCGGCGTCCAGGCCGTACAGGCCATCGCTCCCGATCGCTTCCGCCTCCTGGCCCAGGACGACGTCCGCGCCGACGCCGCCCGCGCCGTCGTGCAAGCCGGCGGCAACCTGCGCCGGCTCTCCGTGGACCTGCCCAGCCTGGACACCATCTACAACCGCTTCTTCCAGAACGAAGCCATGCAATCCGGGGAGGCCGCTCATGCGACAGCGTGAAGGTTCGCCGTGGACGGGAGTCGGCACCGTCGCCTTGAAAGAACTCGCCGACCACCTTTCCAGCGCCCGCATGCGGGTCCTGGAATGGCTCATCATCCTGACCGCCGCCGCCGCGCTGTACGGCGCCTTCACGCAAATACGCAGCACCACGGCGGAAGACCCCTTCGTCTTCCTGCGGCTATTCACCGTCTCGCGCGCGCCCATGCCATCGTTCGCCGCCATCCTGGGATTCCTTATCCCGCTGGTCGCGATCGGCCTGGGCTTCGACGCCATCAACGGCGAATACAGCAGACGCACCATGAGCCGCCTCCTCGCGCAGCCCATCTACCGGGATGCGCTCCTGCTCGGCAAATTCCTGGCCGGCCTGGGCACACTCGCCATCTGCCTGCTCTGCCTGTGGCTCCTCGTCATCGGCCTGGGCCTGCTCCTGCTCGGCGTGCCCCCCAGCGCTTCGGAAATCGCCCGCTCGCTCATTTTCCTGGCGCTCGCGCTGCTCTACGCCGGCGTCTGGCTGGCCGTATCGATGCTGCTCTCGGTCATCTTCCGCTCGGCCGCGACATCGGCGCTCATCGCCCTGGGCCTCTGGCTATTCATGGCCCTGCTCTGGCCCATGCTCGCCCCCGCCATCGCCCAGGCCATCGCCCCGCCCAGCCTCGCATCCCAACTGCTGGGGCAGCCCGACCTGCACACCCTGCAATGGATACACGCCCTGCAGCGCCTATCGCCCACGCAGCTATTCAGCGAATCGGTCGTCGGCGTCCTCAGCCCCATGACACGCACGCTGGGCCCCATCTTCCTGGACCAGCTGGAAGGCGCCGTCATGGGCACCCCCCTCGCGCTAAGCCAAAGCCTGGGCATCATCTGGCCCGAGGCAGTCGGCCTGATCGCCGCAGTCATCCTGCTCTTCGCGCTGGCATACGTAGCCTTCCAAAGACAGGAGGTACGCGCCTGATCCGGCAAGCGCCACCGCCGCCGCGAGCACGACGGCGGTGACGACAACGATGGCGGCAATGGCGGGCCAGCAGCAGTGGCAGTGGCAGTGGCAGCAGCAGCAGCAGCAGCAGTAGCAGTAGCAGTAGCAGTAGCAGTAGCAGTAGCAGTAGCAGTAGCAGTAGCAGTAGCAGTAGCAGTAGCAGTAGCAGTAGCAGTAGCAGTAGCAGTAGCAGTAGCAGCAGCAGCAGTAGCCACGGCAGCGGCAGACCACAACAGCAGCACCGCCGCCCCCCGCAAACCCCACCGCGTAGCAGCATCGAGGCCGCGCAGGGCGGCCTCGATGCTGCGGGCACCAGCAAATCTTCCACCGGCAGAGGCACCCGCCACGAAGGGCAAGAACCCAGATCGTCGCAGCGCCCGTGATTAAGGCAAACCGGAGTCCGGCGGGGGTGGTGCCTGTCGGGGCCAGCCCGTTGAGGCCGAGCGAGCGGAATCGAAGGAAGGCGAGGCGCGGACGCCCTCGCCAAAGACACCACAACCCAACGCCCGCCGGACGAGATCAGCGACGCGGTGCCCGGCGCCCGGGCGCCGGGACGGCCGATCGGGCTGGCCCCGACAGGCACCACCCCCGCCGGACGGGATCAACAAGCCATCGGCCAACGGCAGCCAGCCATCAACGGACAGCATCAACAACCCCCCTACCCCCTCCCCACACACTTCTCATAAAGCCCCAACATCTCCCCCCCCGGGTCATACCGCGCCTTCAACCCCGCATACGCCCCCATCCCATAAGCCCCTTCGAACTCCTCCCAAGTCATATAAACATCCGAATACAGCGACTTAATCCCCCCACACCGCAACACCTCCCGCTCGATCAGCCGGTTGTAATACCCCACCGGATGCGCGGCACGGCTCTCCACCACATCCCAAAACCCGAAATTGACGTAAAGCTCCCCCGGCCGCACCGGATACAGCGTAAAACTCCCCTGCGAACCCGGCACCCGAATCGGACACACCCAAATCGGCAGCACCCCGATCTCGCGCAGCAGGAACTCCAAAAACCGCCCCGCCTCCGCGATCGGAACATCCACATCCTGGATCACCGACTCCGTATGCACCCCGCGCCATCGCGCCAGCCCGCGAGTCAGCCCCAGCCGCGAATTCAAACGCATCAACCGCGTGTACGTCCGCGAATTCAACCGCGACCGCCCGTACAGCCGCCGCAGCAACGGATGCTGCGCGCCCAGATTTTTCGAACACCAGAACCAATCCGTATCCCATCGCCAGAGATACCCGTAAGTACTCAGATAATCGACCCGCTTCTCCAACAGCGACCGATAGTAAATATGCTCGTAGGTATAGTCGCTCACCCGCTCCGCGCGCGCCGCGAACCGACCGGTACTCAGCACCAGCGTATCGCCGCCGAACACCACCCCATCGACGAAATCGGCATCGCCATCGCACGCCAGCGCCAACGCATCGAAAAACGCATCGGCCGATCCATAACGCGCATGCTCCACCCGCACATACGGCTGCACGGGGATTGTCCGCATCACCAGCCGCAGCGCATACCCCAGCGTCCCGTAGGAATTGGCGAACCCGTAGAACAGATCGCGGTGCTCGTTATAGGGCGTACAAGTCACGATATCGCCGCGCGGCAGCAGCACATCCAGCGCCAGCATCGTGTCGTGCGCCAACCCGTGGCGGAAAGACGTCGCCTCGATCCCCACGCCCGCTACCGCCCCGCCCACCGTAATCGTCTTCAACTGCGGCACCACCGCCGGCATCACCCCGTGCGGCAACGTCGCATCCACCAGCGTCTCGTACGTCGCCAGCCCCTCCACCTCTACCGTCCCGGCGGCGGCATCGACTCGGTTCACATGGGTGAACGCGCTCAGGTCCAGGCGGCGCTTCGCGCCTTCCGACCGATCGCGGAACAGATTGGAGGTCCGCTTGGCCAGTCCCAGCGGCGCGCCGGACCCATCCGGCGCGCGCCGCAGCGCCGCGCGCAATGCGTCGAGGCGACGGCCGTAAGCGTCAACGGTCATACAGGTGCGCGCGCGACATGGGATAGTTCGCCCGCGTAATGTTGCCCTTGCTGAAAACGATCTGGAACAAATGTGTATAACCATTGGGCAGCCGGAACATCTCCGCGCAGCCGACCAGGTAAGTCATCCAGATGCGCCGGAAACGCTCGTCGAAACGGCGCGTATCCGTCGCGCGTATGGTCTCCCAGTTGCTTTCGAAGCGACTCGCCCAGGCGTCCAGGGTCGGCGCGTAGTGCCGGCGCAGATTCTCGATATCCACCACCTCCAGCCCCGCCCGCTCCATCTCCACGATGACGTCGGCCAGGCTCGGAATCCAGCCGCCCGGGAACACGTGCTTGCGAATGAAAAGCTCGGTCTCGAACCGGCCCACATGGCCGATGAAGTGCAGCATCCCCAGCCCGCCCGGCTTCAGGAAATCCGCGTGCGCGCGCACCACTTCGCGCAGCTGGTCGCGTCCCGCGTGCTCCAGCACACCGATCGACACCACCTTGTCGTACTGCCCATCGACCTCGCGGAAATCGGCCTCGCGTACCGCCAGCTGCCCGCCCAATTGCCGGCGGCCGATCTCCTCGCGCAGCCAGTCCACCTGCTCGGTGGTGGTATTCAGGCCCACGCCCGATGCCTGGTGATGCTCCGCCGCATGGAACATGAAACCGCCAAAGCCGCAGCCGATATCGATGAAGCGGTCGCCCGGCGACAGCCGGATCTTGCGGCACACGTGTTCGACCTTGTTGCGCTGCGCCTGCTCCAGCGTGCGCGTATGTTCGTCCCAATAGCCGCAGGTGTACATCATCAGGGCGTCATCCAGCCACGACTTGTAGAACGGCGTGCCCAGTCCGTAATGGAAGCGCGCGTTCGCCTTGGCGCGGCCGACGTCGCTGTTCGCATACCGCAATTCGTGCAAACGGTTTTCGGCCAGATTCAATAGCCTTGGGCGGGTATCGAAGCCGCCGGACATGGCCGCGGCCAGGGCGGCGTCCAGGTTATCGACATCGACCTGCTGGTCGAAATACGCCTCCAGCAATCCCATATGACCGCGCAACGCGGTGGCCGCCAGGGCGGCCCGCGTATGAAACGTCAGGGTGAAGGCGGGATCGCCGGTGCCCATGGCGTGCCTGATGCCACCGGGCATCTGCACCGCGAAGGGCGAGCCGGCCAGCATACTGAGGTTTTCCAATGCACCGTTTAGAGCGAGAGACAGCGCCATCCGGAAATCCTTTACCCGGCGTAGGCCCCCGGGCCGTCGGGTCGTTAGTACAGGAAATCACCTGGACAACTCTACCCGGCGGCGGCGTGACGGCAAACACCCCTCAGGGGCGGTTTACGTACCACCTGGCTACAAGTCGCTACCAGTTCATACGCCGCCATCCGTCAGCCGATACCAGCTCACCACGGCATTCACGTACAGGCGCCGCAAGCCGTAAAGGGGGAAGGGCCGGATCTCCGACAGCGGCACCGGCAGGGCGGCGGCATCGCCGGTCGCAACATAGTCCGCCATGGCCTTGCCCATCGCCGTCTGCAGGCCCACGCCGCGCCCCTGGCAGCCGATGTCGATCAGCAGGCCGGGCGCGGGCTCGTGCAAATGGGGCAGATAGTCCCGCGTAATGGCGACGCGCCCGCACCAGCGGAATTCGAAAGGCACCCCGGCCACCTGCGGGAACATCTTCACCATCACACGCTCCAGATGGCGCCAGTCCGCCACGCCGCGCGGTTCCCGGAAAGGACCGCGGCCGCCCATCAGCAGGCGTCCCTGGTGATCCAGGCGGAAATACAGCAGCAGGTTGCGGGTGTCGGAACACACCTGGCCTTGCGGCAGGATGCCGGCGCGCACCGCGTCGGGCAGCGGACGCGTGGCGACCTGGAAGGTGTTGGCATCGATGATGGAGGGCTTCAGCCCGGGCCACAGATCCGCGCCATAGGCGTTGGTGCACATCACCACGCGGTCGGCGGTGACGGTCGAGCCGGATGCCGTGGTGGCGATCCACTTGCCGCCGTCGCGCTTCAGGGAGACGACCGGGCTGCCGGTGTGCACCCTTGCCCCAGCATTCATCGCCGCGCGGGCCAGGCCGCGCACATAGCTCAGGGGCTGTATGGTGCCGGCGCGGCCGTCCAGCCAGCCGCCCAGGTATTTGTCGGTACCGAGCAGGGCGGCCACCTGGCCGCGGTCCAGCGGACGCGCGTCGACGCCGCGCCGGGCCCATTGCGCCGCCCGCCGGTGCGCCACTTCCAGCGCCTGGGGTGTATGCGCCCCCTGGATCCATCCCGCCCGCGCGCGCGGCACATCCATGCCGTGGCGTTCGATCAGGTCGAAAACGACATCGGCGGTCCGTCCGGCGAAGTCGATGACCCGCTCGCCATGCTCGGGTCCATATCGCGACAGCAGCTCGTCCGGATCGTATTTCAGGCCGGGGATGACCTGGCCGCCGTTGCGGCCCGAACCGCCGAAGCCGATCTCGCGGCCTTCCAGCACCACCGCCTGGATACCGCGCTCGGCCAGGTGCAGGGCGGTGCTCAGGCCGGCGTAGCCGCCGCCGATCACCGCCACGTCGGCACGCGCGGCGCCGGCCAGTGCCTCGGTAGGGGGTGGCGCGCCGGCCGTCGCGGCCCACAGCGAAGGCGACAGGGGGAACGGTTCCTTCCCGCCGCGATACGGCGCGGCGTGGTTTCCCAGGAAAGCATCGTGCGACATGCGTAGTCCTTACATGGGATGCAGCACGCGCCGCAGGAAATCCTGCGTGCGCGGATGATTGGGGTGGTTCAGCACCTCGCGCGCGGCGCCCTGTTCCACCACCACGCCGGCGTCGAAGAACAACACGCGGTCGGCCACTTCGCGGGCGAAGCTGATCTCGTGCGTGACGACGACCATGGTCATGCCGTCGTCCGCCAGCTTGCGCATGACACCCAGCACATCGCCCACCAGTTCGGGATCGAGCGCCGACGTCGGTTCGTCGAACAGGATTGCCTTGGGCTGCATGGCCAGCGCCCGCGCGATGGCCACGCGCTGCTGCTGTCCGCCCGACAGCTGCGGCGGGTGGGCGTGCTCCTTGTCCGCCAGCCCGACACTGGCCAGCAGCTCGCGGCCGCGCTCGGTGGCCTGTTTGCGCGGTTCTCCCTTGACGTAGATCGGCCCTTCGATCACGTTCTCCAGCGCCGTTCGATGCGGGAACAGGTTGAAGCGCTGGAACACCATGGCCACCTGGGTGCGTATCGACACGATGGACGCCGCGTCGCAGTCCACCCGCTGGCCGTCGATCGAGATCTCGCCTTCCTCGTAGCGCTCCAGCCCGTTGATGCAGCGCAGGATGGTGGACTTGCCGGACCCGGACGGCCCGATCACGCACACCACTTCCCCCTTGCTGATCTCCGCATCGATGCCCTTGAGCACCTCCAGGGCGCCGAAACGCTTATGTACGCCTCGCATCGTAATCATCGGTCGGCTTTCCTCATTTCGCGGCGTTTCTCTTTTCCAGATGCCGGACCAGCAGAATGAGCGGCACGCACATCACCAGGTACATCAGCGCGACCAGCGTGAACACGGTGGCGTTCTTGAACGTCGATACCGCGATCAGCTTGCCCTGCAGGGCCAGTTCCGCCACCGTGATGGTGGATGCCTGCGACGAGTCCTTCAGCATCATGATCATGATGTTGCCGTAGGGCGGCAGCACGATGCGCACCGCCTGCGGCAGCACCACGCGCCGCATCGTCAGGCTCCAGCTCATGCCCATCGACATGGCCGCCTCGATCTGCCCGCGATCGATCGCCTCGATACCCGCGCGGAAGTTTTCGGCCTGGTACGCCGAATAGGCGATGCCCAGGCCGATGATGGCGGCCTGCACCGCCGTCAGCGATATGCCGGCATCCGGCATGACGAAGTAGATGTAGAACAGCAGCACGATGATGGGGATGCCGCGCAGCACGTTGATCAGCCCCGCGCTGAACCGGGCCAGCGCCTTGATGCCGGAGACCCGCATCAAGGCCCACGCCAGGCCCAGCACCGTCGACAAGGCCAGCGATCCCACCGTGACCAGGATGGTCAACTTGGCGCCCTGCAACAGGATGGGAAGGTATTCCCTCGCATCCTGGAAAAATTCCATCATCGTGTTATCCCCTCTCGGCCACGGCTACCGGATTTCAGGCCAGGCCCCATTTCTTCAGGATGGCGTCTATCGTGCCGTCGCTCTTCAGCTTCTTCAGCGCCGTGTCGATCTTGTTCATCAAGGCGGTGTCGTCCTTGCGGGTCGCGATACCCACGCTGCCGGTGACGGCGGGCTTGTAGCTCTTGACCATGCGCAGATTGCCGAAGGCGCCGCTGGTGTTCTGATTGATCGTATAGGCCGCGATCGGGTAGTCCATGAAGCCGCCCTGGATGCGGCCGGCATTGACGTCGCGCATCATGTCGGGCGGATTGTCATACAGCTTTACTTCCTTGAAAACGCCGCTGTCCTGGATGGGCTTGACGAACGCCGTGCCGACCTGCACGCCCACGGTCATGCCTTTCATGTCGGCGAAACTCGTGTATTCCTTGGTATCGCTCTTGGGCACCATCAGGCCTTCGCCATAGGTGTAGACCGGGTCGGAGAATGCCACTACCTTCTGGCGCTCGGGCGTGATGAACATCGCCGCGGAAATCACATCGATGCGCTTGGACTGCAGCGAGCCGATCAGCGCGGAAAACGCCATCGGTTCGATTTCCACCTTCAGCCCGGTCTCCTTGCCCACCGCCTTCATGATGTCCACCATCACGCCTTCGATGCTGTTGGTCTTGGTATCCAGGAAGGTGAAGGGGCTGCCGGTGGGCGTGGAGCCGACCTTCACGGTGGTTTGCGCGACGGCGCCGGCGGCCATGGCCAGCGACAGCGTGGCGAAGGCGGATAGGGCAATGGATCTTAGCTTCATGAGTCGTCCTTGTTCGATGAGGTGGAATGGAACCGCGTGACGTTGCTGCCGATACGTTGCTGCCGATACGTTTATGCCGATACCTTGCTGCCCGATGCCTGTGCCGATACCGCGGCGGGCGGCCTAGCGCCGCCGCCTTCCTTCCCGCGGGCGGGGCGGCGATGCGCCGGCATCCTCGCCGGCATCGGCCGCGATATTACTGATGGCCCAGATCACTTCCGTGCGGGTATCGCCGGGATTGCGCCAGCGCCGGGGCGTGCGGCTGGCATAGCAAAAACTGTCGCCCGCGCGCAGCAGCATGACGCGGTCTTCGATGCGCAGCTCCAGCAGTCCGCTCAACACCACGCCCACCTGCTCGCCCTTGTCAGTCACGAACAGATCGTCGCCGGTGGAGCCGCCGGGGGCGATGGAGATGCGGCACAGATCCATGGTGCGCGCCGCGGGCGGCGTGACGACTTCCTTGGCAATGCCTTTCTCGTCGATGCGCACCATGCGATGGGCGCCGGCGCGCTCGACATTGCCGCCGGACGCCGTCTCGTCCCACTCCGAGTTGCGCAGCAGCGTATCGGGCGACACATTCAGCTCGCGCGAAAGCGCATGCAGCGTTTTGACGGAGATCGAGCTCAGGCCGCGTTCGATCTGGCTCAACAGGCCCAGGGACATACCGCAAGCCTGCGCGACGTCGGCCAGCGACCGGCCCTGGCCTTTGCGCAATTGCCGCAGTTGCTCTCCCAGCCACAAATCCACCAGCGAATGCACCTGGCGCACCGGCTGCGCACGGGCCGCGGCCTGGGCGACCGGCGATGCGGGCGGCTTCCGCGTGGCGATCGATACGGGCATGGGAATGAAAATTTCACGATTTTGCAATTTTCAATGCTAGTGGTGGCCCACCGCCGGCCACAACCTAGGGACATCCCGCGCTTGCCCCTTGCGGCCGCACCGGCTTTGGAACATCATCGCGGCACCGGCGGAATGCGCCGGCGTGTGCAGGGGCGGCAAGGCGGTCGCGCGAGCATGCAAGACGGCACGCAGCCGGCCCTCGTATCGGAGGACATCATGCTTTTTCGACATCGCACGTTGATCGCCGCGGCTTGCGCCATGGCATTGAGCGCATCCGCCGCCCTGGCCCAGACCACCGCGCCCGCCAAAACCCCCACCCCGCAACAACAGCGCATGAGCGAATGCAGCGCGGCCAACAAAGGCAAGACCGGGGATGCCTACAAATCGGCGATGAGCGCCTGCCTGAAAGGCGAAAAGCCCGCGGCCACGCTGACGCCGCAACAACAGAAAATGAAAGACTGCAATGCCGAGGCCACCAAGCAATCGCTCAAAGGGGACAAGCGCAAGGCCTTCATGAGTACCTGCCTGAAGGGCTAGGGACGGCGATAGCACCGCCACCCGGCCGTGCTATCCGCTTGCCCGGCGCGCGGCGCCGGCATGGCGCGAAGCGCGCTTTGACGGCGACAGGCTTCAGCCTATCGATGTTCCCACGATGGCGCCCGCTCCATAGGTAATCCCGGCCGCGGCCAGGCCGATAATAAGCTGGCGCACCGCCGAAAACAGCGCGCCCCGTCCCGTGAAGAGGCTGGTTCCCGCCCCGATGAAGGCCAGCGCCAGGCCGCTCGCGGCAAGGCTGGCAACCAGCGCGGTGCGTCCGGAGAGCAACAGGAACGGCGCGACGGGAACGATGGCGCCCGCCGAAAAAAGCAGGAAGGACCAAATCGCGGCGGTCCACGCGGAACCCCCGAGTTGATCGGGATCGATCCCCAGCTCCTCCCGCGCCAGTGTATCGAGCGCGGTGTCCTCATTGCCAAGCAGCTTGTCCGCCAACGCCCGCGCCTGCGGTTCGGCGATGCCTTTGGCCTGGTAGATAAGGACCAGCTCCTCGCGCTCCTCGTCGGGCACCTCTCGCAGTTCTTCTCCCTCTGTCGCGATCTGGCTTTGATAGAGCTCGCGCGAGCTGGTAACCGATAGCCACTCGCCCATCGCCATCGAACAGGCGCCGGCGAGCAGGCCCGCCAGACCGGTAAGCAGCAGCGTCTGCTGGGCGGCCGCCGCGCCGGCGACGCCCATGACCAGGCTCATGTTCGAGACCAGCCCGTCATTCGCGCCGAGCACCGCGGCGCGCAGCGTGTTGCCGCCACCGCGATGGCGGCCTTCCAGCAGCGCCAGCGTGGGGCCGGAGAGGCCGCCCTTGCCGGCGGCCGCGCGCATCAGAAGGGCGTGCGAACGTTCGTCCGCCGGCAGGCCCGCGCCCCGCGCTTCCGGCTGGTCGTCATAGGCGGCGCTATCGCGCGTCTCGTTCGCGGCCAGCGTCGGCAGCACGAAAGCGGGGCCGAACCGCCGCGCCAGCCACGCCAGGATACGTGCCCGCGCGGAAGGCGTTGGACGGAATTGCACCCCTTGCGCCTCGATCCGCTTGCGCCAGAAATCGCCATGCGCCTGTTCGACGGCAGCGAGCCGGCGGAATACCTCGGCGAGCTTGGGATCGGCTTCGCTCTCCGCGAGCGCCGCGTAGATCGCCGCGCCGTCGACCTCGCCCTGAAGATTGGAGCGATAGCGCGGAAGGGCATTGGGTTTGGCCATGGTCGATATGCCTCGATGTGCGGTTTGGCGGGACATAAGCCTGAGAGGCTGCCCGGGAAGGTTATTTGGGATTGCAGGGCTTGCGCAACATCAATCGGACACGGGCAAGCTCGAGGAACGCGGGCGCCATGCCGGTCCCCGACGGCCCCGCCGGCCGGGAACGACTTGCCCGCCGGCGCTGGATGGGCCTATCGTTGGGTGGGCACCCGGCCCGCCACCGCACCGAACCCTTCCAGGAATCCCCATGACCGCACAACCCGTTCCGCTGGATCCGCGCATCGTCCAGGCCCTGTCCCACGTGACCACCGCCACCCTGACCACGGTCCTGCTGAAGAAAGGTTTGCGCAACGTCTGGATCCGCGGTGCCGCGCCCCTGCGCGGCGACAGCCCACGCATCGTAGGCCGCGCCTTTACCCTGCGCTTCGTGCCGGCGCGCGAAGACCTGGCCACGCCCGCTTCCTGGGCCTCGCCCATCTCCACGCGCGCCGCCATCGAAGCCATGCCCGCCGACTGCATCGCCGTTGTCGATGCCCTGGGCGTGACCGACGCCGGCATATTCGGCGACATCCTGTGCGCGCGCATGCGCAAGCGCGGCGTGGCGGCGCTGGTCACCGACGGCGTGGTGCGCGACGTCGCGGGGGTCCTGGGCACGGAACTGCCCGTCTGGTGCCGCGGCGCGGCCGCGCCCCCTTCGGTGGCCGGGCTGACTTTCGTCGGCTGGCAGGAACCCATCAGCTGCGGCGGCGTCGCGGTCTTTCCCAACGACGTCATCGTGCTGGATGCCGACGGTGCGGTACTGATCCCCGACGCCTTGCTGGACGAGGTGGTGCAGGCCGCCGTCGAACAGGAACAGCAGGAGACCTGGATCATGGAGCAGGTGGAAAGCGGCGCCCCCTTGCCGGGCCTGTATCCCCCCAACGCCGACAACCAGGCCCGCTACCAGGCATGGCGCGCGCAACGCGCCGCCAAGCAATCCTGAGGGCCGGCGCGCGTCAGTCCTGCAAGCCGCGCACGTTGCGATACGCGCAGTGGCGCGTATCGACATAGCGCCGGCGAAATTCCACGGGTTGGTCCTGGAAGGTATAAGCCGTGCGCTCCACCTGCAGCACGGCCGCGCCCGGCTTCAGGCCGAAGGCACCGGCCACGACATCGTCGGCCTCCGCGGCCGTCAGGTCTTCCGACACGCGGACCACCGAGACGCCATAGCGTTCCTGGTAGTAGCCGTAGATGGAGCCGCGCCGCGCCGCGAAGTCCTGCGCCGATAGATCGGCGAAGACCTTCGTGGGTATCCACAGGCGGTCCAGCATCACGGGCACGCCATCCATCCGCCGCAGGTTTTCCACGCGGACGATCGAGCCGCCGCGCTCGATGCCGAACAGGGCGGCGAAACGCGCCGTGGCGCGTTCCTTGGCGAAAGACAGCAGTTCCGCCGTCACCTTCACCGGCGTTCCCGCCGCGTCGACATAGTTGAAATACAGATCGAATGCGTGATCGTCGGTGAAGCGCGCCACTTCGGTACCGCGGCCGGCCCGCCGCGTCAGCAGGCGTTCGGCCACCAGCTGTTCCACCGCGCGCCGGATGGTGCCGATCCCCACGCCGAACAGCCGGGCGAGTTCGGGCTCCGGCGGCAGGCGATCGCCGGCGACCCAGACGCCCGTGCGCAGGCGATCAACGATGCCGGCACGGACGATTTCATAGAGGGGCTGGTCGAAAGACGGCGCGCTGGCGGGCATGGCGGGGATGGAACGAAGGGGCAAGGCGGCATTTTATCAATTCGAATCATTCGAATGATTCGCTTGACCGTGCCTCAGCATCGACCCTACACTGGCCGCAGGACATGCCGGCCGGCATGCGCCCCAAGGAGGACGAAAATGCCAAATCCCATCAAACACATCGCCTTCCGGGTGGAAGACCTGGACAAGGAAAGCGCGTTCTACGAGAACGTATTCGGCTACACGCACGTCAATACCGTGCGGCGCAAGGGCAAGCGCGGCGACCATATCTCGCGCCACCTGACCGACGGCTACATGGACCTGACGCTGATCCACTACGAATCGGCCGACGCGGATGAAGCGGAATTCGCGGGCCCCTCGCCCTGCATCCATCACATCGGCATGGAAGTCGACGATCTGGATGCCTTCATCAAGTCGATCGCCGAAAACGGCGGGGAAATCCTTACCGAGCCCGGCCATCTGCCGGTGAAGTTCCGTTCACCGGGCGGCCCGGTGGCCGAAGTCGTGCCGCGCAAGCGCTGGGAAAGCGAAACGCTGGCCGCCGGCGTGCACGGCGAAGTCCTGCGCTAGGCGCCGGACGTATCGGGCGCGCGGGCCGGGCCGCCCTTCAGGCGGCCACGTCCAGCGCGGGCATGGCGGCGGGCGCGGGCGACGCCAGCGTCATCTGGTACAGCGCATCGATCAGGTGCGACGGATAGATGGCGCCGACCAGGATGCGCGTGTCATCGACCACCGGTACGCAGGCGATGCCGCGCGCCATGGGCTTGGCCAATTCGATCGCGGGCATCGCGGGTGTCGCGAAGGCGATCTCCGAACGCATGCAATCGCGCACGGTCAGGGCCGGCCCCGCCAGGCCCGGCACGGGCGCCAATTCCAGCCGCGCCTTGCGGGCAACGGCATCGCCATGCGATAGCAATCCCAGCAATTTCCCTTGCCCGTCCACCACGGGCAGGACGGCAAGGCGGTGCCGATCCAGCAGGCGCATCGCCACGTCCAAGGCTTCATCATCGCGCACGACCGCGACGTCCTTCGCCATGACGTGGCCGCAGTCCAGAGCGCCGAACCGCCTCAGGCTGGCACGGCGCTCCGCTTCCAGGACGATGTCGGCCAGGTCTTCCCTGCTGATGTCCAGCAACTGGCCATGGCTGCGCAATGCGTCATCCAGATCGGCGCCAGTGAAGCCCAGCCGGGTGGCCGCCGCGGCGTTCAGCGCGGCCGGCGCCATGCCGACATGGCGGTGGGGATAGTTGCGGCGGAACACGCCATTGAAGACGATCGCGATGCACAGCAGCACCGCGGAATTCAGCGCGACGGGATACAGCGCATAGGCATAGCCCAGCTTGGCGATGGACGGGCCGCCCAGCACGGCGGTCAGCGCCACGGCGCCGCTGGGCGGATGCAGGCAGCGCAACGAGAACATCACCGCGATGGCGGCGGCGGCCGCGCACGCGGCCGCCAGCCCGGGATCGGGCAGCCATTGCGCGAAAAACACGCCCACCAAGGCCGCGCTGACGTTGCCGGCCATAAGCGACCAGGGCTGCGCCAGGGGGCTGGCCGGCGCGGCGAAGGCCAGCACGGCCGACGCCCCCATCGGCGCGATGAACCACGGATTGGCCTCGCCCAGCGCGTGGCGGGCGATCCATTCCGTGCATAGCAGGCCCAGCAGCGCCCCCACGGCGCCAAGGAACTTATCGCGTGCGCTGGCGCCAAGCGGCGCGGGCGCGAATGCGCTCAATCCATGCTTCAACCAGCTCGACACGCGGCGTCTCCAAGCCGCGCGCCGATTGATCGATAAAGGGAATCCAACGGGATGGCACGCGGGCAGCCGGCAAATCTAGCACGGTCCTTCATGCCTGGAAGGCATGTGCTTATGCGGGCTTCACGCCGGCATCGGGTGGTTCGGCGCGAAGCGCGCGCGGTACTGCTGCGGCGTGACGCGCAGGCGGCGCAGGAACAGGCGGCGCAGGTTCTGCTCGCTGCCGTGCCCGGTATCGGCCGCGATGCGTTTCAGCGGAGCCGGACTGGCTTCCAGCGCCCGGCACGCCGCCTCGAAACGCATGCATTCCACTGTTTTCGCCGGTGTACGGCCCACCGCCGCCGCATACGCCCGCGCGAAGGTGCGCGGCGCCATGCCGGCCTGTTCGGCCAGGCGCTCCACCCGCAGATCCTCGTGCAGGTGGGCGACCATCCATGCATGCAGTTCGGCGAACTGCGCCTGTCCCGCGCCATGCTGCGCCAGCAGGGGCACACTGAACTGCGATTGTCCGCCCGGCCGCTTGATGAACATCACCATGTCGCGCGCCGCGGCCAGGGCGGTGCGATGGCCCAGATCCGCCTCGACCAGTGCCAGGGCCAGGTCGATGCCCGCCGTCACGCCCGCCGACGTCCAGATCCGGCCCTGGCGGATGAAGATCGGTTCGGCATCGACGAGCAGGCCGGGGTACATGGCCTGCAGGCGCTGCGCCCAGCGCCAGTGCGTGGTCACGCGCAGCCCCTGCAGCAGGCCGGCTTCGGCCAGAAGAAAGGTGCCGGTGCACACCGAGCAAACCCGGCGGGCCGCCGCGGCCCGGCCAGCGATCCAGCGGACCAGGGCGGGTTCCGCCACGGGCTGGCCGTCCGGGCTGCCGCCCGGCGCGATCAGCGTGTCGATGTCGCGTCCGTCCAGCGCGGCCAGCGGCACGGTGTCGATCGCGACCCCCGCGCCCGTCAATACCGGTCCGCCGGTCTCCGACGCGACGACGGTCCGGTAAGGCGCGGCGGCCCATTCGCCGGATGCCACCGCCTGTCTTGCGGCGGTCTCGAACGCCTGCACCGGGCCGGAGATATCCAGCAGGTTCGCGCCACGGTAGCTCAGCATCACCACCAGGCGGCGATCCGCCGGCCATGCATCGTCATTCGGGTCCTGCCTATCGCCTGTCATTTTTCCTCGATTCCGTCACGCCGCCACTCCTGCCGCGCGGACCCGCCGCGTCGCCATATGCCACCACAAGGTCATGCCGGTGGCCAGCGCGATCACCGGCAGCATAGCGGCATTCAGGGCGAACCAGCCGAATCGGTCCAGCGCCGGCCCCGCCGCCAGCGTGGCCAACGCCGTCGCGATATAGCGCAGCAACTCCGCGCAGCCCTGGGTGGCGGCGCGTTCGGCCGGACGATAGGAGCGCGCCAGCAGCGTGGTCCCGCCCACGAACATGAAATTCCAGCCCACGCCCAGCGCGAACAGCGAGACGTGGAACGCGGCCAGGCTGGTGGACGCCATGGCGGCCAGCGCGCTGATGACGTTCAGCGCCATGCCGGCATACAGCACCGGCGCCAACCCGGCGCGCGCGATCAGCGCGCCGGCGAAGAACGAGGGGGCGTACATACCCACCAGGTGCCACTGGATGATGCCGGCCCCCTGGTCCATCGTGTGCGAACAGGCCACGGCCGCCAGCGGCGCCGCCGTCATGACGGCCATCATGGACACGGAGCCGACCACGTTATTGGCCACGGCGGCCACGAACACCGGTTGGCGCGCGATCTCCGCCAACGGCCGCGCCGGCGGGGCGGCCGCGTCCGTGCCGGCCCGCGTGCCGGCCGCATCGGCCGTCGGCGCGTCCCGGTACCCCAGCAACAGGATCGCCGCCGATGCACCGCCCAGCAACGCGACCATCAGATAGGCCCCCGCGAACAGCGCCGCGGGAAACAGATCCTTGGCCCAGGCCGCCAGCGCCGGGCCCAGGATGGCCGCCACGACACCCCCTGCCAGCACCATGGAAATCGCGCGGCTCTTGGCGGCGTCGCCGACGGCGTCGGCCGCTGCCAGCCGGTAGTACTGGGCGAAAGCCTGGAAGACGCCCACGGCCGCGGTACCGCAGCAGAACGCCCAGAAATCGCCGTGGAAAACGGCCCAGACGGACACCAGCCCGCCCGCGCCGCCGGTCAAGGCGCCGAACACGAATCCCGCGCGCCGCCCCCAGCGCTGCAACAGGAAGGACGCGAACCAGGTCGTCACCGCGCCGGCTACCGTGATCAGGGCGAAGGGCAGGGTGGCCAGCGCCTTGTCCGGCGCCAATTGGTAGCCCGTCAAGCCGGTCAGCGTCAGGTCGATGGATATCGCGCAGGTATACAGCCCCTGGCACATCGCCAGGACGCGGGCGTTGCGCGCGCCCCGGAGAGCGGTCGTGGACATCGTGGAAGCGTTCCGTTCATGCCGGCGCCGGCATGGCGCCGCCCACGAGCAAGACTATCGGCCGGGCCGCGCGCGCGTGCGACAACAAACCTTCTTTTCCTGCCAAAACGGGGCCGGTCCGCGGCGCCCGACAGTTCGGCGCGCGCCGTAACACCGGCACCGGCACGGTGCTAGCATCGTTTCGATGCGGAGGGCCTGTCGACGCGACGCGCGCTTCCAGGCCCGAGGAGTTCCCGATGTCCAACCATTCCATGCTCGCCCGCACGGCCGCGCTGATCGGCGACCTGGCGCGCGCCGGCATGCTCACCGCGCTGATGGACGGCCGCGCCCTGACCGCGACCGAGCTGGCGCGTGTCGCGGGCATTACGCCGCAGACCGCCAGCGGCCATTTGGCACGGCTCGTCGATGCGGGGTTGATCGTGGTGGAACGCCAGGGCCGCCATCGCTACCACCGGCTGGCTTCCCCGGCGGTGGCACGCATGGTGGAAGGCATGATGGCCGTGGCCAGCGAGCTGCGCGGTCCGGAGGCGGCGACCCGCCCTTCGCCGCCGCGCGTCGGCCCGCGCGACGCCGCGCTGCGCTACGCCCGCACCTGCTACGACCATCTGGCGGGGGAAATCGCCGTGGCGATGGCCGACCGCCTGGTGGCGCGCGGCCATGTCGAGCTCTCGCCCGACGGCGGCGTGCTGACCGCCGACGGCGCATCGTTCCTGCGCGGCCTGGGCGTGGACCTGGAAGCGGCCGCCGCGCGGGCGGGCCACAAAACATCCGGACGGGTCTTCTGCCGGCCCTGCCTGGACTGGAGCGAACGGCGCCCGCACATCGGCGGCGCGCTGGGCGCCGCGCTCTGCCACTGCTGCTTTACGCAGGGGTGGATGCGCCGCGCGCCGGGCGGACGCGCGGTAACCGTCACGCCGCCCGGCCAGCTGGCCCTGCGCGAGGCCTTCGGACTGGATTGACCCTGGCGCGCCCACGCAGCGGATCGCGCGCGTCGATCAACGCCGGCCGGACGCGTATCGGGACAGCAGAACCCGCAGCCCGGCGCGGTCCTCCTGCGTGGCCAGCCCCACCGATACCGCGAGCTCTTCCCCTTCCTTCAGCGGCCGGTAGCTGACGCCGGCACGCTTCAAGGATGTGAAAGAGCGCGGCAACAAGGCAAACGCGGCGCCGTCGGCCACGCCCGCCAGCAGGACATGGTGATCGGCGGGTTCGCGCAGCGTGCGCGGCTCGAAACCATGGCGGCGGAACACCGCATGGCAATGGTCGAAGAATGCAGGCTGGCGCGCGCGTTCGAACATGAATAGCCTTTCCCGGGCAAGATCGGCCAATGACAGGGTCCTGCGCCGGGCCAGGCGATGCGCGCTGGACAGGGCGACCACCATGGACTGGCGGTCCAGCACGGTGACGGCCAGGCCTTCGGTCTCGGTAGGCAGCGCGATCAGCGCGGCATCCAGCTGGCGGGCGCGCAATCGCCGCACCAGCCTGGGCGAGGTATCGGACACCACGATCACCGTATCGAAACGCCCCGACGCTTCGATGCGCGCCACAAGCCCGCGAAACCACGGCGGCTCCACCGCGGTCGTCATACCCAGCCGCAGGCGGGTGGGCAAGACCGGCGCCGCCACGCTGGCCTGCGCCTGCGCCAGCAGCGACATGATCTTGCGGGCATAAGGCAGCAGGCGTTCGCCCGCCGCCGTCAGCCGCACCGATCGGGTATCGCGCAGGAAAAGCGGCGTCCCCAACCGGTCCTCCAGCTGGCGTATCGCCCGGCTCAACGGCGGCTGCGAAATATGCAGGCGTTCCGCCGCCTGACGGAAGCTCAAGGTATCCGCCACCGCCAGGAACAATTCGAGGCCACGCGAATCTAGCGCTTTATTCATACCGAAAAGGTATCACGAAATCGGTCATTCCCGTCCGCCGCGGCTGCCCATAGAGTTGGGTCCACGGCTGCGCGCATCCCCCGCGCCGGCTTCCGGCAAACGCACATGCACATGCAAAAAGGACAGGAACCATGACCTCCCAGCGATACATCACAGGATTGGAGCAACTGCGCAAGGTGGACGGCGACACGGGCGTCGCGGTCGTCGAGACCTTGCGGCAGTCTTTCCCCGACTTCGCGACCTATGTGGTCGAATTTCCATTTGGCGACATCTACGCGCGGCCCGGTGTGGGCCTGCGCGAACGGGAACTTGCCGTGGTCGCCGCGCTGTGCGCGCTGGGCAACGCCGCGCCGCAATTGCGCGTACACCTGCACGCCGCGCTGCATGTGGGCTGCACACCGGCCGAGATCGTGGAAATCGTCATGCAGACGGCGATCTATGCGGGCTTTCCCGCCGCGCTGAACGGCCTGAGCGAAGTCCGGCACGTCTTCGGCGAACGCGGGATCGCGCTGCCGCTGGCCGCCGGCGGGCCCGATACCGACGTCTGACGCGCGCGACGCGACCGCTCGACAAGGCCGGCATTCCAGCGTTATCCTACTTGTATTGTTATCAGTACAACTATACAGGAGACAACCATGCGGCCTTCCCGTCGTGCCCTCGCTTGCGCCCTCGCGGCCTTCGCCGCCGGCGCCCATGCCATCCCCGTCGCCGCGCAGACCGCGCCGCCCATCCGGCTGGTGGTCGGCGCCCCGCCCGGCGGCACCACCGACACCGTGGCGCGCAGCATCGGCGCCACCATGGGCAAGGAATTGGCACGCACCGTCATCGTGGAAAACCGGCCTGGCGCCGGCGGCAATATCGCCGCGGACTACGTCGCGAAAAGCGCGGCGGACGGCAACACGCTCCTGGTCAGCTTCAGCAGCTTCTCGATCAACGCCAGTCTCTACAAGAACCTGCCGTTCGATCCTCGCGCGGATTTCACGCCCGTCAGCATGCTGGCGACCGTCCCCAGCGTGCTGGTCACCCGCAAGGATTTCCCCGCCAATAACATGGCGGATCTCATCAAGCTGGCGAAGGCGTCGCCCGGCAAGTACACCATGGCCCTGGGCGGTATCGGCTCGTCCCTGCACATGGCCGGAGAACGCATGAAGATGATGTCGGGCCTGGACATTGTCAACGTCCCCTACAAAGGCACGACACCGGCGCTCACCGACCTGCTCGGCGGCCAGGTGGACATGATGTTCGGCAGCACGCTCAACGTCATTCCCCATATCAAGAGCGGCGCCCTGAAGGCCATGGGCGTCAGCAGCGCCAAGCCGCTGGCTTCGCTGCCCGGCGTGCCCCCGATCGGCGATACCATCAAGGGCTTCGAGTCCAATGCCTGGTTCGCGCTGTTCGGGCCGGCCAAACTGCCGGCCGACACGCTGGCCAGGCTGAACGACGCCGCGCGCAAGGCCGTCGCCGCACCGGATTTCCGCCGCCTGCTGGAAAAGGAATCCGCGTCCGCCGTCAGCAGCACGCCCGCGGAACTGAAGAAATTCGTCGACGAGGACATCGACCGCTACGCCGAAGTGGTGAAATTCACCGGCGCCACGGTCGAATGACACCCGGCGCGCGGACCGACACCTGGCAACCGGAATGAACAGCCCGCTACCGCTTTATCACAAGGTCTATCTGTTGCTGCGCCAGCGCCTGCTGGACGGCGTCTACGGCGCCGAGGAAGCGCTGCCCGGAGAAAACGCGCTGGCGCAGGAATACGCCGTATCGCGCCTGACCGTGCGGCGGGCCCTGGACGCGCTGGCCCAGGAAGGCCTGGTCTCGCGGCGGCAGGGCCGCGGCACCTTCGCCCAGGCGCCGTCGCAGTTGTCGGCGCCGCAGCAAGGCGCCACGGTGGACGCGCTGATGGCGCATCTTGCGCGCATGGGCATGCGCACGCAGGTCAAACTGCTGGAACTGGCGGTGGAACCCGCCACGCCGGCGGTCGCCGCGCGCCTGGAAGTGGACGCGGGTTCTGCGGTGCACCGGTCGCTGCGCGTGCGCAGCCACCAGGGCGAGCCGTTTTCCTACTTGCAGACCTACGTCCCGGACGCCATCGGGCGCCGCATCTCGCGCAAGGCGCTGGGCAGCAAACCCTTGCTGCAGATCTTCGGCGAACTCGGTATCCGCGTATCGGGCGCCGAACAAAGCATCAACGCCGTGCTGGCCGAGCCGGCTGTCGCGCAGGCGCTGGACGTGCCGGTCGCCTCCCCGCTATTGAACATCCGCCGCGTGGTCCGCGACGCCGCCGGGCGCCCAGTCGAATACCTGGACGCACGCTACCGGCCGGACCGGTTCGAGTACCGCCTGGACATGGCCGCGCACGAAACCGCGGGCGCGCCGGTGTGGCTGCCGGCCGGCCCGGGCGCGCCCTGAGGCGCCGCCGCGACCGCCGCCATCATGCGCCGCCGCCCTGGCGCCCCCGCCACAACGCCCTGACATCGGAGAGGCCCCCATGCCCGCCCAGACCCTGGCCCAGAAACTGCTTGCCGCCGCCAGCGGCCGCGACGCCGTCGCGCCCGGCGACATCGTGACCTGCCGCGTGGACCTGGCCATGTTCCACGACTCCAGCGGCCCGCGCCGCCTCAAACCCATGCTGGAGTCCCTGGGCACCGGCATCTGGGACCGCGACAAGGTGGTCCTGGTGATGGATCACTATGTGCCGGAAGCCGACGACGAGTCGCGCCGGATCGTACGCATCGCGCGCGACTGGGCGGCCGAACAGGCATTGCCGCACGTCTACGACTCGGTGGGCATCTGCCACGTGGTCGTACCGGAACACGGCCATATCCGACCCGGCATGCTGTGCGTGGGCGGCGATTCCCACTCGCCCACCGGCGGGGCGTTCGGCGCGTATATGTTCGGCGTCGGCAGCACCGAGATGCTGGGCGTGGTGGCCAGCGGCGAGATCTGGATCCAGGTGCCGCGCACGCTGATGATGCACTGGGACGGCACGCTTGCGCCCGGCGTCACCGCCAAGGACATGATGCTGCACATGATCGGCCGCTTCGGCATGAACGGCGGCCGCTACCAGGCCGTGGAGTTCTGCGGCCCCGCCGTGCGCGCCCTTTCCATGCAAGAGCGCATGACGCTGTCGAACATGTCGGCGGAAATCGGTTCGCAGGTCGGCCTGGTCGCGCCCGACGAGAAGACCGTCGCCTACCTGGAGCAGGCCGGCGTGGCGCGGGCCATGGAGATCGAGCGCTGGCAGTCCGACCCCGAAGCGGACGCGGAACGCTACCGTTTCGATGCCTCCACGCTGGCGCCACACGTCGCCGCGCCGCACAGCCCCGCCAATTCGCGGCCGGTCACCGACTATCCGCGAACGCCCATGCACGTGGCCTACATCGGCGCCTGTACCGGTGCCAAGCTGGAGGACCTGCGTGCCGCCGCCAGCGTGCTGCGCGGGCGGCGTGTCGCGCCCGGCGTTACGCTGATGGTCGCGCCGGCAAGCGCGCGCGACCAGCGGCAGGCGGAAAGCGAAGGCGTCATGGCCGCGCTGGTGGGCGCCGGCGCGGCCGTGCTGCCCAATTCCTGCGGTGCCTGTTCCGGCTATGGCGGATCCATCCCGGAAGGCGCCAACGTCATCGCCAGCACCGCGCGCAATTTCCAGGGCCGCATGGGGGCGCGCACGGCCCAGGTCTATCTGGCCTCGCCCTATACCGTGGCCGCGGCCGCCGTGGCCGGACACCTTATCGATCCCCGGGAGATGCTGCAATGACCACCCACCGAGTCTGGCGCCTGGGCGCCGACATCGATACCGACCAGCTCGCGCCGGGCGCGTACATGAAATTCGCCCTCGATGAAATCGCTCGCCATTGCCTGGAGCGCGTGCGGCCGGAATTCGCCGCGGCCGTCAGTCCGGGCGACGTCATCGTCGCCGGCCCCAACTTCGGCATCGGCTCGTCGCGCGAACAGGCCGCCTCGGCCCTGGTGGCGCTGGGGCTGTGCGCGGTCATCGCCCCCAGCTTCAGCGGCCTGTACTTCCGCAACGCCTTCAACGTGGGCCTGCTGCTGCTGACCTGCCCCGACGCGGAAGCCATCCAGGAAGGCGAACCGATCGCCATCGACCTGGATGCCGGGCGCATCACGCGCGCCGACGGCGCCATCCTGGCCTGCGAACCTATCCCGGATTTCCTGCAAGACATGGTACGCGCCGGCGGCCTGCTCAATCTGCTCAAGCGCAGGCTGGCCGACGGCACGCTCAAACCCAATCCCATGAGGGCATGATGCCGAATACCCTGAAACAGAAACTCGCCGCGGGCCAATCCATCCTGGCGCCGGGCATCTATGACGCGCTGTCGGCCCTGATCGCCGAGCAGGCCGGGTTCGATGCGCTCTACCTGTCGGGCGCATCGATCGCCTACACGCGGCTGGGGCGTTCCGACGTGGGCCTGACCACCTATACCGAAGTCGAACAGACGCTGGCCCGCATTACCGAACGCGTCGCGTGCCCCGTCATCGTCGACGGCGATACCGGCTTCGGCAACGCGCTGAACGTACAGCGCACGGTGCGCGGCTTCGAGCGTGCCGGCGCGGCGATGATCCAGCTGGAGGACCAGGGCTTTCCCAAGCGCTGCGGCCACCTGAACGGCAAGAGCGTCGTGCCGGCGACGGAAATGCGCGGCAAGCTGCGCGCGGCCCTGGACGCGCGCCATAGCGCCGATACCCTGATCCTGGCACGTACCGATGCGCTCGCGGTCGAAGGGCTGGACGCCGCCCTGGACCGCGCCGAGCAATACCTGGAATGCGGCGTCGACGCGATCTTCGTCGAAGCCCTGCGCACCGACGAGCAAATGGAGGCGGCCTGCAAGCGCTTCGGCAAGCGCGTGCCGCTGCTGGCGAATATGGTCGAAGGCGGCATGACGCCCGTGAAAAGCGCCGCCGAACTCGCGGCCAAGGGATTTTCCATCGTCATATTCCCCGGCGGCACGGCGCGCGCCGTATCGCACATGCTGCAGCGCTACTACGGCAGCCTGCGCGAACAAGGCACCACCGCGCCCTGGCGCGACGCCATGCTGGACTTCGACCAGCTCAACGCGCTGATCGGCACGCCAGAGCTGCTGGCCCTGGGCAAGCATTACGAATAAAGATAATGGCCGGTCGATCCGAAACGGCCGGCCATAGCGAGACATGCGGCCCGGGACCGGGCCGGCGCGAGCGCCGCGTTTCCCCATCTGTGGTCTTCCCCCGCCCGCTGCCTGTGACCGTCCCGCGGAACGTGTGCGGCGAGCACCGTTACAGACGCGCTCTCGCCCTGCTCAGGGCGAACATCATCCCGAAGTCAAACCGGCAGGCCTTCATAGAGCCATGCCCGACTGTCGCCCGCAATATCAGAACGGAAACGAGATGCAGCATTTCAAGAAAGGCCTCGCAGCCATTGCCTTGGCGGGTGTCGCCCTGCCATGGGGAGCGATGGCATCCGACCAGGAGGCGGTATATCCGCAGCGGCCGGTTACCCTGGTAATCGGCTACCCGGCCGGCGGCAGCGCCGATACGCTGGCCCGCCTCCTCGCGCGCCACTTGGGGGAGGCGCTCGGGCAAAAGATGATCATCCAGTACAAGCCTGGCGCGGGCGGCAATATAGGCGCCGAATATGTCTCGCGCGCGACACCGGACGGCTATACGATTTTTCTCGGGGGCCGACCGAACACCATACACAAAACGATGTACGGGACCATGAAGTACGACTTTTCACGCGATCTGGTTCCCGTGGGGTTGGTCGCAACAATACCGTTCGTCATGGTGACCAGCGTACATACGCCCATCGCTACCGTACAGGATGTCGTGAGACTGGCCCGCACATATCCCGGAGCGGTAAGCTGCGCGTCTTCCGGGTTGGGAACAACATCGCATCTGCTTTGCGAATTGCTGCAACAGGAAGTCGATATCGAAATGCAACATGTTCCCTACAGCGGTGGCGCCCCAGCGCTGACGGACGTGATAGGAGGCCGGATAGACGTATATATCGCGACTGTGGCCGAGGGCTTGCCCCATATACAGGCGGGTAGGCTCAAGCCGGTCGTCATGATGTCCTCGCTGCGGACACCAGCCTTGCCCGATGCTCCGACGCTCGATGAAGCCGGCGTGTCGGAGCTGTCGGGCGTCGAGCTCGGGGCCTGGAGCGGCCTGCTGGTGCCGGCCGGCACACCACCGCATGTGGTCGCGAAACTCAACCGATCGATCAATGCGGCGCTGATGGAGCCGGCGCTGCACGATGCAATGGCGCAGCAAGCCTTTGCCACGCCCCCGCAACCCAATACGCCGGAGGCGTTCAAAGCGTTGATCGCCGAAGAGACCGACCGATGGAACGGAATTCTTCGGATGCGCAATATCAAGCTGCTCCACTGAACGGCCTGCCGACGGAAGCGCCTTCAGTGATTCTCCGTGCGAGAAGACGCCGTCGCCCCTAGCCGCGTTCCTCGATGGCGTCGACCCTCTCCGGATAAAAGGCCAGGTGCCCCGCGATTTGCGTCACGGCGGAATGCGGATCTTCGTACGTCCACACCGCGTTCGTCGCGCGGGCGCCTCCTTCAGGAATGCTGTAGTAGGAACAATCGCCCTTGAAGGGGCAATACGTTGCGTGGTCGGTCCGCTGCAGCAGCGCCATGTCGGCATCCTTGCGGGGGATGTACTGCACGGCCGGATAGTTGGCCTCGCGCAGCGTAAGCGCTTCACGCGTATCGGCGATCACGCGCCCGCCCAGCGATACGACAACGCGCCTGGGATTGCGCTCGATGGTGATGGGATGATCGGGTCCGGGGATTTTGACGGGCTTCATGCGTTCCTTCCTTCGTAAAGGTTCTTGTAACTCGATCTTTCCATGCATGGGCTTGCACGCCAAGGGGATGACGCGTGTGGCACCGCGCATAAAGAAACATACTTTTTCATCTTTGGTGCCACGCGCTTGTCCACGCAGTTTCACCTGGATACCCTGATAGCCGCGAGCAGGGCGGGCCCGCTTCCGTAGCCAACCATCGTAAGGCCTGGCAGCTTCATCCTGCGGCAAACCCACGAGAACAACAGGAGAATCGATGGCGATATCCACAGCCACTGAGCGTCCCCCCAAACACGTATTGAACCGCGCCATCGCCGCATCGGCGATCGGCAACGCGACGGAATGGTTCGATTACGGCATCTACGCCTACGGCGTGTCATACATTTCCGCCGCCTTCTTTCCGGGCGATATGCAGCAAGCCACGCTGTTCGCGCTGGCCACCTTCGCCATCTCTTTCCTGGTGCGTCCATTCGGGGGACTGTTCTGGGGCCCGTTGGGCGATCGCCTGGGCCGCAAGGCTGTCCTGGCGCTGACGATCCTGCTGATGTCGGGCGCCACGGTTTGCATCGGCCTGATTCCCTCGCATCAAACCATCGGCCTGTGGGCGCCCGCGCTGCTGGTCCTGCTGCGCATGGTGCAGGGCTTTTCCACCGGCGGCGAATACGGCGGCGCGGCGACCTTCATGGCGGAATACGCGCCGGACAAGCAGCGCGGCTTCTGCGGCAGCTTCCTGGAACTGGGCACGCTGGGCGGCTTCTCGCTGGGAGCGCTGCTGATGCTGGGCTTTTCCATGGCGCTGGACGATGCGGCCATGCATGCCTGGGGCTGGCGCGTCCCGTTCTTCCTGGCGCTGCCCATGGGCATGATAGGCATGTACCTGCGTTCGCGCCTGCAGGAAACGCCGGTCTTCCGCGAAGCGGAGGAAGTGCTGAACGAACGCGCCGAACAGGAACAGAAAGGCAGCGTCAAGGACGTATGCACCGACTACAAGGGCCAGGTGCTGGCACTGGCGGGGCTGGTGGTGGCGCTTAACGTCGTCAACTACACGCTGCTCAGCTTCTCGCCCACCTACTTCGCCAACCAGCTCGGCTTGAGCACGCAAGAGGCGCTGATCGTTCCCATCATCGGCATGCTGTTCATGATGGTCTTCCTGCCCTTCATCGGCCGGCTATCCGACCGGGTGGGCCGCAAGCCCGTATGGTGGGCGTCGCTCATCGGCTTGTTCGTGATGGCGATTCCCATGTTCCACCTGATGGCCACCGGCCTGACGGGCGCCATCGTCGGATATGCGGTACTGGGCCTGCTGTACGCGCCGCAGCTGGCGACCATATCCGCCACCTTTCCGGCGATGTTCCCCACCCATGTGCGCTTCGCGGGCTTCGCCATCGCCTACAACGTGTCGACTTCGCTGTTCGGCGGCACGGCACCCGCCATCAACGACTGGCTGATCTCCGCGACCGGCAGCAATATGGTCCCCGCGTACTACATGATGGGCGCGTGCGTGGTCGGTGCGTGGGCGCTGCGGCACGTGGTGGAGACCGCCGGCCATTCGCTGCGCGGTTCCGAGATACCCGGCACGCGCGCGTCGGTCCAGGAACTGCGCCAGCTGGATGCCCACGGCGCCGGCGGCGAATAAAGGCACTTCGCAAAACCGGCGGTGGACGATGGCGGACATGCCGTCGTTTATCGCCGGGGCGGGACCGAGGCCGCGGGCTAGGGCAGGTTCAGTTGCCAGGACACGCCGAAGCGGTCGTTCATCCAGGCGAAACGCCGGCTGAACCCGTAATTGTCCGGTTCCATCAACATCATGCCGTCGCGCGACAGGGCCGTCGCCAACCGCTCGAACTCGTCTTCCGAATCGCATTCGACGAATAGGGAAAACGCCGGCGTGAAGGTGAATTCGTGCTTCACGGGGCTGTCGATGCACATCAGCGTCTGGCCGATGATGCGCATGGTGGCGCGCATGATCGATCCCTCCGGGCCCGCTTCCCCCGCCTGGTAGCGTTGCACGTGCACGACCTCGCTATCCGGGAACAGCGTCGTATAGAAGTCCATCGCGGCGCTCGCATCGCCCTGGAACATCAGAAACGGCGTAACTGTGGTAACCATGGAGTCTCCTTTCGAAGGGCCCACCCAGCGGTGGACGAAAAAGGGATCGGGACGGCCATCCTTACGTTAAAGCACCGGCGCGCGTTTGTACGCGGCAAGATGTAAGCGCCGGCCGGGAAGGACCCGTCCGAATAAGCGCGCGGACCTTCCGTCCCGCATGCCCCTTGGCCCTATCGTCGCGGCTTTGCGCGCGGCGCCGAGTCCGCGCGCCGACCCGCTCGATAGGACATCCGCATGCAGATCCATGGATCAGGCACCGCCATGCAAACGGCGGCCAGTACGCCGGCGGCTACCAGCCCGCCGCCCCGGCATCCATTGCAAGGGGGGCGCGACAGCCCCACACCCGGACGCGCCACCGAAGCCTGCGCGCACGCACGCCATGCGGCCGATGCGGTTCTTCCAAGATACGTCAAACTGATTGCCGCCGCGCCGCGCGACCGCGTGGGAGACCGCAACCAGGCGCGCGCGGTCGCGGCGGAAACGATGCGCGCCCTGGTCCAGGCGGGTCTTCATCAACCCGGCGAGATCTCGTGCGACAGCCTGCTGCTCGCCGGGCGCGATCGCATGGGACTCGAACGCGCGCTGACGGTGACGCTGAAGGAATGGACGGACCGGATAGACTTCAGCGAGTACGAGCGGCTGATCTTCATCCTGGCGGGCTCGGACCATGCGTTGGCCGGCGCGCTGGGCGACGTCCCCACCGACGATATCGTCATCACGGCCTACACCGGCCATAAGCTGACCGACGACATCATCAAGGCCCGCCACCTGCCCTCGGTGGTCGCATTGCCCGCATCGGCGATCACGGACGCACAGCGCGACGCACTGGCGTCGAAGACGACGCTGGAGCTGCTGCCCGGCGTGGCCCACGACGTGGACGAGGCCTCCATCGCCACCGCCGCGCGCGACTACAGGACGCGGGGCTACCCGCCCTTGCCACCCATCGATGGCGATACCGTATCGATCCTGCTGGGCGGCGATGTCGTCGAAGAAAGCGAGGACACCGTCACGCCGACCCTACGCCGCCTTGGCGCCGAGGACGCGCGCATGCAGGCCCATCGCATCGCCAAGCTGGAACTGGCCGGACGCGAACGTTGCCGCTTCGTGATCGTCAGCAGCCCGCGCACCGGCAAGTTCGGGTCGGACGGCGTCGAAATCAGCCCCAACCCGCATCGCGCCGGCATCCGCGACGAGGTCACCCGGGCCTTCGAGGAAGCCTTGCGCGGCTATCCGAACGCCGAGGTACAGGTTTTCGATTTCCAGCACCGGGACTCGCCCAGCGCGTACCGCCCCCTGCTGCACGCATACCGGGAAGCAACCGGCCCCACCGGCCGCATCCACGTCCCGGGCGACTCGGTATCGATGGTCAGCGAGGTCGCGTCGCTGCTACCGGGCACCGTGGTCATCGATGAAACCGCCTCGATGGCCGATGACCATCGCCGCGCGGCCGCGGCCATCGCGGCCGAGAGCGGGATCGCGATCCTGCGAGGCGGCGGCAGCCTGCAGCTGGGCAAGGGCGCGCAAGCAACGCCGCCGGTATCCGCCGCCAGGCGCATCGCCGACGCCATCGTGACGCATATACGCGACAGCGCCGCCCGACGGCGCGGTCCGGAAGCCGGGGCGAACTAGGCCCGGCCGCGCCGGAAGACGCCGCGCCGGTCGACGCGTGCGTCGCGAAACGGCGCGCTACGGGGTCGCGGTGGTCCCACCCGCGCCGCCATCGCCAGAGGTCGCAGGACCGGACGAGGGGGCCGATGCGGGAGCCGGCGGCGGGGTCGAAGAGGGGGTCGAAGAGGAGGTTGAAGAGGGCGGCGAAGACGGGGGTGAGGAGGGAGTTGGCGAGGAGGCTGGCGCGGCCGGAGACGCCGGCGTGGATGCATCCGGCTGGGACGATGGCGCGGCGGACGACGGGGTGTCCTGCGGCTGCCCGGCGGCCGGCTTGGCGGCGGGCGCGGTGCCCCCGGATGCGGCACCCTGCGAGGAAGGCGGTGGCGAGGGCGCGGGCGCCGCGGCAGGCGTGGGCATTTTCGCGGCCGGCGAGCTCGCGTCGGACGACGCCGGCGCCGCGCCGCCCGCCGGTCCGCTTTGCGGCAGATACCGCTGCAGCAGGTCGAAAAAGCCTTCGTAGAAGGACGACGCCGAAATCGTTTCGCTGCTGATCTTGGCCAGCGAATCGTCGGAGGAGCCGAACGGCATCGAGACCGACCCCAGCACGCTCAAGCCCACTCCCGCCGAACTGCTGGTTTTCTTGATGATGTACCTGTCCTGCACCGCGTTCACGAAGACGGTGGTCTTCGGCGACGCGTGGTGATCCGAGGCGCACACCACGTGGAAGGAGATCACCTGGTGCTGCTGGTTCTCGTCCTGGACCTGGAAGTTTTTCTGTCCCTCCACGCCGTCGGTCTGCGCCTTGCCGATCGTATAGCCCTGGCTCAATAGCGCCCGCCGCGCGGCTTCGCAGGTCGCCGCGTCGGAGGCCGCATACGAGCGGGAATACGTACTCGTGTCCTTGAAGGTCTCGGGGTAAGCCTGCCGGGGCGTGCTGGTGCATCCGGCCAGCGCCATGCAGCCCGCGGCGACGGCAAGAAGCGCGGGGGCCGCGGCCCTGGCGCCGGCGCGCCGGCGGGGCCTGGCACCGGCGGGCGCGGCGCCGATCCGGGCGGCGTAGCCTTGCGCGCCGGCTGAAGCCGAAGGCGCGGAAAGGAAGTTATCGGGCTGCGGGAACTGCGTGTATGCCATCGGTGCGTCACCATGTCTTGAACGGATTCGGCCCACCGGCAACCGGCAGGATCGACGGATCGGCGGATCGGCGAGCGGGACGATCGAACAGCGTAACGTCGATCGCCCAGCCCGCATCGCGCCCGGGCGTTTCACATGTGTCGCGCGGTAATCAGGGGCGGGGTGGATATAAGGGGACGGTTCGACATCGCCATCCCGGCGGCGTGGCTGGGCCGCTGAATCCTTCCTGGTCCGGGCCGGCCCGGACCGCCGCAGGAAAATTTGTCTTAACGCAAATGTTTACAAGTATTTACGGGCAATAATGGGCGCGGGCCGCCCTGGCCTGCCTGTGGCCCCCCCCGCCAGCCCAGGCCCGGGCGGCCCACGACTCGCCCTCTCGATCCGCCCAGGAATCCATGTTCAGCCCTGTCGCCCTCTATGTGATCGGCATCATGTCCGGCGTGGTAAGCACTGCGGTGCTGGGCTCGCTGTTGCGCACGCGGATCCCGGGCGTGGCATCGTGGATCTGCGCGCACTCCCTCATCGTGCTGTCCATGTTCTTGCTGGCGCTGAACAGCATTTCACCGCCGCGCCTGACCATCGCCGCCGCCGGCGCGCTGTTCCTTACCGCGGGATTGCTGGTGTTGCATGGATACCGGCGCTTCTTCGGCCTGCGCGCGATACGGCTCGACGAGATGGCGGCCTACGCGATCGCCATTGGCGGGCTGGCGTACTTCACCTACCTCACGCCCAGCCTAAATGCGCGCATCGTGATCGTCTCGACCTTTCTGGGATATGTGCGCATGGCCGTCAGCTGGACCGCCTACAGCCACCGTCCGCGCCATCGGCCCGCCTACAGCTATTTCTTCGTGGCCGCCGTCGCCGCGGCGGGCGGCCTGGTGCATGCGGCGCGCGCCCTCGCCGTCGTGCTCGGCCTGGAGAACCACACGCATTTCATGCAGCCCAACGCGTCCAACATCGGCTTTATCGCGACGGGCATCGTCACGCTGCCGTGCCTGGCCATCGGCGCGGTCATGCTGGCATACGACCGCATGGCCGAATTGATGGAACGCCTGGCAACCATCGATGAAATGACCGGCGCGCTGACGCGGCGCGAATTCATGGCGCAGGCCGAAGCACACCTGGAACGCGCGCGGCGCACCCAGTCCACATTCGCGATCGCCATCCTGGACATCGATCACTTCAAGGCGATCAACGACACCCACGGACATGCGGCGGGCGATCTGGCGCTGTCGTACTTTTCGTCCATCGTCGCCCGGCATATCCGCGCGGGCGATATCTTCGGCCGCCTGGGCGGCGAAGAATTCGCCATCCTGCTGCCGGACACCCGCGGCGAAGAGGCCGAAGCGCTGCTCAACCGCCTGCGCGTGCGCGTCACCGAGTCCCGGCTGTCCGCGCATTGCGGGGAAATATCGTGCACCTTCAGCGCCGGCGTGGACGAATGCCAACCCGGCGACACGCTGGCCGATCTGATGGCGCGCGCGGACGCGGCGCTGTATTCGGCGAAGGCGATGGGCCGGAATCTCGTGGTGTCGGCTATACCGACCGAAGAGCAGGCACCGCGCCTGGTCAATCGGTGATAGCGGCGTGGCGGCACACGCGGTCCCTTGTCGACCGGTGTGCCAGCCCGATGTCTATGCCTATTGCGACTTCTGCCGCTGGTTCAGCGCCTGCGCCATCTCCAGGTGGTGCCGCAGCGCCGGCAGCATGCCTTGCGCGAAGGCCCGGATGTCCGCATCGTCGGCGCTTTGCGCGGCGGTCTCGAACTGCCGGATAGTGGCCTCATGCGCGGCAATGCCGATGCGATCCACATAGGCCTTGTCGAAGGCGTTGCCCGAGAACAGGTTCAAGCCCTTCAATTCGGTGGCCTGCATCATGGACGGCGCGGTCGGCGGGTTATAGCCCTTGCGCGTGGCCAAAGCGGTCAGTTTCTCGTTCGCGGCGGTGTGGTCCTTGATCATCGTTTGCGCGAAGGCGCGTACGTCGCTGCTGGTGCTCTTGTCCAGCGCCATCTTGCTGCCCTGGATTTCCGCCTGGTTGCCCTGGGCGGCATTTTCCAGGAAGGTCTGGTCGCTGGCGGTCAGCATGGCCTGGCGGCCGCCGCTATCGCGACTGGCACAGCCCGAGATACCGACGAGCGCGGCGAAGGAAGATAGCAAAAGGGCACGATAAAGTCTCATGGTTGGTCCTCCGGGGACGTCTGGTTGAAGCGCCCGGGCAGCACGGGCCATGCCCGCGTGCCGGGAAACCGCCGCTTGCCGGCGGAAATGTCTATGATCGGCATGGTCGCGGCCACCATTGGCGCTGCCCAGGCTTGAACCCCGAAAGCCGCCGCGCAGGCGGGGACCTCGAAACAAGTCCGCGCGGCCTCGGAGACGATCATGGCGAGACTGGTATCGGTAAACGTCGGCTTGCCGCGCGACGTCGCATGGAAGGGCCGCACCGTCCATACCGGCATCTGGAAGTACCCCGTTTACGGGCGCTGCCGCGTCGGCCGCCTGAATCTGGAGGGCGACGGCCAGGGAGACCTGGCCGGCCACGGCGGCGAGCAGCGCGCCGTCCTGGTCTATCAGGTAGAGGCCTATCGCCACTGGGAAGCGCAGTTGGGCAGGAAAGACCTGGTGCACGGGCAGTTCGGCGAGAATTTCACCGTCGAAGGACTGGCCGACGCCGAGGTATGCATCGGCGATCGCTATCGCATCGGTACCGCCCTCTTCGAGGTCACCCAGCCCCGCGTCACCTGTTATCGCGTCGGCATCCGGATGAACGAACCCAGGATGCCGGCCCTGCTGACCGCCAGCGGACTGCCCGGCTTTTATTTGCGCGTCCTTCGCGAAGGCGAAGTCGGCCCCGGCGACGAAATCGCCAAGGTCGGCGAAGCGACGGACCGATTGACTGTCGCGGCCGTCAACGCCCTCCTTTATTCGCCGCATCATCCGCGCGAGCAACTGGAGCGCGCGTTGCGCGTCGACGCGCTCTCGCCAGGATGGCGCGGATCTTTCAAGGCGCTGCTGGAACAGTCGAACGCGCTGCCGGGCGGGAACGCCGGGCTTGCGCCGGCGGCGGCAAGACGGCCGGTCGCGCCGGGATTCCGTCCTCTGGCGGTGACCGCGATGGACAACGAATGCGACGACGTGGTCTCGTTGACGCTGCGCGCCACGGATGGCCAGCCCCTGCCGGCCCACCTGCCCGGACAATACGTCGTGCTGCGGCTGAGAACCGCCGCCGACGCGCCGCCGCTGTTCCGCAGCTACTCGCTGTCCGGCGCGGATTCGGCGCAAAGCTATCGCATCAGCGTGAAAGTGGAGACTAACGGCGCAGCCGGAAACTACCTGCGCACGCGGATCGAGCAGGGCGCCCTCCTCGATGTCAGCGCGCCGCGCGGCACCTTCGCGCTGCAACCGGGCGACGGACCGGTGGTGCTCCTGAGCGCGGGAATCGGCGCGACGCCGGTGCTGGCGATGCTGCATGCCTTGGCCGCGGCGCATACGAAGCGGCGGGTGCTGTGGCTGTATGCGGCCCGCGACGGACGCCACCATCCTTTTGCCGCCGAAGCCCGCGGTCTGGTGCGCTCGCTGCCTCACGCCAGCAGCCATGTCCGCTATAGCCGGCCGGGGCCGGAGGATCGGGTGGGACAGGACTTCGATGCGACGGGCAGGCTATCGGCCGCGGCCTTGCGCGAAGTCGGTATTCCACCCGGGGCCGATATCTACCTTTGCGGCCCGCCCGCGTTCATGAACGACATGAAGGAAGCGCTTGCCTCGCTGCAAGTACCGCCAGCACGGATTCATGCCGAAACCTTCAACGGCGGGGATACGTTGACACCCGGCATTGCGCCCGCTGCCGCCCGGATGCCGCATCCGCCGGAAAATGCGTCCGCCGACGGACCGTTGATTTCCTTCGCGCGCAGCGGAATCGCGACTCGCTGGGACCCATCGGCCTATCAAAGCATCCTGGAATTGGCGGAGGCCTGCGACGTGCCGGTCCGCTGGTCCTGCCGGGCCGGGGTTTGCCATAACTGCGAAAGCGGCTTGGTGTCGGGCGACGTTGCCTATCAGCCCGCACCGCTCGACGCACCGGCTGCCGGCAACGTGCTTATCTGTTGCGCGCGGCCACGGGGTGATGTCGTGATCGATCTCTGATGCATCCGTTCCATGTGCAAGATGGCGGATCCATACCGACAAAAAGCCATTATTCTTTCGCAAGCGCCGATGGCCGATCCCGGCAAGAAAACCGCGCGCGTCATCGGATTCCCTCCACGCGAACCAGGAACCAGAGATATGCCCGCCCTTCATCGAATTGTCTCCGGACGCGCCGTGCTGGCGGCGGACGTGGCCGGCACCGGCCATCCGGTCGTGTTCCTGCATGCCGTCGTGGGCGATCGGCGCATGTGGCGCGCGCAGCTGGAGGCCGTCGGCGGCGGATACCAGGCCATCGCCTACGACAGGCGCGGCTTCGGCGAGACACGCGCGGAAGAAGAAGATGCCTCGCCGGTCGCGGACCTGATGGCCGTCATCGATGGCATCGCGGGCGGCGCGCCGGCCATCCTGGTCGGCTGCTCGCAAGGCGGCAGGATCGCGCTGGACGCGGCCCTGCGGCATCCGTCCCGCGTGCGCGCCCTGGTGCTGGTCGCGCCCAGCGTCAGCGGCGCGCCCGACCCCACGGACTATCCCCCCGGAATCCAGCCGGTGCTGGACCGGCAACGGCTGGCCGAGCAGGCCGGCGACCTCGACAGGCTGAACGAAATCAGGGCGCGACTCTGGCTGGACGGCCCCCTGGCGCCGGAAGGACGGGTCGCGGGCGCGGCAAGAGCGCTTTTCCATGACATGAACGCCATCGCGCTGCGGTCTGCGCCCGTCGGGTCCAACCTGGATACCGAGCCTGCCTACCCGCGCCTTGGCGAAATCCGGGCGCCGTCCCTGCTGATCTGGGGAGATCTCGATTTCCCACACATCCAGGCACGGGCCCGGCATATCGCGGACACGATACCCGGTGCGCAAGGCCACGAAATACCGGGCGCGGCCCACCTGCCCAGCCTGGAGCGGCCGCAGGACGTCACGCGGCCGGTGCTGGACTTCCTTCAGCGCGTCACCGCAAGCACCGCCGGCGCCTGAGGGCGTCCGGCAATACCGGCACGCGCGTCGGGGTCCCGGTGGTGCCACGGCCGCCGCCGTAAAAAAAATTTTGCGGGATGGGAAGGATTCACGCCTTCCCGACGTCTACCCCTGTATCGACGACTTTTCCGACAGGGGATGCAATGACGCTTCCATTCTTCCGCGGCCGGCGTGGGCACGCCGTGCTGCTCGCCGTCGCGGCCGCCGTCGCCGCGCCCGCCTGGGCCGCTGACGGCAACGAGGCCGCCTTTCTCGCCGAAAACAATGCCGCCATGGACCGCATGATGGCCGGCATGGAAACCAAGCCCACCGGCGACATCGACCAGGACTTCACCGCCATGATGATCCCGCATCATCAAGGTGCCATCGACATGGCCCAGGCGGAGCTGCGCTACGGCAAGAATGAACAGCTGCGCCGCATCGCACAGGAAATCATTGTCGAACAGCAGCAGGAAATCGCCGCCATGCGGCTGGCGCTGGGCCAGCCGCTGCCGCCATCGGCACCGGCGCCGACCCAGCCCGATGCCGCGCCGGCCTCCCGGCCGCAACAGCCCGCACCGGACGCACAGCCATCCATGTCCATGGACATGTCCCACCATCACCACGACCAACGCTCACCGGAGCCCATCAAGCCATGAAGCCCACGTTTGTCCTCAATATGCTGGCCGCCGCCATACTGGGCGCCGCAAGCCTGTCATCGAACGCCGGCCAGGCGCCCGGCACCGCCGCCAGCGCGGATATCCCCATCACCCATGCAGACCGCGTCTACGCCGCGGAACAGTTCTCCAATACGGTTTCGGTGACCGATCCGGTCGATGGCAAGCTGCTGGGGGTCATCCGCCTGGGCGATCCGGCACCGGGCAACTTCAGCCCGCTGTACCGGGGCCAGGTACTGGTGCACGGCATGGGCTACTCGCCCGACCACCGCACCCTGGCGGTGGTGTCGATCGGCTCGAACTCGGTCACCTTCATCGACACCGCCACCAATAGCGTGAAGCACACCACCTATGTCGGCCGCTCGCCGCACGAGGCGTTCTTCACCCCCGACGGCAAAGAGGTATGGGTGACCGTGCGCGGCGAGAACTACGTGTCGGTCATAGACGCGGCAACCTATCGGGAGAAGACCCGCATCACCACCGCGGCGGGACCGGGCATGCAGATCTTTTCGCCGGACGGTAAGTACGGCTATATCTGTTCGTCTTTCAACCCGGAAACCGTGGTGGTCCAGGTTTCCAACCACACCATCGTCGGCAAGGTGCCGCAGGCCAGTCCCTTCTGCCCGAACATCGCCGCGACGCCGGACGGCAAGCAGGTCTGGTTCACGCTGAAGGACGTCGGCAAGACGCAGGTGTTCGACGCGCGGCCGCCGTTCAAATTGCTGAAAACCCTGGACACCGGCCCCATCACCAATCACGTGAACTTCGCCCGCACCAAGACCGGTACCTTCGCGTACGTGACGATAGGCGGCCTGAACGAGGTCAAGGTGTTCCGTACCGACGATTACTCCCAGGTGGCGACGATACCGGTAGGCAAGCTTCCCCACGGGGTGTGGCCGTCCGGCGACGGCTCGCGCATCTATGTCGGCGAGGAAAACGCCGACGCCCTGGCCGCCATCGACACGGCCACCAACACGGTGATAGGCACCGTGGCCATCGGACAGGCGCCGCAGGCGATCGCCTACGTGCCGAACGCGGTGCCCAAGGGGGACGGCACGCAGAACCTGCAGCCGCTGGGCGTGGCCGGCCAGGCCGCGCATCTGGCCCTGCGCGCGGTAGGGACGGACAAGCCGCTCTCTTCCGAGATGCCGCCCACCTCCGTCACCCTGTTCGACCAGGGCCTGCTCCAGGTCCTGCAGGCATCGGCGACGGGCCTCGAACCCAAAAGAGCCTACGTGCTGGCCCTCTCGGAACGCGAGGACGGCGGCGGCGCCCTGCAGCCGCTGGCCGCCTTCATGACCAATCCGGCCGGATCGGCTATCGTCAACGCCATCGGCCCGATTCGGCAAGTGGTGCAGGCGGACCCCACGACCGCGGGCGCCCGGCGCTATCTGGTGATCGCGCCGCAACAGGACGGCAAGCCCGGCACTCCCGTACAGGTTCAGTCTCTCTGAGGACACTTGCTTGGATGACATGGTGCGGCTCGTAGAGCCCCTGATTCCCGCGCTGCGCCGCTATGCCAGGGCGCTGCTGCGCGATCCTCACGTCGCCGACGACCTCGTGCAGGATTGCCTGGAGCGCGCCATCGCCCGCTGGCATCAGCGGCGCGATGGCGGCGACACGCGCAAATGGATCTTTGCGATCATGCACAACCTCGCCATGGACCAGCTGCGGCGCACGCGTGCCCGTGCCGGGGACATACCGCTGGATGCGGCGGATGACACCATGCTGTCCGTGCCGCCCGCGCAGGAAGATCAATTGCGCTACGGCGACGTACTGCGGGCGCTGGAACAATTGCCGGACGAACAGCGCAGCGTCGTGTTGCTGGTGTCCGTGGAAGATATGTCATACGAGGAAGCCGCGAAGGTGCTGGACATCCCGACAGGGACGGTCACATCGCGCCTGGCACGGGCCAGGGAAAAGCTGCTGCGCATCATGCGAGGCGCCGGCAGGGATACCGGTGGCGATGGGCGGCATGCCGACGGCAAACCGGTATTGCGGAGAGTGAAATGAATACAGGCGGTTCCCCCATCCGGGAAGAAGACCTTCACGCCTACGTGGACGGTGCGCTCGCGGGACCGGAGCGGGCCCGGATCGAAGAATACCTGGCCCGCCATCCCGATGTCGCGGCTCGCTTGCGCGGCCATGGCGAGCTGCGCCAGCGCCTGCGCGAGCAACTGGCGCCCATCATGGATGAACCCATTCCGCCGGAGCTGAACCTCGCGCGCATGGTCGAGGCGCATCGGCGGCGGCGCCACATCCCGTGGCGCATCGCCGCGTCCGTCGTGCTGGCCCTGGGAATCGGCGGCGTGGGCGGCTGGCACATGCGCGGCGCCACCGAATCGCCGAACACCGGCCTGGCGGCCCTGGCCCGCGAGGCGGCAGCAAGCTACCAGGTGTATGCCGCCGATTCGACGCGGCCCGTGGAAATGCCGGCCAGCGACAGCGCGCAACTGGTGTCCTGGATTTCGCAGCGCCTGGCCCGCCCGATCGCGCTGCCGAACCTGGCGTCGGCCGGCTACCGCTTCATGGGAGGCCGGCTGGTCGCCACCGAGCATGGCCCGGCGGGACTGTTCCTGTATGACGACGCGCAGGGCACCCGCATCGCCATGATGGTGCGCCCGATGGCCAGGAAGGACGATATGCCCATGTCCGCGCACAAGGCACCGGGACTTTCCGGCTATGCCTGGGTCGACCAGGGCCTGGGCTACAGCTTGATCGGCCCCGCCTCGGTACCCGATATCCACCCTGTCGCCGATGAAGTCCGGCGGCAGGTCGACGCCCCACCGGTGCGCGGATAGCACACGACGTCGACGGCCCCGCCAGCTACTCCACCGTCACGCTCTTGGCCAGATTGCGCGGCTTGTCGACGTCCGTGCCCCGCGCGCATGCGGTGTGATACGCCAGCAATTGCAGCGGGATCGTGTGCAGGATGGGCGACAGCCTGCCGTAGTGCTCCGGCATGCGGATGACATGCGTGCCGTCGCCGCTGGAAATATGGCTGTCCGCGTCCGCGAACACATACAGTTCGCCGCCGCGCGCGCGCACTTCCTGCATATTGGATTTCAGCTTCTCCAATAGGGCGTCGTTCGGCGCGATGGTGACGACCGGCATCTGCTCGGTCACCAGGGCGAGCGGGCCATGCTTCAGTTCGCCCGCGGGATAGGCTTCGGCGTGGATGTAGCTGATCTCCTTCAGCTTCAACGCGCCTTCCAGGGCGATGGGATAGTGCAACCCGCGGCCCAGGAACAACGCGTTTTCCTTGCTGGCGAAGCGCTCGGCCCAGCTGATGATCTGCGGCTCCAGCGCCAGCACCGAACCGATGGCGACGGGCAGATGGCGCAATGCCTTGATGTGATCGGCTTCCTGGTCGTCCGTCAGGCGGCCGTGGGTCTGCGCCAGCGCCAGGGTCAGCATGAACAGCGCCGTCAGCTGCGTGGTGAAGGCCTTGGTCGAGGCGACGCCGATTTCCACCCCGGCGCGCGTGATGAAGGCCAGCTTGCATTCGCGCACCATCGCGCTGGTGGCGACATTGCAGATGGTCAGCGTATTTTCCATCCCCAGGCTGCGCGCATGCTTCAGCGCCGCCAGGGTATCCGCCGTCTCGCCGGATTGCGAGATGGTCACCACCAGGGTGCGCGGATTCGGCACGCTGTCGCGATAACGGTATTCGCTGGCGATTTCCACCGCGGTGGGGATCCGGGCCAGCGACTCGATCCAGTACTTCGCGGTCAATCCCGCGTAATAGCTGGTGCCGCAGGCCAGGATCAGCACCGAGTCCGTATCCTTGAAGACGCGATACGCGCCATCGCCGAACAGCTCCGGCGTGATGGTTTCGATATCCTGCAGGGTGTCGCCCACGGCGCGCGGCTGCTCGAAGATCTCCTTCTGCATGAAATGCCGATACGGGCCCAGTTCGGCCTCGCCGGTGTGCACCTGCACGGTGTTCACTTTGCGTTCGACCGGCCGGCCCTGCTCGTCGACGATCCACACGCGCGTCAGCTGCAGGTCGACGACGTCGCCGTCTTCCAGGTAGATGATGCGATCCGTGGTGCCGGCCAGCGCCAGCGCGTCCGACGCGAGGAAGTTCTCGTTGTTGCCGACGCCCACCACCAGCGGCGAACCCTGGCGCGCACCGACCACGCGGTGCGGTTCGTCGCGGCAGAACACCGCGATGGCGTAGGCGCCATGCAGGCGGCGCACGGCCTGCTGCACGGCTTCGAACAGGTCGCCGGCATACAGGTGATTGACCAGGTGCGCGATGACTTCGGTGTCCGTCTGGCTTTCGAATACATAGCCGGCGGCCTGCAGTTCCGCGCGCAGCTCGTCGTGGTTTTCGATGATGCCGTTGTGTACCAGCGCGATGCGCGGCGCGTCCTTGCCGAAGCTGGAGAAATGCGGATGCGCGTTATGCGTGGCGGGGGCGCCGTGGGTCGCCCATCGCGTATGCGAGATGCCCGTGAAGCCGGACAGATGATCCCGCTGGATCTGCTCGCACAGTTCGGCGACGCGCTCTGTGCTGCGGGTGCGGCGCAACTCGCCGTCCGCATAGACGGCCACGCCGCAGGAGTCGTAGCCCCGGTACTCCAGGCGCCGCAGGCCCTCGACCAGGATGGGGGTGATGTCGCGCTGGGCGACGGCGCCGACGATTCCGCACATGGAAAGCTCCAGGAAATGCTTACGATGGCGGGATTGTGCGGGCGATGCGAAGAAATCGGATTTCTTTATCAGGTAGAAAATGAAATTTTCTTATCGCGACCCAGTTTTGTGAAATTATATTCCTAATCTGCTATTCTGGTAACTCACCAATTTCATTACTCGTCATCAAACCGCCATGACCGAGCCGGATGAACTACCCCACCTGGACGAACTGGACCGCCGCATCCTGGAGCAGCTCCAGGCGGACGCCTCATTGACCAACCAGGAATTGGCCGAGCGCGTCCATGCGTCGCCGCCGACCTGCCTGCGCCGCGTCCGCCGCCTGACCGAAACCGGCGTGATCCAGAAACAGGTCGCCATCCTCGATCCCGCACGGCTGGGCAGCACCCTGACCGCGCTGGTCGAGGTGACGCTGGATGTCCAGGCGGCGGAACGCCTGGACGAATTCGAGGCCCGCATGCGCGACGAACCCGCCGTCCTGCAGTGCTACCGCGTGTCGCCGGGGCCGGACTTTCTGCTGGTCGCGCAGGTCAAGGACATGCCCGCCTACCATGCGCTGGTGCATCGCGCGTTCACCGCGCAGGCCAACGTCCGCAACGTGCGCACCTTCTTTTCGGTGCATCGGGCGAAATTCGAAACCCGGCTGGCGATATAGCGGGCGGGCCGCGCTCAGGGTGCCTCGATCCGCCGGGCTTCGCCGCGTTCCCGCAGCACCCGCTCGAACTGCGCCAGATAGCGATCGCCCATGCCGCGCACATCATGTTCCGCGCGCACATAGTCATACGCGCGCCGGACGATATCCTGCCGCAACTGCGCATCGTCCAGCAGCCGCCCCATGCCCTGCGCCAGGGCATGATGGTCTTCCACGGGACACAGGATGCCGCGCCCATCGGCAAGGCTTTCCTTCAGCCCCCCGGCGTCGGTCGACACCACCGGGACGCGATGCAGGAAGGCGTCGAACACACTGCTGCCCAGGGCTTCCTCGCGCGAACTCATGGCGAACACGTCCATGGCGGCATAGAAATCTTCCACGCCCTTGCGAAAGCCGGCGAACAGGTACACCGATTCCAGGCCCAGTTCCGCGACCAGCGCGCGCGCCTGCGCTTCGTTGTTCCCGCCCGCGCCGAAATGCACGAAGATGAAATCCAGGCGCGTGTCGGCCAGTTCGCCCACCGCGCGGATCATCGTCAGGGGATCCTTGTCGTGGATCAGCGCGGCCGACGTCGCGACGACCTTCTTGCCCGGCCGCTTGAATTCCGAGGACAGGCGCGCAAGGTTGTCCGTATCGACCGGCGCCGGCAACACGGCGCTGCGGATGATGACAGGCTCGAGGCCCAGGCGCCGCGGTTCGCCCGCGGCCATGTCGCTGATGGCCACGAACAGATCCACGCGGCGCCACTTGGCGCCCGTCTTCCATTCTTCGTCGGGCTTGACCACGAACGACGTGCGCCGCGAAAACGCGACGGGACGCCCGTGCAGCGGCTTGGTCAGGACCGCCCAGGTGACCGTATTGGCCGTCTGGGCATGGATGATGTCGTAGCGCCGTCCGCGCGTGGCCAGGAAGCCCAGCTGCGCTGGCACATGCTTGACGGCATGCACGGTAAACCCCTGTTCCGCCGCGCGCTGCGCCAGGGGAGCGCCGGCCCGCGCCAGCAGCTCGACCTGATGCCCAGCATCGCGAAAGGCCATCATGCAGTACAGGGTTTGCCGTTCCCCGCCACGCCAGCCTTTCTCGAAATTGAGCTGCAGGATTTTCATGCGCGGCCGATGCCCTCGTAGTCGAAGCCCAGGGCTTTCAATTCGGCCGCGTTGTACTGGTTGCGGCCGTCCAGGATCAAGGGCGACTTCATCAAGCCGAGGATGCGCTCGAAATCCGGCGCGCGGAAGGCTTTCCATTCCGTGACCAGCAGCAACCCGTCGGCGCCGTCCACCGCCTCGTACATGTCCGCCACGAATTCCACCTGCGCCAGCAGATCGCCGCGGCGGCCCAGCACCTTGCGCGCCTCGTCCATGGCGACGGGATCGTAGGCGCGGATGCGGGCGCCGCGCCGCGTCAGTTCTTCGATCACCGTCAGGCTGGGCGCCTCGCGCATATCGTCCGTGTTGGGCTTGAACGCCAGGCCCCACAGCGCGAAGGTACGCCCCGCCAGGTCTTCGCCATAACGGCGCGCGATCTTCTGCGACAGGCGGTATTTCTGCGCTTCGTTGGCGGTTTCGACGGCCTGGATGACGCGCATGGGCAGGCCATGCTGCTCCGCCGTCCGCACCAGCGCCTGCACGTCCTTCGGAAAGCACGAGCCCCCGTATCCCGGACCCGGATACAGGAACTGATAGCCGATACGCGGGTCCGCGCCGATACCGCGGCGCACCTGTTCGATATCGGCGTCCAGGATCTCGGCCAGGTTGGCCATTTCGTTCATGAAGGAAATGCGCGTGGCCAGCATGGCATTGGCGGCGTATTTGGTCAGCTCCGCCGACCGCACGTCCATCACCATGAGCCGGTCGTGGGTACGCTGGAAGGGTTCGTAGATGCGCCGCATGACGCTGACGGCATAGTCGTCGTCCGCGCCGACGATCACACGGTCGGGACTCATGAAATCCTGGATCGCCGCGCCTTCCTTCAGGAACTCGGGATTGGAAGCGACGCTGAACGGATAATCGACACCGCGCTGCGCCAGCACGTCGGCCACCACCTGGCGTACTTTGTCCGCCGTTCCCACCGGCACGGTGGACTTGTCGACGATGATCTTGCGGCCGTCCATGTGACGGGCAATATTGCGGGCCGCTTCGAGCACGTATTGCAAATCGGCCGATCCGTCTTCGCCGGGCGGCGTGCCGACGGCGATGAACTGCACGTCGCCATGGCGCACGCTATCGGCGACGTCGGTGGTGAAATGCAAACGGCCGCCCTTGGCGTTGCGGCGCACCAGCTCTTCCAGGCCGGGTTCGTAGATGGGAATGTCGTTTTGCCGCAGGCGCTCGACCTTGCCGGCATCGACGTCCAGGCACATGACGTCGTTGCCCATTTCCGCCAGGCAGGCGCCCGAAACGAGGCCGACGTAGCCGGTACCCACCACGGTGATCTTCATTGATTGCCCTTCATTGATTCATCGCGCGCAGGACGCGCGGCCATGGCGCCATTATAGGAGTCGGCGATGACAACCCCCGCCGCGCAGCCCTGGCGCCGGGCCCATCGGACAATCATGAAATAAACGCGGGGCCCGGCCCTAGCGCCTGCGGCCGGGCGAAGATGCCGTCACGCGGGAGAACCGCACCGTATTGACCAGGACGGCCATGCCGGCGCATATCGCCCCCAGGATAATCGCCACCAGCGGCCCGTGCGACGGCGCCAGGCCGAAGGCGGTGGCCACCAGCGCGGTACCGAAACTCTGGCCGAAGACCCGGGTGGTGGCCTGCACGCCGCCGATGGCGCCGCTGCGGGTGCGGGGCGCGGCCGAAATCATGGAACGGTTGTTCGGCGTCTGGAAAAAACCGAAACCCAGGCCACAGATCAGCATGCCCGCGACGATCCACGCGTTGGACGCGCTGTGCGGCAAAACCGCCAGCCACACCAGGCCGAACGTCATGCAGCCCGCCCCCACGCCGCTGAGCGCGGCGGCCGAATAACGGTCGGACAGGCGTCCGGCCAGCGGCGCCACGACGGCGGTGCCGACAGGCCAGGCGGCCAGCAGCATGCCGACCTCCAGATGCGGCCGGCCCAGCACGGACTGGAAATAGAAGGGCAGGGAAACATAGGCGCTCATCTGCGCCGCGAACGTGCACGCCGATGCGGCGACCGCATAGGCCACCGCCTGGATGCGCAGCAGGTCGACGGGCACCAGCGGCGCGGCCTGGCGGTTGGCGCGGCGCACCAGCAGGATGCCGGCGAGCACCGAAATCGCCACCATGCCCAGGCCGCGGATCAGGTCTTCGTGCAGATTGTCCACACCGGTAATGAACACGCCCAGCACCACCATGCAAAGCAAGGCGCTGATCACATCGAAAGGCGTCGTATTGCGCGGCGGGTCGGGCAGGAACCGGACGAGGAAAAGCCCGAAAATGCCGATGGGCACGTTCACCGCGAATATCCATGGCCAGTCGGCAACCGACAGGATCACCGATCCCAGCGTCGGCCCGAGCACCGACATCACGGCCACCAGGGTGGCATTCAGGCTGATGCCCCGGCCCAGCTTGGCCAGGGGATAGATATTGCGCACCAGCCCGCCGAACATGCACATCAACGACGCCGCCCCCACGCCCTGGAACATGCGCGCGAGTATCAGCGTCGTCAGCGAACTGGCCATGGCGCAGCCCAACGACGCCAGCGTGAACAACGCCAGGCCCAGGCCGAACATGCGGCGAAAGCCGACCCGTTCGGCCAGCGCCGACAGCGGCAGCAGCATGACGACGACGGACACGCTATAGGCATTGACGATCCACACCGCGCTGGCCGGATCGATGTTCAGGTCCGCGGAGATCGTCGGCAGCGCCACATTGGCGATGGTGGCGTCCAGCACGGCCAGCGTCATGCCCAGCATCACCACACCGGCGGCCCAATAGCGGCGCGGTGTGGGCAGCCCCTCGAAGACGGGCTTGGGGGCGTCGGCGCCGGATCCCCCCGGTGCGGGACCGGATTGGGCGCTGGGGGGCGTGCTGCTCTGGTCCTTCACGATTTCTTGACCGGACGTTGCCAGTTGTCGATGGTGGCCTGCCGGGCGCGCGATACGGTCAGCTTGCCGGCCGGCGCGTCGCGGGTCAGCGTGGTGCCCGCGCCCAGCGTGGCCCCCTGGCCCACGCGCACCGGCGCGACCAGCTGGGTATCGGAACCGATGAAGACGTCGTCCTCGATGGTGGTCCGGTGCTTGTTCGCGCCGTCGTAGTTGCAGGTGATCGCCCCCGCGCCCACGTTGACGCGCGCGCCCACATCCGCATCGCCGATGTAGGCCAGGTGGTTCGCCTTGCTGTCCACGCCGACGTTGCTGTTCTTCACCTCGACGAAATTGCCGATGTGCGCGCGGTCCGCCAGCGCGGTGCCCGGACGCAGGCGGGCGTAGGGACCGATGCGCGCATCGCGCCCGATCGTCGCGCCCTGCAGATGGCTGTAGGCCTCGACCATGGTGCCGGCGCCGACGCGCACGTCGCGCAGCACGCAATGCGGGCCGATGCGCACGCCGTCGGCCAGCTCGACCTCGCCTTCGAACACGCAGCCCACGTCGATGAACACATCGCGACCGACGCGCAGGCTGCCGCGCAGATCGAAGCGCGCGGCATCCGCGATGGAGGCACCGGCCTCGAGCAGGCGGCGGGCCTGCTCGCGTTGCCAGACGCGTTCGAGCTCTGCCTGCTGCAAGCGGCTGTTCACGCCCAGCGTTTCCCAGCGTTGGGCCGGTTGCGCGCTGCCGACCGCGACGCCGTCCGCGACGGCCAGGCCGACCACATCGGTCAGGTAGTACTCGCCCTGCGCGTTGCGGTTATCGATGCGCGTAAGCCAGTCTTTCAGGCGGGCCGTGGGCGCGGCGAGGATGCCGGTGTTGACCTCGGCGATGGCGCGCTCGTCGTCCGATGCATCCTTGTGCTCGACGATGCGCATGACGTTGCCTTGCGGATCGCGAACGATGCGGCCATAACCGGTGGGATCGTCCAGCGTTTCCGTCAATACGGCCATGCCCGTTCCGCGCGCGGCCAGCAGGCGCCGCAGCGTATCGGGCTGAACCAGCGGCACGTCGCCGTACAACACCAGGGTCACGTCGTCGGCATCGCCTTCCCGCAGCAGCGGAACGGCCTGCGCGACGGCGTGGCCGGTACCGTGCTGGGGCTGTTGCAGGGCAAAGGACAGGTCGTCCTGGCCCTTGAACGCCGTTTTGACGCGCTCCGCGCCATGCCCCACGACCACCACGATACGCGCGGGATCCAGCGCGCGGGCGCTGTCCAGGACATGTTCCAACATAGGCCGGCCAGCCAGGGTATGCAGTACCTTGGGTAGGTCCGATTGCATGCGCTTGCCCAGCCCGGCAGCGAGTATGACGACATTGAGCATGGAATCTCGACAAGAATGCGCCGCCTCGTGGGCGGCGCATGGCTAGAAGGAAACTACGACTGATCAGGGTCCGATTGTATTTTGTTTTTCCTGACGGCCGTTTTACGAGAGGCAGCCCGGCCGGCCGGCGCGGAGGCCGGTTTCGCGGCGCCGCCGCGCTTGCCGGCGGACGACGAACCCGTGCCGGCCGCGCCAGAGGACGGCGCGCCCTGCTGCGCGGAACCCGCTGCCGTGCCTCCAGGCATGGGCGGCATACTGGCGGCCGTGGCGGCCGCCAACTGGTTGAACTGCTGCTGCAGCATGCCCCACCAGGCCTCCGATGCCGATTGCGCGGCCTGGCTGATGGCCTGGGCCGAGCCCGCCGAAGCAGCGCCAGCGCCCTGCGCCGCCGCACCGGCGCCAGCGCCCGCATCGGCAGCCTGTGCGCCCGCATCGGCCGGCGGCTGGCCCGTGGATCGCGCGTGCGTCTCGGGCCCGGGGCCGGCGGCCGCACGCGCTTCGCGCGCCTGCCCGCCGGTGGCGGCACTCGCGCCGCCGGGTGCCGGCTTCAAGCCCAGCACGATTTCCAATGGCGAGGCGTCGCCCCAGCGGGCGGGATCCTGGCTCTGGGTACTGAGGTTGTCGACGAAGGAACGCAGGGTGGCGATGGTGGAGCGCTGGACCTCCATGCCCTGGATGGTGCTGCTCAACATGGACAGATTCATGCGCAGCCAGCTTTCCACGGCACGCAGTTCGGCGATGCGCCGTTCGAGCTCCTGCACGTTCATGGGCGCCGTCATGGGCATCACCTGCGCCAGGCCTCCCGGCCCGGTCAGTCCGGCCCAGGCCTGGCGCATCATCTCCATGCTGGCCAGCAGCGGATTGCCCGCCATGTCGGCCGAACCTTGTCCCATGCCGGGCAGAACGAAGGGATTGCTGTTTTGGTCTGTCATCTCGTCCTCGTGCCCGCGCCGGGCGGTATCAGCCGGGCAACAGCTGGTTGTTTTCGACGCGTATCGCCTGGCCCGGCGCATATTGGAATGGCGTCGCGCTATGGAAGGTATGCGAGCGGCCGTCGTTGGTACGAGCCACAAGCTGATAGCGTGTCACGGTCTGTTGCTGCTTGATATTACGCTCGATTTCGCGGCCTGCCAAAGCACCGCCCACGGCGCCCAGCACGGTCAGCGCGGTCCTGCCATTGCCGCCGCCGAACTGGTTGCCGACCACGCCACCGACCACGCCGCCCGCGACGGTACCGACGATGGGTTCGCTCTGGTTCTGGACCGGCACCTGGACGGTATTCACCGAAACCACGACGCCGCATTGCGGACATGCCGCGGCGCCTGGCTGCCCGGGCGCGGGTGCCTGGCCGGAGGCCGCCGGCGCTTGAGCGCGAGGCTGGGAGCCCGACGCGGGCGCCTGGGCCACACGCTGCGGCGGCGCGGCCGCCGCGCCCGTGGCACCGCCCTGCGCCACCGGCAGCGGCGCCAGATTGGCGTCTTCAGGACCCACCGCGCCGGCGCTGTGCTCGGCGGTCCGCTCCTGTTGGGCGTTGGGCGTGGGAAGCCAGCCCATGATGGCCGCGGTGGCCACGGCACACAGCGCGATCACGCATACGGACGCGATGGCGACCAGGGGATGCAGGCGGCCGCGCGCGGCGACGCCCTGCAAGGGGGCCGGAGTATTCATAAGGGTCTCCTTCTGGAAAAGACGGCCCGATGTATAGCACCCGGACCTATTTACCGCGTATTGCCAAAGTGACCGTTTGAAAGAGTTGCAAAGCCGGGACCGGCAGGGCCCGTAACGTTGAATGCCCCGTCCGCGTTGCCGCATGACTTTGCCCGCGATTCTGGGACAATGATCCGATGGACACCGTCATCCCGATCACACGGCTCGAAGACGCAATCAATTATTGGCGCAACCGCATCCCCGCCACGGGGGAAGAATCACGCCTGTGCGCGCAGGCGTCGGCGCTGGCAACGCCGTATGCGCTGATGATCCTTGCCGGCCGGCGCGATATTCCGGCAACGGAACTGGACGAACCGGCCCGGCAGGCCTACGCGGCCTGGGACGCGGCCGTCGGCGGCCTCAGCCCAGCAAAGCCTTGATATCGTGCGTCAGCGAGGCGACGTCCGAGCCGTTGCCCGCCAGCACCCGTGCCTCGCCCTTGGCGTCCAGCAGGTAGAACGCCGCGCTGTGGTCCATGCTGTAGTCCTTGCCGTTCTTGGCGGGCACCTTGGCGTAATACACCTTGAATGACGTGGCGGCCTGCTTGACCTGCTCCGGCGAGCCGGTCAGGCCCACGAAGGACGGGTTGAAGGTCTGCACGTATTGCTTGAGGACTTCCGGTGTATCGCGCTCCGGATCCACGGTGATCATGGCGACCTGGACGCGCGATGCGTCGGGCCCCAGCGCCTGCATGACCTGCGCCAGTTCCGCCAGCGACGTCGGGCAGACGTCGGGGCACTGGGTATAGCCGAAGAACACCACCATCACCTTGCCGGCGTAGTCCGCCAGCGTGCGCGGCCGGCCGTCCTGGTCGACCATGGACAGGTTCTTGCCCAGGTGCGTGCCCGTGATGTCGCTGCCCTTGAAGGACGGCGCATCCTGCCCGCAGGCCGCCAGCAGAGCGGCGATGGGGGCGGCGGCGAAGGTGCGCAGCAGGGCGCGGCGCGGCAGGGCGATGGCAACGGGCATGGGAGGATCTCGCGACGGATCAGGCCAGCAGCAGGGCCCAGTGATCGATCAGCAGGGCGCCAAACAGCAGCGACAGGTACACGATGGAATAGCGGAACAGCTTGCGCGCGAGGGCATCGGAGTAATCGCGGTACAGCCGCCAGGCATGGCCCACGAACACCCCGCCCAGCACCACGGCGCACACCAGGTAGATCAGCCCGCTCATGCGGATGGCGTAAGGCAGCAGCGTCGTGGCCAGCAGCGCCACGCTGTACAACAGGATGTGCAGGCGCGTGAACTTCTGCCCATGGGTGACCGGCAGCATGGGCAGGCCGGCCTTGATGTAGTCGTTGGTGCGATACAGCGCCAGCGCCCAGAAATGGGGCGGCGTCCAGATGAAGATGATCAGCACCAGCACCCAGGCCTGCGCGGGCGTGGCGTTGGCGATCGCGGCCCAGCCCAGGGCGGGCGGCATGGCGCCCGATAGCCCGCCGATCACGATGTTCTGCGGCGTGCGCGGCTTGAGGATGACCGTGTAGATGACGGCATAGCCGACGAACGTGGCGAAGGTCAGCCACATTGTCAGCGGGTTCACCAGGTTGTACAGCACCAGCATGCCGGCGCCGCCGAGCAGGCCGGACAGCGCCAGGACCTGCTGCGGCAGGATGGTGCCGCGCGCGGTGGGCCGCCGCGCCGTGCGCAGCATGCGGGCGTCGACTTCCTGTTCGATCAGGCAATTGATGGCGAAGGCGGCAGCCGCCAGCAGCCAGATACCCAGCGTCGCGTAGGCGACGCGTTTCAGGTCCGGCATGCCTGGCGCGGCCAGGAACATGCCAATGACGGCGCAAAACACCGCGAGCTGTGTCACGCGGGGCTTGGTAAGCACCAGGTACTGGCGCAGCAATCCGGAATCCGAGGCGGCAAAACTGGTCATGATGGGCGGTATTTTAAACCGGCTGGGCGACAGAACCTGTCAGCAGGCAGGAAAGCCGCCGCGCATTCAACGTATCCCCGCGTCGACGGCGGGGAAATAAGGGGGGCGGGACGGGCGCTCACGCCAGGCCCTCTTGCGGTTGCGCGGCCCGCAATGCGCGCAGCGCGGGGCCGCCGGCCGTGGACAAGCGCACCAGCAGCGTGACCGCCGCCAGCACCAGGCCGGCCGCGCCGCCATTGTGCAGCACGGCGATCAACAGCGGCCACTGGAAGAAGATGGTGGTCAGGCCGGTCAGCAACTGGGCCAGCAGCAGGCCCAGCATCAGGTTGGCGGGCCCGCGCAGGCCGCGTTCCGTGCGCAGGCGGAACCCCAGGATGCCCAGATACAGGAACACGACGAAGGCAAAATTGCGGTGCACCCAATGGATGGCGGTCAGGGCGTACTGCGAGATCATCTCTCCGGAGGGCAATTCGCCCAGCGCGCGGATGATGGAATAGCCGCCCTTGAAGTCCATGGGCGGCAGCCATTGCCCCTGGCAGGTCGGGAAATCCATGCAGGCCAGGGCTGCATAATTGGTGCTGACCCAGCCTCCCAGGGCGATCTGCAGCGTCAGCAGCGCCACGCCGCCCGCCATCCAGCCACGCCAGCGCGCCGCCGCCGCGCCCAGCGGCTGGTAAGGGCGTTCGCGCGCGGCCAGCCACGTCATGACGGCCAGCGTCAGCATGCCGAACAGCAGATGCGAGGTGACGACCACGGGCATCAGCTGATGGGTCACCGTCCACGCGCCGAACGCGCCCTGCACGCATACGATCACCAGCGCGGCCGTCGCCAGCGCGGGCGAATGTCCCAGGCGGCCGCGATAGCGCCATGCCATATAAACAATGGCGATGATAAGCATGCCCAGGATGGATCCGGCATAGCGATGGATCATTTCAATCCAGGCCTTGGACAGCGACACGGCGCCGAAGGGCATGGCCTGGTTGGCGGCATGGATGTCGGACAGCGAACCCAGCGGCGTCACGCTGCCGTAGCAGCCGGGCCAATCGGGGCAGCCCAGGCCGGAATCGGTCAGGCGGACGAAGGCGCCGAACATGATCAGGTCCAGCGTCAGGAACCAGGTGAAGAAAACCAGTTTGCGGTAGCGACGGATAACGGGGTCCATGCGTTCAGCCAATACGCGAGTTGTAGACAAGCTTGCTGACGTCCTTGCGCACCCGGACCGGATCGGCCTCGGCGGGGAATTGCAGCATCAGGTGGCCCAGCGGGTCCACCATCCAGATCGGGCCGGCCAGCGCGGCGGCGGGGTCGGCGGCACCGGCCGGGGCACCCAGCAGGAAAGGCGCCAATTGTTCCGGGCGCCCCCGCACCATCACCGTGCCGCGATAGGCATCCAGCACCTTCTGCGGCACCGGCGCGTCGTCGGTGATGAACCACACACGTGCCAGGCGGTCGACGTTCTTGCCCTGGCTGGCGTGGGTATTACGGATAATGAACAGCTTGCGGGCGCAGGACTCCGGGCACGCGCCGCCGTCGGCCGCCATCAACAGCCACTTGCCTTTCAGGCTGGCCAGATCGAAGGGCTGCCCGTCCAGCGTGGCCAGCGGCAGGGCGGCCGGCGCGGGCATGTCGCGCTGCGGCTCCACCAGCGTGCCGTAATTGCTGCTGTCGTCCGGCCACCATTGCGGGTTCAGGTACATGATCACCGCGCCCAGTATGGGCGCGAGCGTGATCACGAAAATCGCGATCATGACGGACCTGGCGCGTCGCCGCGTGGTGGATGACGCGTCGGGCAGGGGGGTCGGGACGGGTGTGGCCAAAATCGTAATCCTGCGGAAAGTGAATGCTAAACGCGCGGGTGCTTGCGCTTGCGCGATGGCGGGTTGCCGGGTAACGGACACCGGAACCGCTAGGGTCCCCGCCCTCGGCGTGCCGCCCGCGCCGCGCGCGCGGCGCGAACCGCCACCACGACGAAGGCAATGCCGGCGATGCTGGCGAATCCGAACCACTGCATCGCATAGCCCAGGTTCTGGTTGTAGTCCACCGAGGGCTGCGGCCACTCGCGCACAAGCCCGTCGCCGGACGGCGCATGCTGCTCCACGACCGTCGGCAGCAGATGCAGGCCCGTGGCCCGGGCATACGCATCCAGGTCCAGGTTCTGCACCGTGGGCGGCCCCCCGGCGGACGGCCACGCGGTGGGCAGCGCGTCGCCGGAAACGCCACCGGGATTCCATAATTCGAACAGCCGGGGCACCCGCGCCACCAGTTCGCCGCCGACGGTACCGACACCGGCCGGCAACACGGGCACCGTCGCGGCCGGTTCGCCGGGCAGCGTGCGCGGCAGCCAGCCACGCAATACCAGCACCGCGGTGTTCGAGCCCTCTTCCAGCACCATCGGTGTGGCGATCCAGTAGCCGGGCCGTCCGTCCTGATTGCGGTTGTCCAGGCGCACCGTCATGTCGGCGCGCCAGCTTCCCTGTACGGACACCGGCCGCCAGGGCCGCAATTCATCGGTCGACGTGGCGGCCGTCAAGGCCAGCGGCGGCTGCCGGCGGCCGCTTTCGATGGCCGCCAGGATGGCGCGCCTTTCGTCGGCGCGACGCAGCTGCCAGCGTCCCAGGGAGCCCAGCAATACAACCATGATGCCCAGCAGCACCAACGCGGTCAAAGTGCGATGCGCACGAGCCATGTCTGCAATAATCCTGGTTTGCACCCGGAGGCACTATGCGCGTCTTAGTCGTCCTGGCCTTTGTCGGCATCCTGGCCAGCCTGGCCTCGGCCCTGGTCTATCTGATGCGGGATAAAGGTACCACCAACAGGACGGTCAACGCCTTGACCGTGCGCATCGGGCTTTCCGTTGCCCTTTTCCTGTTCGTGCTGCTCGCCCACCATCTGGGCTGGATCGAGAGCACAGGGCTTAGATAGCAGCGGCCGCCGCGGGTTCCCGCGCCAGGTCCGCCCCGTAGCGGCCGCGCGCGGCGCGCCGCCACGGCGCGCCGGCGCTCAGAACCAGTAGACGAACAGGTACAGGCCCAGCCAGACGACGTCGACAAAGTGCCAGTACCAGGCCGCGCCCTCGAAACCGAAGTGATGATCCGCCGTGAAATGACCGCGGATCAGGCGGATCAGGATCACGGTCAGCATGGTCGCGCCCATGATGACGTGGAACCCGTGGAAGCCCGTCAGCATGAAGAACAGCGAACCATACGCCCCGGAACTGAACTTCAGGTTCAGCTCGGTGTAGGCATGGTGGTATTCGAAGGCCTGGCAGCCGACGAACAGCACGCCCAGCAGCACCGTCATGGCCAGCCAGAAGATGGCCTTGCCACGGTGGTCGGCGCGCAGCGCGTGGTGCGAGATGGTCAGCGTGACACCGGAAGTCAACAGCAGGGCCGTATTGATGGTGGGCAACCAGAAGGGCCCGACCGTCGCGAAGTGCTCGACCACGCCCGCCGGACCGAAGTTCGGCCACACGGCGCTGAAATCCGGCCACAGCAGCAGCCTGTGATCCAGATCGCCCAGCCACGGCGTCGTCACGGTGCGCACGTACCACAGCGCGCCGAAGAAGCCACCGAAGAACATGACTTCCGAGAAAATGAACCAGCTCATGCCCCAACGGTAGGACACGTCCACGCGCTTGCTGTTCAAGCCGCGCTCGGATTCGCCGATGGCGTCGCCGAACCAGCGGAACAGCACCGCGATCAGGCACAGCAGGCCCAACAGCACCAGCCACTTGCCCACCGACACGCCGTTGACCCAGCATGCCGCGCCCACCGCGATGATCAGCAGCGAGATCGCGCTGCGCACGGGATGGCCCGAATCCGCGGGCACATAGTAGTAGGGCGCCTCTTTCGCTTGAACCGAGTGTCCTGCACTCATGGTCTTCTCCCTGGTACTTATACGTCGAATGTTTTTCAGCTCTGACTTGCCACGACCCAGCGCACGATGCTAACCAGGACCACCACGAAGATCACGCCCGCCAGTACCCCGGCGACGATCAGGTGCACCGGGTTCAGGCGCGCGTCTTCCTGGTAGCCCGCGCGCTTGCGGATGCCCAGCATGCCCCAGGCCACCGCCTTCAGCGTCTGCAGGAAACTGGATTTGCGGGGCGGGGAATCCGGAGGCAGGGCCATGGTCGCGTCCTCAGGCCACGCCGGCGAACAGGTTGCCGCCCTTGAACATCGCCCAGGCGAATACCGCCACGACGAAAGCCAGCAGCACCAGTCCGATGATACGGTTACGGCGGCGTTGTTCGGGTGTCATGGCGGATCCTGCGTGCATCGCGGTTATGGCCTTATTTCACTTCGGGCGGCGTTTCGAAGGTATGGAAGGGGGCCGGCGACGGCACGGTCCATTCCAGGCCTTCGGCGCCTTCCCACGGCTTGGCGGCGGCCGGCTCGCCCTTGCCCGCATAGCAGCGCAGCATCGCATACAGGAAGATCAGCTGCGACAGGCCGAACCAGAACGCGCCGATGGTGGCGATCTGGTGGAAGGTCGTGAACTGCGCGGCGTAGTCCGCATAGCGGCGCGGCATGCCGGCCAGCCCCAGGAAATGCATGGGGAAGAAGGTCACGTTGAAGGAAATCAGCGAGGACCAGAAGTGCAGCTTGCCCAGCTTTTCGCTGTACATGCGGCCCGTCCACTTCGGCACCCAGTAGTAGGCGCCGGCGAACAGCCCGAACAGCGAGCCCGCCACCAGCACGTAGTGGAAGTGCGCCACCACGTAATAGGTGTCATGCACCTGGATGTCGATGGGCGCCACCGACAGGATCAGGCCGGTGAAGCCGCCCATGGTGAACACGAAGATGAAGCCGATGGCAAACAGCATGGGCGTTTCGAAGGTCATCGACCCGCGCCACATCGTCGCCACCCAGTTGAACACCTTCACCCCGGTGGGGATGGAGATCAGCATGGTCGCGTACATGAAGTACAGCTGCCCGGTCACCGGCATGCCGGTGGTGAACATATGGTGCGCCCACACGATGAAGGACAGCACCGCGATGGCGGCGGTCGCGTACACCATGGAGGCATAGCCGAACAGCGGCTTGCGGGCGAAGGCGGGCACGACGGCGGACACGATGCCGAAGGCCGGCAAGATCATGATGTAGACCTCCGGATGCCCGAAGAACCAGAACACGTGCTGGTACAGGACCGGATCGCCGCCGGCGGCCGCGTTGAAGAAGTCGGTGCCGAAGTGGCGGTCCGTCAGTACCATCGTGATGGCCGCGGCCAGCACGGGCATGACGGCGATCAGCAGGAAGGCGGTGATCAGCCAGGTCCAGCAGAACAGCGGCATCTTCATCAGCGTCATGCCGGGCGCGCGCATGTTCAGGATGGTGACGATGACGTTGATCGCGCCCATGATGGACGAGGCGCCCATGATGTGCATGGCGAAAATGGCCAGGTCCATCCCGGGGCCCATCTGCAGCGACAGCGGCGCATACAGCGTCCAGCCCGCGGCGGTGGCGCCGCCGGGCACGAAGAAGGACGCGGTCAGCAGGATCGCCGCCATCGGCAGGATCCAAAAGCTGAAGTTGTTCATGCGCGCGAAGGCCATGTCCGATGCGCCGATCTGCATCGGGATCATCCAGTTCGCGAAGCCCACGAAAGCCGGCATGATGGCGCCGAACACCATGATCAGGCCGTGCATGGTGGTGAACTGGTTGAACAGCTCGGGACGGAAAAACTGCAGGCCCGGCTCGAACAATTCCGTGCGCAGCAGCAGTGCCAGCGTGCCGCCTTCCAGCAACATCAGGAACGAGAAGATGAGATACATCGTCCCGATATCCTTGTGGTTGGTGGCGAACAGCCAGCGCCGCCATCCGGTGGGGATGGCATGGTGGTGGTCATCGTGACCGTGGCCGTGCCCGTGGCCCGGCTCGACGTGGTCTACAGTGACGCTGCTCATAGTCTCAACTCCTTCCTGCATGTTGCCTGGCCGTTCCACGGCCAGGCTGAGGTATTCGGTATCTGACGAGGGCGATCGCGCCCGGACGGCTGTCCGGGCACGGCGCTAGTGCGGCGACGACTTGACGGTGGACGGCTGGACGGTCGGATCCTGGCCCTTGCCCGCATTGCTCCAGGCATGGCGGGTGTAGGTGATGACCGCCGCGATTTCCACGTCGCTAAGCTGGTTCATGAAGGCCGGCATGGCCGTGCCGGGATGCCCATGCAACACGGTCTTGATCTGTTCGGCCTGCGGGCCCAGCACGATCTTGTCGCCGTCCAGCGCCGGGAAGGAGCCGGGAACGCCCTTGCCGTTGGCCTGGTGGCAGACTACGCAGTTGGCGCCGAAGACCTTTTCACCGCGGGCGACCAACTCGCCTTCGGTCCACTGCTTGTTGGGATCGTCGGCGGCCGAGGCCAGTTTTTTCTTCTGCTCGTCGGCCCACTTGGCGAAGTCTTCCTTGGACTTGACCTCGACCACGATGGGCATGAAGGCGTGGTCCTTGCCGCACAGTTCGGCGCACTGGCCGCGGTAGGTACCCACCTTTTCCGCGCGGAACCAGGTATCGCGCAGGAAGCCGGGGATCGCATCCTGCTTGACGCCGAAGTCCGGCACCATCCAGGAATGGATGACATCACCGGCGGTCAGCACCACGCGCACCTTCTGGTCCACGGGCACTACCAGGGGATTGTCCACCTCCATCAGGTAGAACTCGCCCTTGGGCTCGCGGCCTTCGATCTGCGCGCGCGGCGTGGCCAGCGTGGACAGGAATTTGACGCCGGTGGCGGGGCCGTCGACGTACTCGTAGCCCCACTTCCATTGATAGCCCGTGACCTTGACGGTCAGGTCGGGGCTGGACGTGTCCTTCATGGCCACCACCGCTTTGGTGGCCGGCAAGGCCATGGCGATAACGATGAAGAAAGGGATGACGGTCCAGGCGACTTCCACGCCGACATGCTCGTGGAAGGTGGCCGGCTGGTATCCGCGCGATTTGCGATGCGCCCAGATCGAATAGAACATGACGCCGAAGACGCCGATGAAAATGACCACGCAGATGATGAGCATCATCCAGTGCAGCCACATCACATCATGGGCGATCTGCGTAACGCCTTCGTGCAGGTTTAGCTGGTCGACCCTGGGGCCTCCGGGCATATCCTTGACCTGGGCACAGGCAATGCCGCTTGCCAGCATTGCACACGTTCCCAGTATCCCTCTCCACTTCTTCATGCTGACCCTCTATCATGACGCGTCCAGGGCCGTGCCGATGTGGCAGGGTGCTGCCGGTACCTACACGGGAAAACGCGTGATTATTGGACGGCAGATTTCGAGACGGGCATAAAAACCACTGCCGACCCGCGTCGGTTCTGCTCGAATCACAAAGAAACCGCCGGATTATAGCGGAGCGCGCCCCCCCCGTATCGATATGCAGGGCAAGAGGGCCGGCCGGGCTCGCCCGGCACGCCGCCGCGGCGGCCGTCCGCAAGCCCCCTGCCCATGGTTCGGACCAGGGTCCCGCGCGGTTCGCGGCACGCGTTCCAGCCATGTCCGGGCGCTTGTCCGCGGCCATGTTGCCGCCCATGGATAAGCCCCTAAAATCCCGCCATGCCGCACACATCCCTGTCTTCGCCCCATCCGTCCTTGCCGGACGATCTGTATGCCTTGCTGCGCGACCGCGCGCAGGAGGCCGCCCCGCCATCGTCCCGCCAGCTGTATATCGCCGGCCGCCGTTGCGGCCAGGCAACCCTGGCGGCCTGCGATGCGCTGCGCGAGCAGGCCAGCGTACGGATCGAGGCCGACAGCCTGCGCCTGGGCGACGGCATGCGGCCCGGGGCGGGGCTGGACGCCCTGCTGGCGGCCGTGGCCCTCGCCTTGCGGCAAGCTGACTGCCTGCGCGGCTGGCGCGACGAATTGCTGGATATCCACGACGAATCCGGCCTGTGCCTGGGCGCCATCGAACGCGCCGCGGTCAGGCCGCTCGGCATTCTGACGCGCGCCGTGCACCTGAATGCCTGGACCGCGGACGGCCGGCTGTGGGTGGCGCGCCGCGCCTTGAACAAGTCGACCGACCCGGGCATGTGGGACACGCTGGTGGGCGGCCTGGTCGCCAGCGGCGAATCGCCGGACCTGGCGCTGATCCGGGAATGCGGGGAAGAAGCCGGCCTGGCACCGGACGACGTACGCGGCCGCGATCCCCTGCGGACCGTGCTGCGCATGCACCGGCGCCTGCCGGAAGGCTACCAGGTGGAAGACCTGCTGGTCAGCCGCTGCGTGCTGGCCGACGACGTGCGGCCCGCGAACCGCGACGGCGAGGTAATGGAATTCGCCACCGTGACACCGGAACAGGCGCGCGCCATGGCCGCGAACGGCGAATTCACATTGGAAGCGGCTCTGGTCGTGATCAGCGATATCGGCACGCATGGCGCGGCCCGCTGAACATAAGGCCCGTCCGCGCTTTTCGCGATAAGCGCGGACGGCTGCTGGAAATCAGACCCGGACGTGCGACTCCTTGACAACCAACGGCCCGCGTATCCTGGCGTCGACGGCGGCTTGCGTGAGCTTGCCGGTGTTGCCCTCGATATCGAATTGGACCAGGGAGGCCGGGAACGGCGGCAGCGCATCCAGCATGTTGTTCGGCGCTTGCACATAGCCGAGCGTGTCGGGCAGGGGCCCGTGGAATTCGCGGATGCGGTTATCCGCGGCGAAAACCATGCGCGTTCCTTCGGGCAGGACGGGCATGGCGGTAAGCGCATTACGGGACACATGCAGAAAGGTGACTTCGGCCGGAAGCGCCAGCTCCTCGAGCCTATTCCCGGAGACATCCAGCGTATCCAGACGCAGCGTTTTCACGATGTCGGGCAACCGGGTCAGGTTCAGATCATCCAGTGCCAGCGCGCTGCCGTTGGTCCCGATGAAGCAGGCTATCCGCTCGGCAGCTTGCGCCCGCTGTTCAGGCGGCTTGCCCTGGCTTACGTATTCGTCCAGGGCTTGCCTCTCCGCCGGAGTCAGCGCGCGCGCAACGTTCTGGCGTTTCGGTTCGGCGAGAGCCGGGCCCCGCGGGCCCAGCGATTCCAGTTGCGATCCAGCCACCCCTAGCGATCCCTGGTGCCCCGCCGCTATCGATCCCGCCTCATCCCGGTGGGATGCCGCCGTCATGCCTTCTCGCCGGATCCACTGAGATGACGGTGCCATTCCCGATACCGGTCCCTGGTTCGATTCCGATGGCGGCGTCAAGGCCGCTCCCAATGCCAATTTGGCTATCCAGCCTCCGGCCGTGAGATCCAACAACCCATCGGCCACTGCACCCAGGCTTGGCGCGGCGCCCGGCCGCTGCCAGGTATAGGCGGAGGCCGTGGATCCCATCATTGATACGTCGCTCATGTCGTCGCTCCTTTCCGCGATTGCAAAGCGGGCGGCTACGCCGATGCGGGCGCATCGGCTGCATCGCCCGGAGCGAGCTTAGCGACGTGCTGTTCGAACAAGGAAAACCAGGGAAATAATCAGCCGGTGTCACCGCTTCGGCGTTTGACATCCCGCATTCTGGCCAGCGCCGCGACGTCTGGTATGGTCCATGCAGGCATAAAGCGGGAGTAGCCGCTACGGCGCCCCGACCCTGCCAACCCATACCGAAGTCACGGTCTTGCTGTCGCAGTACATAACGATGCTGTCTCCCGTCACATATGACATCATCAATACGTTCATCATCAGCTTTCCCTGGACGGTGTCGAAGGTCCACATTCCGCTTTCGGTATAGGACCCTTTGTCGTTCGTAACGGAAAACGGAAATTTATTTGTCCCCCACCAGTTAGCCCCTATGCCTACCACCACGCCGGAATACGTGGTACCGGTCGCGGCACTGCCGCACCAGGAACTGTAGTTTTGCGCGGGAGGCGTCGTGGCGATTTGAGGCTGATTGGATGTCGTGTCCTCGGCGTATCCGGCTAACGGTGCGGCCAATAAGGCAAGGGCCAGAACCGCGGTCATAACCTTGGTCATCTGCAAGCTCCTATCTATCAAGACGGTACAGTGAGAAAACCCGGCCATCGCTTTTCTACCGTGCATGGCCGCACCCCGGTGTGAACCTCTACATCGCAAGCCAGGACCGCCTGTCCATCGGAAGGTCAAGGCTTCCCCTCTCCCAGCCAAACCGATGTCACCGTTCCCTTGCCGTCGCAATACAGGGTGACGTTGGTTCGCATTAAATAAGCGGCTGTCAGGGCCACCAGCATCAACTTCCCCGCACTGTCGGTAAAGGACCACGCCCCGCTTTCCGTAATGGTGTAATCGACCAATTCGCTGTGCCATATGACGGTAAATGGGAATTTGTTCGTCGCCCACCAATTAGCGCCTATTCCCGCCACGGTAGCCGTGTACGAGCTGCCCGCCGTGGCCACGGAGCACGCGAAACCTTGTTGAAGCCCCGGGGAAGCGGCTTTTTCGGCCCATCCGGGAATCGTGATAGTCATTAAGACAAACGCCAGAATCGCCGTCATAACCTTGGCCATTTCGCGAGTTTCCTATCATGAAGATTCCGCAAGGGCGCGCTATTCGTGCATCGATGGTGATTCGTCCGGTGGCCCGAACATCGAAGTGAAATGCCAACGCCTGCGATAGCACACTTCCTCGGGCTCAACACGTATCAGGCCGAATACTACCCAGGATGCATTCGAAGCGTTGCGCCCCGGATCGTAATATCGTGTCATGAGATATATCGCAGGCGCGTACCAGATGCGCGGGACGCGATACAGAAAATTACTCCGCGCGCGCCGCGACACCTACCTACACTGGCTGAAGCGAATACTGCGGATATGGGGAAGAACCCGTGAAAAAACACGCGATGCTATTGGCCATAGCACTGGTTTCGGTCCTTGGAATATTTTCGGCTGCTGTCGCCGATACCGTCCCGCCTCGATACCGGGAGGTCCGCGTATTCATGGATCCCAGCGGTCCGGGAGGCAGCCCTTCTTCAAAGACGTCATACGACGCCTGTGCCAGATACGGCAAGGCAGTGAGATATACGGTGTCCGGCGTTATGAATGTGTCATTGGGCACCAATGGCTATTCCTTCCAGCTGAGTGACCTCGCAGCGGAAGCCGCCCAAACATGGAACGCCCAGCTGCGATCCAATGCCTGCTCATTCACGATATCCCCGGCCGGTTTACTTACGCCCAATTTCGTAATCAATAGCGATTGCTCCAACAAAGCCTCCGATGCGGTCGCCAGGGCGACTCCGCAAGGGTATGAGAAGATCACCGGCTTGCCAGTCGGTATTTGCGTAAACAAGGCAGTACCCATTAGCCTTTCACTCGCAGCTGCTAGAAAGGTGAAAACCATGTTCGATAGCAGTATGAGCAGCGAAGATATTGCGCATGCGTTGGCTCTGGTCACCCTGGTGCATGAATTCGGGCATACCCTCGGCCTGGCCCATCCCATAGAAGAGCCCGGCAATACCCGGGACGCGATAGCGCCCGAATATTCCCCGTATTCCATGCAATGGCTTCCTCAGACCGCTTTCGATCGGGGTCCCCTGATGATAGGCGCGGCCGACATCATGCTCGATGTCATGTGGAAGACGCCGAACAAACGTCCACTGAAATTCGCCGACATGCGGCCTTCGGATGTGGAAGCCAACGTCGTCAAGCAACTGCTATCGTGCTCGGTCGCGCACCTGGGACCGGATGCGCAGCGCGACGCTACGTGTGCTTCGTTCATGGCGCAAGGCCGGAAAGTCTTGCAGTACCCCGATCTCGTACTGCCCATCTACGAATTGATCAACGAGTAAGGGAATACTGCGAGGACGTTCCTGTGCAGCGGATCGGCTGTCAATGCGAATGCCGAGGGTCGCCGCGCTGCTCCACCACTTTCAAATAGAGGGTGGCAGGCTCCAGGCACATGCCGGTCGATAGCTGCCCGGTCATGCCGCGGAAGATTTCCTGCCACGGGGTCTGTGGCGGCGGGATGTCGAAGGCCGGGCCGCCGCGGCGCGCTTCGAGTTCCGCGGGGTCGACTTCCAGCGTCACGGTGCGGGCGTTCAGGTCCACGCGGATGCGATCGCCCGTGCGCAGCAGCGCCAGTCCGCCGCCCGCCGCCGCTTCCGGCGACATGTTCAGGATCGAGGGACTTGCCGACGTGCCGCTCTGACGGCCGTCGCCCATGCAGGGCAGCGAATCGATGCCCTGCTGGATCAGGCGCGCGGGCGGCGCCATATTGACGACCTCCGCGCCACCGGGATAGCCGATGGGCCCGGCCCCGCGTATGACCAGCATGCAATGTTCATCGATGTTCAGGTCCGGGTCGTCGATGCGCGCGTGGTAGTCCTCCGGACCATCGAACACGATGGCACGCGCCTCGAAGGCGTTTTCGTCGCCCGGCGCCGACAGGTAGGCCTTGCGGAAATCCTCGCCCACGACGGACATCTTCATGATGGCGCTATCGAAGAAATTACCCGACAGCACGATGAAGCCGGCGCGCTGCTTCAAGGGCGTTTCGCAGGTGCGGATCACGTCGCGATCGGTGGTGACGGCGCCGCCCGCGATGTCGGCAACCGTCCTGCCCGATACGGTCAGGCAGTCGCCATGCAGCCGGCCGGCGGCCAGCAGTTCATGCTGCACGGCGGGCACGCCGCCGGCGCGGTGGAAATTCTCGCCCAGGTATTCGCCGGCCGGCACGCAGTTGACCAGCAGGGGCACGTCTTCGCCCAGGCGCTGCCAGTCGTCCAGCGACAGGTCCACGCCCATATGGCGCGCGATGGCGATCAGGTGGGGCGGGCAATTGCTGGACGCTCCCAGCGCGGAAGCCACGACGATGGCGTTTTCGAAAGCGCGCCGCGTCAGGATCCGCGAGGGCCGCAGGTCCTCGCGCACCATGTCGACGATACGCAGGCCCGTGGCGTAGGCCATCTGCCCGCGTTCGCGGTACGGCGCCGGAATGCTCGCGCAGGTGGGCAAGGACATGCCCAGGGCCTCGGCAAGCGAATTCATGGATAGCGCCGTGCCCATGGTATTGCAATGGCCCACCGACGGCGACGACGCCGTGGCCAGGGTCATGAAGCCCTCATAGTCGATCTTGCCGGCGGCCATCAGGTTGCGGGCGTGCCAGATCACCGTGCCGGAGCCGACGCGCTTGCCTTCGTGCCAGCCGTCCAGCATGGGGCCGCCGGACAGTACGATCGCCGGGATGTCGACGGTGGCGGCCGCCATCAGGCAGGCCGGCGTGGTCTTGTCGCAGCCGGTCGTCAGCACCACGCCATCCAGGGGATAACCGTGCAGGATTTCCACCAGCCCCAGGTAGGCCAGGTTGCGGTCCAGCGCGGCCGTGGGGCGGCGTCCCTGCTCGGCCAGGGGATGCACCGGGAACTCCATCGGGATGCCGCCCGCATCGCGGATGGCCGCCTTGGTACGCTGGGACAGCTCCAGGTGGTGGCGATTGCAGGGCGCCAGGTCGCTGCCGGTCTGCGCGATGCCGATGATGGGCCGACCCGACTGCAATTCGGCGCGGGTCAGGCCGTAGTTCAGATAGCGCTCGACGTAGATTGCCGTCATGTCGGCATGGGACGGGTCGTCGAACCATTTCTGGCTGCGCAGTCGGCGGGGAGTGTCAGGCATGGTGAATCTCGTATCAATGTTCGCGGGGCTGGCCGGGGCGGCCAACCCGTCTCGTCCGTGGCAACGCGTGCCGCGAACGCCCGGCCCATGGCGGCGGGCCGGGGTTTGCAACGGCGGTCGCGGCCCGGAAACCGTCGGCGGCCGCGACCGGTCCTTAGCCCTTGCGGGCCTTGGCGATCTCTTCCTGCAGCTGCTTGACCAGGTCCGGTCCCAGATCCTGCGTGTACTTGTCGACCACGGGTTGGGCCTTTTCGCGCATGCGCTGCAGCTCTTCCGGCGACACGGTGTTGATCTTCATGCCGGCGTCCTTCAGCACCGTCATCGCCTTGGTGGAATCGGCGCGGCTATCCTTGCGTTCGAAGTCGCGCGAAGACGCGGCGGCCTGGCGGATCAGCTTCTGCTCGTCGGGCGACAGCGTGTTCCACCATTTCTTGGACGCCAGCACCACCCACGGGGTGTACACATGGCGGGTCAGGCTCAGGTAAGGCTGAACCTCGTAGAACTTGCTGCTCTGGATGGTGGTGACCGGGTTCTCCTGGCCGTCGACGGTGCGGGTTTCCAGGGCGGTGAACAGTTCCGAGAACGGCATGGGAACGGCATTGGCACCCAGCGCGCCGAATACGCCCAGCGCGATCTGATTCTGCATCACGCGCAGCTTGATGCCCTGCATGTCTTCCGCCTTGGCGATGGGATGCTTGGAATTCGTCACGTTGCGAAAGCCGTTTTCCCAATACACCAGGCCGACCAGGCCCTTGTCGTCCAGCATCTTCAGCAGCTTTTCGCCGAAGGGACCGTCCAGCACCGCATCCGCTTCCTTGCCGTCGTTGAACAGGAAGGGCAGATCGAAGACACCGAACTCCTTGACCATGGTCGCCAGCGGCGCGGTGGAGCCCACCATCATTTCCTGCGAGCCGCCGACCAGGGCGGCCTGCATCTGTTCGTCCGACCCCAGGTTGGCGGAACCGTAGGTGCGCATCTTCAGCTTGCCGCCGCTGATCTTGTTCAGCTCTTCCGCCAGCTGGCGCGCGGCGCGGCCCTGTACGCTTTCTTCATTCAGGCCGTAACCGAAACGGATGATGCGCGTCTTGACGTCCTGGGCGTGGGCCAGGCCCGCCGTCGCGCAGGCCGACACGGCGGCCAGCGCGATGGCCAGTTTCTTCATCGAGGTAAGCATGGTGAGTCTCCTTGGGGTTTATCGCTTCTGGGTGTCGCTAATGAATCCACTTCGCCGGCACGGTGATCAGCTCCGGAAAGATCACCATCAGCAGGAGCAGCAAGGTATACGCGACGACATAACGCCATGCGCCGCGGATGATCGTTTCCATACGGATGCGCGCCACGCCGGCCACGACGTTCAGCACGGTGCCCACCGGCGGCGTCAGCAGCCCGACGCAGCCGACCATGACGAACATGACGCCGAAGTACACCGGGTCGATGCCCGCCTTGGTGACCACCGGCATCAGCACCGGCGCCAGGATCAGGATGGTCGGCGTCAGGTCCATCGCGGTGCCGACCAGCGTCAGCACGATCAACAGCGCGAACATCAGCCACTTGGGGTGGGCGAGCAAGGGTTCCAGCAGCGCGACCAGGTCCTGCGGCATGTCGGCCAGCGTAATCATGTAGGACGACACCATCGCGGCAGCCACGAGGAACATGACGATGGCGGTGGTGCTGGCGGCCCGCACGAAGATCGGCCCCAGGTCCTTGAAGCCGATTTCCCGGTAGACGAACAGGCTGATCAGCAGCGCATACACGGCGGCCACGACGGCGGCCTCCGTCGGGGTGAAGATGCCGCCGCGCAGGCCGCCGATGATGATCACCGGCAGGAACAGCGCCCATATGGACTCGCGCAGCGCGCGCATGCGCGCCCGCCACGGCTGGCGCGGCGTGGGCTGCACGTGGGCGCCGCTGCGCCGGGCCGTCCACGACCAGACGGCGATCAGCGTCAGCGCCATCAGCAGGCCGGGCGCGATGCCGGCGAAGAACAGCTTGGTGATGGAGACATTGGTCGCCACGCCGTAGATGATGAAGGAGATCGACGGCGGAATGATGGGCGCGATAATGCCGCCCGCGGAGATCAATCCCGCGGCGTCGCCGGCCTCATAGCCCTTCTCGCGCAACATCGGGATCAGCAGCGAGCCCAGCGCGGCGGCATCGGCCACGGCCGACCCGGACAGGGCCGCCAGCAGCACGCTGGCGAAGATCGCCACATAGCCGAGGCCGCCGCGGATATGCCCGACGAACATCGCCGCCAGGTTGACGATGCGGCGGGAAATCCCGCCCTCGTTCATCAGTTCGCCCGCCAGCATGAACAGCGGCACCGCCATCAGCGTGAAGCTGTTGGCGCCGCCCAGCATATTCTGGGCAAGGATCTGCGGATCGACGAAGTCCAGCTGGAACATCATCGGCACCGCGCTGATCATCAGCGCGAAGGCGATCGGCATGCCCAGCATAAGCAGGCCCAGAAGCACGATCAGGAAGACGGTAAGAATCATGGCGTCGGACGGATAAGGGTGGCGGCAGGGGCCGCGGCTGGAGCGGAAGCGGCCCGGTACGCGCCAGCCGGCGGCCGTGCCGACGCTGCGTGAACGGAACAGGCCATGGAAGCGGGTCTCAGCTGAGGGGGTCCACCGCGCTGGCATCCAGCGCCGGTTCGGCGCCGCCCAGCGTCAGTACGATGTCGGCCAGCGTCAGCAGGGCCATGGCGATGGCCGCGTACAGGCAGGCGATGTTGAACACGCCGGCCGGCAGATTCGTCACGGGCAGGCGCGTGGCCATGCCGATGACGGTCTGGTCCCAGCTGCCCTTGATCAGCATGCACAGCACGGCCAGGATCAATGCCTGGCAGAACAGATGGGTAACGCGCCGCGCGCCGCGGCCGAAGCGCTCCACCAGCATCGTCACGCCCATATGGGTGTGGTCGCGCACCGCCAGCACCGATCCGATGAAGATCAGCCACACGAAGGCCAGACGCGACAACTCGTCGGAGACATTGATGCCGGAATTGAACAGGTAGCGCAGGGCGACGTTGCCGAACAGCAGTACGACCATGACCACCAGGCAGGCCACCATCAGCCAGCGCTGGATGGCGAATACCAGATCGAGCGCGCGGCCGAGCGGGCCCCGGCCCGGCCCCGCAGGGGGATTGCTCTGCATCGTTGTCTCCTGTCTTTTTGCGTTGCGGTCGATGCGAAGCGCGATGTTAGCGCTATCATGCGATGTTTGCCAACCCCATGCCGGGTTTGTCCCAAGGGCTTGTTTCGGTCAGACTACGGCCTTTCGCCTCTACCAGCCATGACGGTCCGCAAGTCACGCAGCTCGCGCCACAACGGTGTCACCATGGCCGACGTCGCCCGCATGGCCGGCGTCAGCGCCATCACGGTGTCCCGCGCCCTGCGCACGCCGGACAAGGTGCAGCCGTCATTGCGCACGCGCATCCAGGACGCCTGCGACCGGTTGGGCTACGTTCCCAATCATGCGGCCAGCGCGCTGGCTTCCGCCCGCTCGCGCACGGTGGTCGTCCTGATTCCCTCGCTAAGCAATATCGTCTTCGTCGATATCCTGGCAGGCATCAAGGAAGTACTGGACGCCCATGCGCACCACATGCATATCGGGTTGACCGGCTATTCCGCCGAAGCGGAGGAAGCGCTGCTGCGCACCTATCTCCAGCATTCGCCAGACGGGCTGATCCTGACCGGTATCGACCACCAGCCCGGCGTCTGGCGACTGCTGGACACCTTGAAGATCCCCACCGTCCACACCATCGAGACGCTGCAAGGCGAAGAGGGCCTCAGCGTCGGTTTTTCGCAGTTCGATTCCGGCTACGCGGCGGGCCGCCATTTGTTCGACCAGGGCTATCGCAATATCGGCATCATCGGCGCCCAGCTCGATCCCCGTTCGCTGCGCCGCTGCGAAGGCTGCCGGCAGGCGCTGCGCGACGCGGGCGTATACGACCCGGCGCTGGAAATCATGACGCCCAGCAAGTCCTCGCTGGGCCTGGGCGCCGAACTGCTGGACACGATGCTGCGGGAACACCCGGAATGCGATGGCCTGTTCTTCTGCAACGACGACCTGGCGCAGGGCGCGGTATTCCAGTGCGGCCGGCTTGGCGTCGAGGTGCCGGGCCGCATGGGCTTGATCGGCTTCCATGACCTGGCCGGCACGGCATGGACAACGCCACCGCTTTCCACCATTGCCACGCCACGCTATGAAATAGGGAAGTCGGCCGCGACGCTGCTGATGAACGCCCTGGAAGGACGGCCCAATCCCCAGCGGCATCTGGATCTGGGATTCCGCCTGGTGCGGCGGGAAACGACATAGCGTGCCGCGGGGCCTGGGACGGGACGGCCCGCTCAGGCCGCCGTCGTCGGCGGCGTGGCCGAAAACTGTTTCCAGACCTCGATCGCGCGCAAGCGCTGCCGCGCCACTTTTTCGATACGTTCGCGCAGGTCCGCGTCGTGCGCCAGCAGGGCACGGAAATCGCGCGCGGACATCATCAGCAGCTTGCTGTAGCCCAGCGAGGTCACATCCGGCACCAGGGATTGCTCGCCCAGCAAGGCGAGTTCGCCGAAGAATTCGCCGCTGCCCAGCTCGACGGTGGTGTTGTCCGGCAGATGGACCGCCACCGCCCCCGAGGCGACAAAGCACATTTCCTCGCCCGCGCGGTCCTTCAGTACGGGCTGGTCGGGCAGCGCCAGGCGCGGCTTCAACAGCCGCGAGATGGCGCGCAGCGATTCGGCGCTGAGGTTCTCGAACAGGGGCACCCGCTTGATGAGTTCCGCCGCGCCCAGCTCGATATCCAGTGGCGGGTGCTGGTCGATGTGCGCCCAGCGCTGTTCCAGCTGGCCGGTCAGGTCGGCATAGACCTCCCCGCTGATCAGGAACTGGTCGAGCATGTCGCGGTAGCGCATGCGTTCCAACTGCCGCGCTACGCGGCCGAGATAGCTTTCCTGCAGCCACAAGGCGTAGGACGGGTATTGAAGGTTCAGGGCCTGCAGCGCGTTTTCGATGGCATCCAGGCGCTGCTGATGGGCCGCCACGATCCGCTGCGTGGCCTCCTCGCCCAACATGGGCTTCAATTGCTGCCCCGCGAACAGTATGACGCGCTGCGCCACCGACCGCTTGCTCATCAGGGCGGCGAACCGCTTCGCCAGTTCGCTCGATAGCCACCGTTGGAAGCCGAACAAATAATGCAGCCGCAGCGCCGCGCGAAACGAACGCGAATACCGGACATCGGCGGCAATTGCCTTTTCGAAGCCACTTATGCCGCCGGCGCGCACGGCATCCTCCAGGCGTTCCGCGCGCGCGAGCAGCGATTCGGCCATGCGCCAGTCGACGATCTGCGCCTTCAGGATGTCGAAGAACATTTCCTCTTCGCGGCGCGCCAGCGTGGCCAGGCCGATGTTCACGCGATCCGTCAGGCTCATGTGGCGCACTTCGGCGTCGCGCAACTGTCCCAGTGTGCGGTCGAAGACTTCATGGATACGTGCGCGTACCTCCGGCCCGATGTGTTCGGTCGCCGCAACCTCGTCGGTCTTTTCCTGCAGGTCGCCCAGCGCCACGGCCAGCGCCTGGTCGCGCAGCGTGGCCTCCTGGCGCGACAGTTCGTTCAAGCGCAGCACGCGGATCAGCGGACGCAGGCTGACGCCGTTGATGAATAAAGTCATCAGCACGAAGCCGGTGGTCGCCACGGCGACGAACTGGCGCGCGTCCTGCGGCACGTCCCCGCGCTCGGTTACCGCCAGGGCCAGCGCCAGCGAAACGGCCCCGCGCAAGCCTCCCCATAACATCACGGTCTTGTATGCACGATTCACGCGGGTACCCAGGCGAGTCATGCCCAGCAGCGGCACCAGCCCGAATACAGCGACCGCGCGCGAGGCCAGCGCCGCGACGAACAGCACCAGGATCAGGCCGATATCGCCCAGCGTGGCATCCGCCATCAGGCGGGGAATCAGCATGGCGGCGAACAGGAAGATCAGTGAGTTGGCCCAGAACCCGAACTGCTCCCACGCGCTGGTCAGATGCTCGAAAGTGGTGGGCGCCATGCGCGTGCGGCCGGTCGAACCCACGACCAGGCCCGCGATGACGGTTGCCACCACCCCCGATACATGCAAATAGTGTTCGCCGATGAAGAAGGTCAGGTAGGCCAGCGTCAGCGTCAGCGTGATCTCGGCGGCAGGAAAACCACGCAACACGCCAAACAGCATGCAGGCCATGCGTCCCATGACGTAGCCGGCCAGGCCACCGCCCAAAAAGCTGACCAGGAAGTCGGCCAGGACGTGGCCCGCCGACATTTCGCTGTGGCCCGCCAGCACGCCCACCAGCACGGAGTACAGGGCGATGGACGCGGCATCGTTGAACAGGCTTTCGCCCTCTACCAGCGTGGTCAGCCGCTTGGGCGCGCCGACCTCGCGAAAGATGCCGACGACGGCAGCCGGATCCGTCGTCGCGACGATGGCCCCCAACAACAGGCAAACCACCACGCCATACGAAGACAGTGCATTCAGCGTAAAGCCGACGACCACCGTCGAAAGAAAGACCGCGACGATGGCCATCATCAGGATGGGCCCGAGGTCATCCATCAGGCGCCTGACGTTCATCGACAGGGCAGTTTCGAAAAGCAGGACGGGAAGGAAAACGGTAAGGAAAGTTTCCGAGGAAATCTCGAACTTTTCCAGGGAGTCCAGCATGCCGGCCAGCACCGGCGGCGCCCAGCCATGGATATGGATAACGATGCCGAGAAGACAGCCGACAATGGCAAGCAGCACCGAGTAAGGCAGCTTCAGCCGCCCGGCCAGCGGCGGCATGAAGCAAACCAGCGTCAGCAACGCCGCCAAGCCGAAAACCAGCAAACCCACGTCCATCTATTTTTTATCCCCGGCCATTGTTCATTCAACGGAGAGGATAGCTGGTTTTGCGTCGATGCACGTTTCGTTACGGGCGGCACGATTTGGTGGATGCCCGGCGGCGCGTATTTTCGCTAACGTTGGCGGCATCCGCACCGCCGCGACGGCATCCGCAAACGCCGCGGAGCGAATGCCGTCGGGACCAGGAAGCATTCACCGGAGCCGCCGTTGCACACCATCCCCAAGCCTTTTCCTACATCTCCATCGAACGCCGGCCCTTCCCGCCACGAGGACGCCGACAGCAACCCCGTCGTGGCGCTCCAGCTCACCGACCCGCATCTGTTCGCGGCCCCCGGCCTTATGCTGGGTGTGGACACCGACGCCAGCCTGCGCGCGGTCCTCGCCGCCATTCGCCGCGATCATGGCAACGCGGACCTGTTGCTGGCCACCGGCGACCTGTCCCACGACGGCAGCGAGCTGTCCTACCGCCGCTTTGCCGACGCGGTATCGCCCTTGGGCATTCCGGTGCGCTGCCTGCCGGGCAACCATGATGCGCCCGCCGAACTCAGGCGCGCATTGGGGCCGTGGACGGATCCGATCGCCGACGTCGGCGCATGGCGGGTCATCCTGCTCGACTCGCGCGCCGACGGTTCGAACGCCGGGCACCTGGAACGCGAACAGCTCGAACTGCTCGATCATGGCCTGGCGACGGCGCAAGGACGGCCGGCGCTGGTGGCCATGCATCACAACGCGGTGCAGGTCAGCGCCGAATGGCGCGACCCCATGATGCTGGACAACGCGCCGCAACTGTTCCGCCAGCTGGCGCGCTGGGGCAATGCGCGCGTGCTGCTGTGGGGACACGTGCATCAGGATTTCGACCGCCGGCGCGGCAATGTCCGCATGCTCGCCACACCCTCGACCTGCTTCCAGTTCGCCATCCGCGAGGGCCGCCACCGCCTGGACCCGCAGCCTCCGGGCTACCGCTGGCTCAAGCTGTATCCGGACGGTTCGATCGCGACCGGGGTACGCCGGCTGGACGCCGCGCTATGGCGCAGCCTGGTGCAGGAATGGAACGAGCCCGAGGACACGGCGGCTGCCTACGGCGCGGCGCGCGATGCCGTGGGGATTCCCGCCGTGGCGAACGGATCGATGATCCCCTGAACGCGCGGGCCGCCGGCACGCGCGCATAAAAAACGGGGCACCGTTTATGGGTGCCCCGCCAAACACCTGTCTCATAGGGGAGGGGAAAGAGGAGAAGCCGAGACAGGTGAGCAGACGGTGGCCTGGAGGGCTCCAGGCGCATGGTCTACGGAAGGTTAGGCTGGGGGGCGATAAGAAAGTTTCGCCCATCCCGAGGATTTCCCGCGGCGAGGTGTATCGAGATTTAACCGAACCACCTCCGCCGGGTTACGCGGGCTGCAGGCTGCCGCGCATCTTCTTCAGGGCGGCTGCCTCGATCTGGCGCACGCGCTCGGCGGAGATCCCGTATTCCTGGGCCAGTTCGTGCAGCGTGGCGCCGCCGTCGTCCTGCAGCCAGCGGGCCTGCACAATGTGGCGCGAACGGGCGTCCAGGGCCTCCAGGGCGTCCTGCAGGCCGGTGCTCTGCAGCTTGTCCATGGCCTTGCGTTCCAGCACGCGCGTGGGCTCCTGCCGGCCTTCGTCGGACAGATAGGCGATGGGCGCGAAGGCGTCCTCGTCATCGTCCTGGGATTCCAGCGCCATGTCGCGGCCGGACAGCCGGACTTCCATTTCGCTGACATCTTCCGGGCGCACGTTCAGCTCGCGGGCGATTTCATTCACCTGGTCCGAATCCAGCGTCTTGCCGTCGGGCCGCATGCTGCGCAGGTTGAAGAACAGCTTGCGCTGCGCCTTGGTCGTCGCGACCTTCACAAGGCGCCAGTTGCGCACGATGTACTCATGGATTTCGGCCTTGATCCAATGCACCGCGAAGGAAACCAGGCGCACGCCCCGTTCGGGATCGAAGCGCTTGACCGCCTTCATCAGGCCGACGTTGCCTTCCTGAATCAGGTCGGCATGCGGCAGGCCGTAGCCCAGATACTGGCGCGCGATGGACACCACCAGGCGCAGGTGCGACAGCACCAGCTCGCGCGCGGCGTCCAGGTCGCCCGTGTCGCGCAGGCGGCGGCCCAGGGAGACTTCCTGATCGGCGGTCAGCACCGGCAGGCGGTTGACGGCCGAAATATATGCGTCGATGGTTCCCAGCGCGCCAGGATTGGCGATGGCCAGCGTAAGCGTGTTGCCGGGTACGGCCAACGAGGAACTCGGTTGTTTCATGGTGTTGTGCTCCAGGAAACGGCTAGTGGTAGAACGCATTCGTGTGATGTTAGCACTCTGAAATAGGGAGTGCTAATTCGACCGCCGCCTGCGTCCGAAGTTCAGTATTCAACGTGGAAAACCCCGGCCCGGCCATCGGTATGACGCTGGAGCGAAAAACGGGGACACAACCATGGCCGCCGCGCCATCCGCCGGCCACTCGCGCGCACTACCAGCCGCGCTGCTTCAGCGCGTCCGCGGTGGCGGCGTCGTCCGGACGGATGAACAAGCCGCCGCGCGGGTCCATGAACACCCGGTAATTGGCGCCGTCGAACATGGGCATGTACGCGGCGCTGCCATACTGGACGTCCACGAAGGGCAGCCAGCCGGGAAAGCGCTGTTTCAGTCGCCCCAGGTCCGGCATGCCCGGCGGACCCAGCGCATAAACCGTGCGCGGCTCGGACTGATCCGCCACCGGGTCGGCATACCGGCCAGACAGGCGCTCCAGCCGGTACAGCGGCGGCACCCCGGCCAGCAAGGCCGGCAGCCGCCAGCGCACCACGCGGGCATCGATCTGCCACTCGTCGCCGCGCAGGGGGAAATCCTCCGGCGCCTTGCTGCCCGGCCACTGCGCCGTCGCGACGAACTGCCGCGGCGCACGTTCGCGCAACGCAATCCGCGCCACCGGTTCGTCCGCTGTCAGGCGGAAGAACTGATACAGCGTCGCGGCGAACATGCCGGATACGCAGGCCAGCGCCAGGACTAGCAAGCCGAACAGCCGGCGCACCGGCCGCAGGCGGAATCGGCGCCGTCCCTGTGCGTCGCGTGGGCCGCCCTTGCCCAGGAACAAGCCGAAGCCGATCAGCAGGGCGGCAATGGTGACCACCGCGATCCATACGGATGGAGCGACGCCTTCGATCAATGCGATCCTCGCGAAAAACCCGCAGACATTCCCAGTATATAGAGCGCGTCAAGCCCCGCCGTCGGCCAGGACCTCGCCCGTGGCGCCGCCCTGCAGGCGCTCGGCATGGAAGCGGATGTGGTCTTCCATGAAGGTCGAGATGAAGTAATAGCCGTGGTCGTAGTGCTCATGCCGCCGCAACTGCAAGGGCTGGCCGGCCTGGGCGCAGGCGGCTTCGAAGGCCTCCGGATACAGTTGCTGGGCCAGGAAGCGGTCTGCCAGGCCCTGGTCGACCAGGATGCCGGCGGGATAGGGCGCGCGCGCCGCGGCCATCAGCTCGCTGGCGTCGTAGGCGGCCCACTGGCGGGTGTCCGTCCCCAGATAATTCGAGAAAGCCTTCTGGCCCCAGGGGCAGCGGCTGGGAGCGGCGATCGGCGCGAATGCGGACACGGAGCGGAACAGGCCGGGATGGCGCAGCGCCAGCACCAGGGCGCCGTGGCCGCCCATGGAATGGCCGAAGATGCCGATACGCCCCGGGGCCGCGCCCAACTGGCCGGTCGCCAGGCCGTACAGGTCCTGCGTGATATAGCTTTCCATCCGGTAATGCTGTTGCCAGGGCGCCTGCGTGGCGTCCAGGTAGAAACCGGCGCCCGTTCCCAGGTCCCAGTCCTGCTCTTCGCCGGGCACGCCGGCGCCGCGCGGGCTGGTGTCCGGCGCGATCAGCATCAGGCCATGCCGGGCCGCCCAACGCTGGGCGCCGGCCTTGATCATGAAGGTTTCCTCGTTGCACTCCAGCCCGGCAAGGTAGAAGACCGCCGGCACCGGACCGGCGTCCGCCTGCGGGGGCGCATAGACGGAAAAGCGCATGGGCAGGCCGATGACCGCCGATTCGTGCCGGTAGATGCGCTGCCAGCCGGCGCAGCAGCGATGCTGCGCCAGGAGTTCCAGCCCGGCCATCAGTAGAGCACCACGGAGCGGATCGACTCGCCGCGCTTCATCAGGTCGAAGCCGTCGTTGATGTTCTCCAGCGGAAGCGTATGGGTGATCAGGTCATCGATATTGAGCTTGCCTTCCATATACCAATCGACGATCTTGGGAACGTCGGTGCGGCCGCGCGCGCCGCCGAAGGCAGAGCCCTTCCATTCCCGGCCGGTCACGAGCTGGAACGGCCGGGTAGAGATTTCCTCGCCTGCCGCCGCCACGCCGATGATGATGGATTTGCCCCAGCCCTTGTGGCAGCACTCCAGCGCCTGCCGCATCAGCTTGGTATTGCCCACGCACTCGAAGGAATAGTCGGCACCGCCGTCGGTCAGCTGGATCAGGTGATCGACCACGTTTTCGACCTCGGACGGGTTGACGAAATGGGTCATGCCGAACTTGCGCGCCAGCGCTTCGCGGCGCGGATTGATGTCGACGCCGATGATCTTGTCCGCGCCCACCATACGGGCGCCCTGGATGACGTTCAGTCCAATGCCGCCCAGGCCGAAGACCACCACGTTCGCGCCGGCCTCTACCTTGGCGGTGTAGACCACGGCGCCGACGCCGGTGGTCACGCCGCAACCGATATAGCAAACCTTGTCGAAAGGCGCGTCGTCGCGGATCCTGGCCAGCGCGATTTCCGGCACGACGATGTGGTTGGCGAAGGTGGACGTGCCCATGTAATGGTAGATGGGCTTGCCGCCCAGCGAGAAGCGCGAGGTACCGTCCGGCATCAAGCCCTTGCCCTGGGTCGCCCGGATCGCCTGGCACAGGTTGGTTTTACGGGACAGGCAGAACTTGCACTGGCGGCATTCCGGCGTGTACAGCGGAATGACGTGATCGCCGGGCTTCAGGCTGGTCACGCCGGGGCCTGCCTCCAGCACCACGCCGGCGCCCTCGTGCCCCAGGATGGCGGGGAACAGGCCTTCCGGGTCCGCGCCGGAAAGCGTGTAGTAGTCGGTATGGCAGATACCGGTCGCCTTGATTTCCACCAGGACTTCGCCCGCCTTCGGGCCTTCCAGGTCGACGTCCTCGATGGTCAGGGGGGCGCCGGCTTTCCAGGCGATGGCGGCTTTGGTCTTCATGGTGGCTCCAGGCTGATGCGTATCGGTACGGAAATGTTAACGCGTTACCGGGGTAACCTTACTGTTGCGCGGGGCCGTTTACGCGGTACCATTTATTTTCCTGCGCGAACGTCCCGTTCCCTGCATGTCTCGGTCCTGACATCACTATGGCTCGCCTGCCCCGACTGTACGCCCCCGGACTGCCTCAACTCGTGCAGGCCAACTTCATCAATGCCCTGGCTGCGCCCTCGCAGCCGGCGCCTGCCGATACGCTGAACCAGGTGGCGACGTGGCTGGGCGAAACCGCCACGCGCAACCGCGTGGCGCTGCACGGCTGGGTATTGGCCACGGATCGCATCCTGCTGCTGGCCACGCCAGTGGACGGCGAAGGGTTGCCGCGGCTGATGCAGACCTTGGGACGCAACCTGGCGGCGCGCCTGCGTGGCGGCCGGGTGTTCGCCGGCCGCTACCGCTCCGCGCTGGTAGAGCCGGGCGCCTGGGTGCTGCCGGCCCTGGTATGGCTGGAAACCTATCCGGTGCGCAGCGGCGCCACCCACGACGCGGAGCTCTGGCCCTGGTCCTCCGCCGCCGGCCATACCGGTTCGGGCCAGCCGCAGGTGGCGTGGATGTCGGATCACGCGGACTACTGGTCCTGCGGCAACACGCCCTTCGACCGCCAGGCGAACTACCGCAAGCGCCTGCAGGAAGGACTGACCCGGGAACAGATCCAGCGCATCGACCAGGCCGTGCAGGGCCAGTGGGCGCTGGGCGGCAGCGAATTCATCGCCATGCTGGCGCACACCGCCAGCCGGCGCGTCACCCCCGGCCAGCGCGGCCGTCCGCGCAAGAAGCCCACGCCCCCCGCGGCGGAAACCGAGTCCACCGGCTCCTGAAGGGGCCGTCCATCCTGGCAGGATCGTTGCGCTCCTTTTTGATACGTCCCTATATTTACAGGGCAAATCCGGTGGCGGGGATTTATTAGGGACAAACCCCTTTTGTTTTTCTTGCGAGCGGGGCGAGTCCACTGTATCTTCCCCGTTTGCGCCGCAACAAAATGTGGCGATCCCTACTTTTTCAGCGGCCCCGGCCCTGGAGCGCTTCATGACCGTACCGACCTCTTCCGACGCCTGTCGCGCCGCGCCGGCGCGTCCCATCGACGCCACGCGCATCGGTTTGCCCGCCGCCCAAGGCCTCTACGATCCGCGCAACGAGCATGACGCCTGCGGCGTGGGCTTCGTCGCCCATATCAAAGGCCGCAAAAGCCACGCGATCATCCAGCAGGGCCTGAAGATCCTGGAAAACCTGGACCACCGGGGCGCGGTGGGCGCGGACAAGCTGATGGGCGACGGCGCCGGCATCCTGATCCAGATTCCCGATGCCCTGTACCGCGAGGAGCTGGCGCAGGGCGGCGTCATCCTGCCGCCGCCGGGCGAATACGGCGTCGCCATGGTTTTCCTGCCCAAGGAAACCGCCTCCCGCCTGGCCTGTGAGCAGGAACTGGAACGCGCCGTGCGCGCCGAAGGCCAGGTCGTGCTCGGCTGGCGCGACGTGCCCGTGGATGTGGACATGCCCATGTCGCCCGCCGTGCGCGACCTGGAACCCGTGATCCGCCAGCTGTTCATCGGCCGCGGCGCCGACGTCATGGTGCCGGACGCGCTGGAACGCAAGCTCTATGTGATCCGCAAAACCGCCAGCCACGCCATCCAGAATATGCGCCTGGCCCACGGCAAGGAATATTTCGTGCCGTCGGCGTCGGTGCGTACCGTCGTCTACAAGGGCCTGCTGCTGGCCGACCAGGTGGGTCGCTACTACCGCGACCTGGCCGATACCCGCACGATCTCGGCGCTGGCGCTGGTGCACCAGCGCTTCTCGACCAACACCTTCCCGGCCTGGCCGCTGGCCCACCCCTACCGCATGATCGCGCACAACGGCGAAATCAATACGGTCAAGGGCAACTTCAACTGGCTGCGCGCTCGCGAAGGCATGATGCAGTCGGCCGTGCTGGGCGATGACCTGCCCAAGCTGTACCCCATCGTCTACGAAGGCCAGTCGGATACGGCCACGTTCGACAACTGCCTGGAACTGCTGGTGAATTCCGGCTATTCCCTGGCCCACGCCATGATGATGATGATCCCGGAGGCCTGGGAACAGCATACGCAGATGGACGAAAGCCGCCGCGCTTTCTATGAATACCATGCCGCCATGATGGAGCCGTGGGACGGCCCGGCGGCCGTGGCGTTCACCGACGGCCGCCAGATCGGCGCCACGCTGGACCGCAACGGCCTGCGTCCGGCGCGCTACCTGGTCACCGATGACGATATGGTCATCATGGCCTCGGAAGCCGGCACGCTGCCCATCCCGGAAAACCGCATCGTCAAGAAGTGGCGCCTGCAACCCGGCAAGATGTTCCTGATCGACCTGGAACAGGGCCGCATCATCGACGACGTCGAAATCAAGTCGCAACTGGCCAACTCGCGACCCTACCGCCAGTGGATCGAGCGCCTGCGCATCAAGCTGGAATCGCTGCCCGCCCCCCGCCAGCCCGCCAGCCCGCCGGCGCCGACCGCATCCCTGCTGGATCGCCAGCAGGCCTTCGGCTGGACGCAGGAAGACTACAAGTTCATCCTCGAACCCATGGCGACCTCGGGCGAGGAGGCCATCGGCTCCATGGGCAACGACGCACCGCTGGCGGTGCTGTCGAACCGCGCCAAGCCGTTCTACAACTACTTCCGCCAGCTGTTCGCGCAGGTCACCAACCCGCCGATCGACCCCATCCGCGAGCAGCTGGTGATGTCGCTGGTGTCCTTCATCGGGCCCAAGCCCAACCTGCTGGACATCAATAACGTCAATCCGCCGCTGCGCCTGGAGGTGTCCCAGCCGGTGCTGGATTTCGCCGCCATGGCGCAGATCCGCGACATCGAACAGGTCACCGGGCACAAGTTCCGCAGCCTGGAACTGGACATCACCTATCCCGCCGCCTGGGGCCGCGAGGGCATCGAAGCCCGCGTGGCGGCGCTGTGCGCGCGCGCGGTCGACGCGGTGCGCAGCGGCCACAACATCCTGATCGTATCGGACCGCCGCGTGGACGCCGAGCGCGTCGCCATCCCCGCGCTGCTGGCCACGTCGGCCATCCACCAGCACCTGATCCGCGCCGGCCTGCGCACCAACGCCGGCCTGGTGGTGGAAACGGGCTCGGCGCGCGAAGTGCACCACTTCGCGCTGCTGGGCGGCTACGGCGCCGAGGCCATCCATCCCTATCTGGCGCTGGAATCGCTGGAAAAGATGGCCGACCCCGAAAAAGCCGTCAAGAACTACATCAAGGCCATCGGCAAGGGCCTGAACAAGGTCATGTCCAAGATGGGCATCTCGACCTATATGTCCTACACCGGCGCGCAGATCTTCGAAGCCGTCGGCCTGCAGAGCACGCTGGTGGACAAGTACTTCACCGGCACCGCCAGCACGGTCGAAGGCATCGGCATCTTCGAAGTCGCCGAGGAAGCCCTGCGCCTGCATCGCGCGGCCTTCAGCCAGGACCCGGTGCTGGCCAACGACCTGGACGCGGGCGGGGAATACGCCTATCGCGTGCGGGGCGAAGAGCACATGTGGACGCCCGACTCCATCGCCAAGCTGCAGCACGCCACGCGCGCCAACAATTACCGCACCTACAAGGAATACGCGCAGATCATCAACGACCAGAGCCGCCGCCACATGACGCTGCGCGGCCTGTTCGAATTCCGCTTCGACCCGACCCGCGCGATCCCGCTGGAAGAAGTCGAATCCGCCAAGGACATCGTCAAGCGCTTCGCGACGGGCGCCATGTCGCTGGGCTCGATCTCCACCGAAGCGCACTCCGTGCTGGCTGTCGCGATGAACCGCATCGGCGGCAAATCCAACACGGGCGAGGGCGGCGAGGACGAAATGCGCTACCGCGCCGAAATGCGCGACGGCAAGAGCCCGGTCAAGAACGGCGACACCCTGGCCTCCATCCTGGGCGGCGACCGCGTCGAGGCGGACGTCCCCTTGAAGGCGGGCGATTCGCTGCGCTCGCGCATCAAGCAGGTGGCCTCGGGCCGCTTCGGCGTCAGCGCCGAATACCTGAGCAGCGCCGACCAGATCCAGATCAAGATGGCGCAAGGCGCCAAGCCGGGCGAAGGCGGCCAGCTGCCGGGCCACAAGGTATCGGAATACATCGCCAAGCTGCGCTATTCGGTGCCGGGCGTGGGCCTGATTTCGCCGCCGCCGCACCACGACATCTATTCCATCGAGGACCTGGCGCAGCTGATCCACGACCTGAAGAACGTCAACTCGCGGGCGTCGGTCTCGGTCAAGCTGGTGTCCGAAGTGGGCGTCGGCACGGTCGCGGCGGGCGTGGCCAAGGCCAAGGCGGACCACGTCGTCATCGCCGGCCATGACGGCGGCACGGGCGCCTCGCCGGTGTCCTCGATCAAGCAGGTCGGCACGCCGTGGGAACTGGGCCTGGCCGAAACGCAGCAGACTTTGGTGCTGAACCGCCTGCGCAGCCGCATCCGCGTGCAGGCCGACGGCCAGATGAAGACCGGACGCGACGTCGTCATCGGCGCGCTGCTGGGCGCCGACGAATTCGGCTTCGCCACGGCGCCGCTGGTCGTCGAAGGCTGCATCATGATGCGCAAATGCCATCTGAACACCTGCCCGGTCGGCGTGGCCACGCAGGATCCCGTCCTGCGCAAGAAGTTCCAGGGCAAGCCCGAACACGTCGTCAACTATTTCTTCTTCGTTGCCGAGGAAGTGCGCGAGATCATGGCCCAGCTGGGCATCCGCAAGTTTGACGAACTGATCGGCCGCAGCGATCTGCTGGATACCCGCATCGGCATCGAACACTGGAAGGCGCGCGGACTGGACTTCAACCGCGTGTTCTACCAGGCGCCGTCCGATGGCCCGGTGCGCCAGACCGAAAACCAGGACCACGGCCTGGCCGCGGCGCTGGACCACCAGTTGATCGAACGCAGCAAGCCGGCACTGGAGCGCGGCGAGAAAGTCTCCTTCATCGTGCCGGTGCGCAACCGCAACCGCACCATCGGCGCCATGCTGTCCGGGGCGGTGGCGTCGCGCTACGGCCATGAGGGCTTGCCGGACGATACGATCCACATCCAGTGCAACGGCACGGCGGGCCAGAGCTTCGGCGCCTTCCTGGCCCACGGCATCACGCTGGACCTGGTGGGCGAAGCCAACGATTACGTCGGCAAGGGCCTGTCCGGCGGCCGCATCATCGTGCGTTCGCCCAACGACTTCCGCGGCTTCGGCCCGGACCACATCATCGCCGGCAACACCGTGATGTACGGCGCGCTGGCGGGCGAGGCCTACTTCAACGGCGTGGCCGGAGAACGCTTCGCGGTGCGCAATTCCGGCGCCGCGGCGGTGGTGGAAGGCACCGGCGACCACGGCTGCGAATACATGACGGGCGGCACCGTCGTGGTGCTGGGCGCCACGGGACGCAACTTCGCGGCCGGCATGTCCGGCGGCGTGGCATACGTGTGGGATCCGGACGGCAGCTTCCGCGACCGCTGCAACCTGTCCATGGTCGAGCTGGAAACCGTGCTGCCGCACGCCGAACAGCAGAACATGGACAACATCGACACCTGGCACAGCGCCAAGCGCGGCGGCGAACGCGAGACCGACGAAAGCATCCTGCGGCGCCTGATCGAAGACCACTTCCGCTATACGGGCAGCTTCCAGGCGCGCGACATCCTGGGCAACTGGGAAGCCTCGCGCGGCAAGTTCGTCAAGGTCATGCCGACCGATTACCGCCGCGCACTGGCCGAAATGTGGCGTGCGGCCAACCCGCAAAAAATGGCCGCTTGAGGAAAGACCATGGGCAAAATCACCGGATTTCTCGAATACCAGCGCCTGCAGGAGGCCTATGAGCCGCCGGCGGCGCGCCTGAAGACCTGGCGCGAATTCGTGCTGCGCCTGGACGACAACGCGTCCAAGGTGCAGGCCGCGCGCTGCATGGACTGCGGCATCCCGTTCTGCAATAACGGCTGCCCGGTCAACAACATCATCCCGGACTGGAACGACCTGGTGTACCGGCAGGAATGGCGCAAGGCGCTGGACGTGCTGCACTCCACCAATAACTTCCCGGAATTCACCGGCCGCATCTGCCCCGCGCCCTGCGAGGCAGCCTGTACCTTGAACATCAACAACGACGCCGTGGGCATCAAGTCCATCGAGCACGCCATCATCGACAAGGGCTGGGAAGAAGGCTGGGTGGTGCCGCAGCCGCCGTCGCGCAAGACGGGCAAGAAGGTCGCCGTGGTCGGCTCCGGCCCCGCGGGCCTGGCCTGCGCCCAGCAGCTCGCCCGCGCCGGCCATGCCGTGACCGTGTTCGAGAAAAGCGACCGCATCGGCGGCCTGCTGCGCTATGGCATCCCGGACTTCAAGCTGGAAAAATCGCAGATCGATCGCCGCATCGCCCAGATGGAAGCGGAAGGGGTGGAGTTCTGCCCGTCCACCTACATCGGCAACGCCGGCGACCCGGCCGCGGACGGCCTGACCGCCCGCACGCCCGAATCGCTGCGCGAGGAATTCGACGCGGTCGTCATGGCGGGCGGCGCGGAAGCCCCGCGCGACCTGCCGGTGCCGGGGCGCGAACTGCAAGGCGTGTACTTCGCCATGGATTTCCTGCGCCAGCAGAACAAGGCCGTGGCGGGCGACCGCCTGAGCAACCAGACGCTGGCCAAGGGCAAGCATGTGGTGGTCATCGGCGGCGGCGATACGGGTTCGGACTGCGTGGGCACCAGCAACCGGCACGGCGCCGCCTCGGTAACGCAATTCGAACTGATGCCGCAACCGCCGGAATCGGAGAACAAGTCGCTGACCTGGCCGTACTGGCCGGCCAAGCTGCGTACCTCGTCCTCGCACGAGGAAGGCTGCGAACGCGACTGGGCGGTCACGACCAAATCCCTGGTGGGGGAAAAGGGCGTGGTGCGCAAGCTCATCGGCGCCCGCGTGGAGTGGGTCAAGGACGAAGCCACCGGGCAGATGAAAATGCGCGAAGTGGACGGATCGGAATTCGAGATCAAGGCCGATCTGGTGCTGCTGGCCATGGGCTTCGTTTCCCCGCGCCAGCAGGTGCTGGATGCGTTCAACGTGGATCGCGATACGCGCGGCAATGTACGCGCCAATACCGACGACTACCGTACCAGCGTGGAAAAGGTGTTCGCCGCCGGCGACATGCGCCGGGGCCAATCCCTGGTGGTATGGGCCATCCGCGAAGGCCGCCAGTGCGCGCGCGCCGTCGATGCCTTCCTGATGGGCGACAGCGAGCTGCCGCGCTGATCCTCTCCGCCCCCCAAAGCCCGCGCCGCCCGCGCGGGCTTTTTCTTTGCGGCGTCCGCGGCGCGGTCCGCGCGGCTTGCGGCTGCCCATCGCACGGATAGCGCCTGCTCATCCGCCGCTTGACCGGCGTCAAATGCACTACGCCCTCCATGAGCGACCCTGTCGATTCCCCTACCGATGACATGGAGAATCAACATGCCCGCCCTCATCGCGCCCCCGCGCGCCGCCGTCCTTGCCGTCCTGCTCGCCGCCTGCGCCCTGCCCGCGCACGCGCACGAAGCCGGCGATGTGCTGTTCAAGGTCGGCGCGACGCAGGTGCGTCCCAAATCGGGAAACGGCAGCGTACTGGATGGCAGCGTCGACCTGGACGTCGGCAACAGCGTGCGCCCCAGTTTCACCCTGACCTACATGGCGACCCGCCATGTCGGCATCGAATTGCTGGGCGCCTGGCCGTTCCAGCACGACATCCGGGGCAGCAACGGCCTGGGCAAGATCGGCACCACCAAGCAGCTGCCGCCCACCCTCAGCCTTCAATGGCACTTCCTGCCCGACAGCACGGTGCAGCCTTACGTCGGCGTCGGCGTGAACTACACCCATTTCTTCGATACGAAGAGCGAAGGCGCGATCAGCGGCTCGGACCTGAAACTGCAGGATTCATGGGGCGTCGCCGCCCAGCTCGGCGTGGACGTCAAGCTCAGCGAACGCTGGTTCATGAATGCCGATATCCGCTACATCGATATCTCGTCCAAGGTGAAGCTGGACGGGCAGCGCATCGGCACGGCACGTATCGATCCCTGGGTCGCCACCGTCGGCGTGGGTTACCGCTTCTAGCGACGGCACGGCCCGGGCGCGGCACCCCATGATTTAGTTCACGGCGCCTTTTGCCGTTAAGTGTGGAGACAACTGCCCCAGGTAAGATGGCGGCAATTCCGCAACCGACCACCTCATCGTGCGCCCGTCCGCCACGTCTCCCGCCCCCGACTCGCCCGCGCACGCGCCGACGCTCGGCCAGATCTTCACGGCGTTCGCCAAGATCGGGCTGACCAGCTTCGGCGGCGGCCTGAGCGGCTGGATGCTGCGCGAATTCGTCCAGGCGCGGCGCTGGCTTTCCGAAGCGGAATTCCTGAGCGGACTGGCGCTGGCCCAGGCATTCCCCGGGGTCAATGTGGTGAACCTGTCGATCTGGATCGGCTTTCGCCTGCGCGGCGGGCGCGGCGCCTTCATGGCCGCCCTGGGCATGATCGTCCCGCCGATGACGACCGCCATCATCCTGGCGGCGCTGTTCGCCGAGCTCTCCCATTCCCCCACCGTGCACGTCGTCCTGGCGGGCATTGCCGCCGCCGCGGTCGGGCTGTCCCTGCAAATGGGCCTGCGCGCGGCCTACCGGGCCGCCACCGGCCCGCTGCCCATCCTTGTCATGGTGGTGGTCTTCGGCACCATCTTCATCGCGGGCCTGCCGCTGCTGTGGGTGGTGGGCCTGATGGCGCCGGTATCCATCCTGCTGGCCTATCTGCGCCTGCGCCGCGGCGGGGGACAGCCATGACGGGCGGCTCGGCGCTGTGGGACCTGTTCACCGTCTTCGCCCCCTTGTCTTTCCTGACGGTAGGCGGGGGACAAAGCGTCGTGGCGGACATCCACCGCCAGGCAGTGGATGTCTACGGCTGGATGAACGACGGCCAATTCCTGGACCTGTTCGCCCTGTCGCGCATCACCCCTGGACCGGGGTCGCTGCTGGTCACCCTGGTCGGCTGGCAGGTGCGCGGCATCCTGGGCGCGCTGGTGGCGTCCTTCGCCATCTTCGTGCCCAGCACCGTCCTGATCTATGCCCTGGCCCGCGTCTGGCAGCGCTACAACGGCCGCCTCTGGATCCGGGCGATCGAGACCGGGCTGGCGCCCGTGGCGGCGGGGATGATCCTGGCCGCCTCCTGCACCATCCTGCGCGCGGCCGAGGGCGGCGCCTGGGCCTGGGCGGTCGCCATCGCCTCGACCCTGCTGCTGCTGCGCACCCGGGTCAGCCCGTTTCTGCTGCTGGGCGGCGGGGCGCTGGTCTTCCTGGTCGCGCTGCGCTAGGACCGGATTACCGTCGAGCTACAATGCAGGGCCGTGGGGACGGACCGTCCCCACCCAACTTGCCGCCGTATGCCGACTGATCCAGACGCCCGTACCGTACAAGCGCTGCAGTTCACCGACGTTTCCCTGGGATATGGGGATTTCACGGTATTGCAGGGGATTTCCATGACAGTCGCGCCCGGCCAGGTGGTCGCGGTCATGGGTGGCTCGGGGTCCGGCAAGACCACCATGCTGCGCGCCGCCACCGGCCAGTTGCAGGCGCGCGCGGGCAAGGTCGAGGTGTTCGGCCACGATATGAGCCAAGTCACACCGGCCGAACTGGAAGGCCTGCGCAAGCGCATGGGCGTGCTCTTCCAGCAAGGCGCGCTGTTCACCGACCTGGACGTCTTCGAAAACGTCGCCTTCCCGCTGCGCGAGCACACCCGCTACGGCGAAGCCGAGATCCTGCAACGCGTCCTGGACAAACTCCATGCCGTCGGCCTGCGCGCGGCCGCGCACCTGAAGGTATCCGAGATCTCCGGCGGCATGGCGCGGCGCGTGGCGCTGGCCCGCGCGATCGTCCTGGAGCCGGAACTGATACTCTACGACGAACCCTTCGCCGGACTGGACCCGATTTCCATGGGCATCACCGCGCGGCTGATCCGCGATCTGTCGGATCGCCTGAAGTGCGCTTCCGTGCTGATCACGCACGACGTCCATGAATCCTTCGCCATCGCGGATCAGGTCTATCTCGTGGGCCAGGGCCGGCTGGCGGCGTCGGGACGCCCGGACGCGCTCTCGGCATCCGACGATCCCTACGTGCGCCAGTTCCTGCGCGGCGAACCGGACGGTCCGGTCGCCTTTCATTATCCCGACACGCCGGCCTTCGACCGCTGGCTGGCCCGACAAGAAGGACGCAGGCCATGAGCGAATCCAGCTCCGCTCCGGCGGGACCCATCGGCCGCCTGGGCGGATGGGTCACCGATACCGTGGGCGGCATCGGCTACTTCACCCGCTTTTTCGGCGCGCTGCTGGCCAAGAGCGGCATCGCGCTGCGCCGTCCGCGCCTGGTGTCGCAGCAAGTGCATTTCATCGGCAACTATTCCCTCATCATCATCGCGGTGTCGGGTATGTTCGTCGGTTTTGTCCTGGGCTTGCAGGGCTACTACACCCTGCGCCGCTACGGGTCGGAAGAATCCCTGGGCCTGCTGGTCGCCCTGTCGCTGGTGCGCGAACTCGGCCCGGTCGTCACGGCACTGCTGTTCGCCGGCCGGGCGGGGACGTCGCTGACGGCCGAAATCGGCCTGATGAAGGCGGGAGAACAACTGGCGGCAATGGAAGTCATGGCGGTGGACCCGATGCGCCGCGTGCTGGTGCCCCGGCTGTGGGGCGGCATCATCGCCATGCCCATTCTGGCGGCGGTGTTCTCGATGGTCGGCATCATGGGCGGCTGGCTGGTCGGCGTGGTGCTCATCGGGGTGGACACGGGCGCCTTCTGGTCCCAGATGCAAAGCGGGGTGGATGTGTGGAAGGATGTCGCCAACGGGGTGCTGAAAAGCATCGTGTTCGGCGTCGCCGTCACGCTGGTCGCCCTGTACGAGGGCTGGCAGGCCCGTCCCACGCCCGAAGGCGTGGCCCGCGCCACCACCCGAACCGTGGTCGTCGGATCGCTGGCGGTGCTGGCCCTGGATTTCCTGTTGACCGCACTGATGTTTGGCAATTAGATGATCGCGCCATGCCTTATCCCCGCGACGCGGGTGGGGCAAACGCAATGGACCACTGATACGGATTCTTCATGTCACGTCAAAAAACCGATTTCTGGGTAGGCTTGTTCGTGTTGCTCGGTGCCGCGGCCCTGGTATTCCTGGCCTTGCGCGCCGGCAACCTGAGCGCCTTCTCCTTCGCTCCCACGTATGACCTGACCGCGCAGTTCGACAACATCGGCGGCCTGAAGGAACGCGCCGCGGTCAAGAGCGCCGGCGTGGTCGTCGGCCGCGTCAGCCGCATCCGCTTCGACGATAAAAGCTTCCAGGCCGTGGTCACGCTCAGCATGGACGCGGATTTCAAATTCCCGAAGGACTCCTCGGCCGCCATCCTGACGGCCGGGCTGCTGGGCGAGCAATACATCGGCCTGACCGCGGGCGGCGATGATGCGAACTTTGCGAATGGCGACAAAATCCGGTATACCCAAAGCGCGGTCGTTCTGGAAAACCTGATCAGCCAATTCCTTTACGGCACGGCGGAAAAACAGGGGTCGGCTCCGGCCGCCAATGCCCCCGCGGCGCAACCTCAACCTCATTGACCGGAAGTTTTCATACTCCGACGCACGCACGGATGGCGCCCTGGGGAAGAGGGGAAGCGCCGCCACACGCGGGCGATCGGCCAACAGGCTGTTTCTCCAGAAAGACGACGAGATGAACAAGAACACACTGACTCGCATTTTCGCCCTGGCGGCGGCGGGCGCCGGCCTGGCCGGCTGCGCCACCGTACAGAACCCCGACCCGCGCGACCCATGGGAAGGGTTCAACCGGGGCGTGTACACCTTCAATGACAAGGTGGATCGAGCCGTGCTCAAGCCCATCGCCGTGGGCTACACCAAGATCACCCCGCAGCCGGTGCAAAGCTGCATACACAATATGTTCAACAACGTCGCGGACATCTGGGCCGCGGCCAACAGCATGCTGCAAGGCCGCGGCCTGGACGCCATCAATACCTTCGGCCGCTTCCTGTTCAATACCACCATGGGCGTGGGCGGCTGCTTCGACGTGGCCACCGCCAATGGCGCGAACCGCATTCCGAACGATTTCGGCACCACGCTGGGTGTGTGGGGCGTAGGCCAGGGTCCGTATGTCGTGCTGCCTTTCTGGGGCTCCAGCACCATCCGGGACACCGCGGGCCTGGCGGGTGACTTTGTCGGCAACCAGTGGACCAGCGTCGGCGCCATCGACAACGTGCCCCTGCGCAACTCCCTGTATGGCCTGTGGGTGGTCGACCGCCGCGCCAGCCTGCTGGACGCCACGGACACCGTGGACCGCGTGGCCCTGGACCCGTACAGCTTCGTGCGCGATGCCTACCTGCAACGGCGCGCGGCAATGGTACTGGGCCGCAAGGCGGGCGACGCCAGCAACCTGCCGAACTATGACGACGAAAGCGACGATGCCGCCAACGGCAGCGCCACGAAACCCGCCGGCACGGACAGCGGCGCCACGCCGGCGCCCGCCGCCCCGGGCATAGGCGGTGCGGGCGCGGGCAGCACGACGCCCGCACCCAAGCGCCAGTAAGAAAGAATGCAGCGGACGTTCCGCCGGACAGGCACCGACGTGCCTGTCCGACGGGCCATCCTTACACGGAATTCAGAAGGAGCAAGCATGCGGTTCTACCCCCTTACGCTATTGCAACGCCTTTGCCTGAGCGGCCTGCTCGGGCTCGCCCTGGCTTGGTCGGCCCAGGCCCAGCCCAGCCCCCAGGCCTCGCCGGAAAAAGTGGTGCAGGACGCCGCCAACCAGACGCTGCAGGTCCTGAAGACCGACGGCGGCGTCAGGAACGGCGACCTGCGCCGCGTCAACGAGGTGGTTAATCAGTACATCCTGCCCTATGTCGACTTCCAGAAGACCACGCGCCTCGCGGCCGGCCGCTACTGGCGCCAGGCCACGCCGCAGCAGCGCGAAGCCCTGGCGGAGGCCTTCAAGGGCACGCTGGTGCGCACCTACAGCGGCGCGCTGACGCGGGTGGATAACGGGACCAACATCAAGGTAACCGGCTCCACCGTCGACGGCACCGACGCGGTCGTGCGCAGCACGATCAACCAATCGAACGGACAATCGGTCGGCGTGGATTACCGGCTGGAGCAAAGCTCCGCGGGCTGGAAGATCTATGACCTCAACGTCGAAGGCATCTGGCTGATCCAGAATTACCGCAACCAGTTCGCCCAGGAAATCAACCAGAACGGCATCGACGGCCTGATCAAGGCGCTGAACCAGCGCAACGCCCAGTAGCAAGCCTGCGGCGCGGCCGCGCCGGGACGACCCTGCGCGGCCAGGGGCCATGCCCGGGAAAACCCGGGCAGAGTCTTATAATGGAGGATTGGCTCTTTTCCGGGCTTTTCCCCGCATCATGTCCGCCGTCCGTCTCGAGAACGTCTCCAAAACCTACGCCGCTCGCCAGCCCGCCTGGAAGAAGTGGCTGGGCCGCCCCTCCACGCCGGGGTTCCAGGCGCTCCGCGACGTCAGCCTGGACATCCAGCCTGGCGAATTCTTCGGCCTGCTGGGCCCCAACGGGGCAGGCAAGACCACCCTGATTTCCATATTGGCCGGGCTGGCCATTCCCACCTCGGGCCGCGCCAGCGTGTGCGGCCACGACGTGCAGGCCGACTTCCGCCAGGCGCGCCGCGCGCTGGGTGTGGTGCCGCAGGAACTCGTCTACGACCCCTTTTTTACGGTGCGCGAGACGCTGCGCATCCAGTCCGGCTATTTCGGGCTGCGCAAGAACGACGACTGGATCGACGAGATCCTGTTCAACCTCGGCCTATCCGACAAGGCCGACGCCAACATGCGCGCGCTGTCCGGCGGCATGAAGCGCCGCGTGCTGGTGGCGCAGGCGCTGGTGCACCGGCCGCCCGTCATCGTGCTGGACGAGCCCACCGCCGGCGTGGACGTGGACCTGCGCCGTACCCTGTGGGAATTCATCTCGCGGCTGAACAAGGCCGGCCACACCATCATGCTGACCACGCACTACCTCGAAGAGGCCGAAGCGCTGTGCGGCCGCATCGCCATGCTCAAGGCCGGCCGCATCGTCGCGCTGGACACCACGCCGGCGCTGCTGGCGCGCGTGGGGGGCGTGGACCTGGAAGACGCGTTCGTGCGCATCATGCATCACGAAGACGACACGCAATTGACGGAGGTGGTCTCGTGAGCTCCGCCACGCGCCCCATGCTGGATGCCCAGGTCGCGCCGGGCTCCGGTTTTCCCACGCTGCTGCGCAAGGAGCTCATGCGCTTCTGGAAGGTCAGCTTCCAGACCATCGCGGCCCCCGTCATCACGGCCTTGCTCTATCTGCTGGTGTTCGCGCAGGTTCTGCAGGATCGCGTCCACGTCTACGGCACCGTGCCTTACACATCATTCCTGATCCCTGGCCTGATGATGATGAGCATGCTGCAGAACGCCTTCGCCAACCCATCGTCCTCGCTGATCCAGAGCCGCATCACGGGCAACCTGGTGTTCATCCTGCTGCCGCCGCTGTCGCATCGGGACATCTACTTCGCCTACGTGATCGCGGCCATCGCGCGCGGGCTGGCGGTGGGCCTGTGCGTGTGGATCGTGGCGCTGTTCTTCATCCCGCTGACGCCGGTGCATCCCCTGTGGGTGCTGGCGTTCGCCGTCCTGGCGTGCGGCATCATGGGCAGCCTGGGCATCATTGCCGGACTGTTCTCCGAGAAATTCGACCAGCTCGCGGCGTTCCAGAATTTCCTGATCATGCCGGCGACCTTCCTGTCCGGCGTGTTTTATTCCATCCATACCCTGCCACCCTTCTGGCAGGGCGTATCGCACTGGAATCCCATCTTCTATACCATCGACGGCTTCCGCTACGGCTTCTTTTCGGTGTCCGATGTGTCGCCCTGGCGCAGCCTGGCCGTGGTCACCTGTGTCTTCCTGGCGCTGGGCACATACGCCGCGCGCCTGCTGGCCAGCGGCTACAAGCTTAGGAATTAAGGGATGAGGCCCACCCCCGAAGCGCTGCGCGCTTCCCCCTCAAGGGGGCGACGCCAGAGGACCGGAAGGAAAGCTCGCCCCCCGAAGCGCTGCGCGCTTCCCCCCTCCGGGGGGCGACGCTGGAGGACCGGCGAAGCCGGATCCTCGGCGTCCCCGGTCGGCTGCACCTGTTTCTTGCGTGGCGGTGTGGTGGGTAGTTTCACCTCCGAAGGGGAGTCCGCTTTGGTTTGCGGGGGGCGGCGCGGGCGGGGCGGTGGAGCCGGACTCGCGGGACCGTCTATCGCGCTTTATTCGTTTTTTGCGTCGCAGGTGGCGCAAAGCACAAGGGATTACTGAAAACATGTTGCCGACGCCCGAACAAGTCCGCCAGTACATTGCCGGCGGACTGGACTGTGAACATATCGACGTACAGGGCGACGGATCGCATTTCGATGCGGTCATCGTCAGCAGCGCCTTCGAAGGCAAGCGTCCGATCGCCCGCCACCAGCTGGTCTATGCCGCGCTCGGCGACCGCATGAAGGCCGAGATCCATGCGCTGTCCATGCGCACCCTGACGCCCGCCGAATACAAGGCGGGCCGCTGATGGACAAGCTGCGCATCACCGGCGGCGGCCCGCTGCACGGCGAAATCACCGTATCCGGCGCCAAGAACTCAGCGCTGCCCATCCTGTGCGCCGGCCTGCTGACGGCGGACACGCTGGCGCTGGAAAACGTTCCGGAGCTCAACGACATCGCCACCATGCTGCGCCTGCTGGGCCACGTGGGCACGCATGCCGAACGCCAGCCCCACGGCGGCGTGACGATCCGCGCCGATCAGGTCGACAAACTGGAAGCGCCCTACGAGCTGGTCAAGACCATGCGCGCCTCCATCCTTGTCCTGGGGCCGCTGCTGGCGCGTTTCGGCGAAGCGCGCGTCAGCCTGCCCGGCGGCTGCTCCATCGGCCAGCGCCCGGTCGACCAGCACATCAAGGGCCTGGCCGCGCTGGGGGCCGACATCAAGCTGGAACACGGGTTCGTGGTCGCGCGGGCCAAGCGGCTGAAAGGAGCCTCCATCCGCACCGACATGGTCACCGTCACCGGCACGGAAAACCTGATGATGGCGGCCACGCTGGCACAGGGCCGCACGGTGCTCGAAAACGCCGCGCGCGAGCCCGAAATCGTCGATCTGGCCGAATTGCTCATCAAAATGGGCGCGCAGATCCAGGGCCATGGCACCGACCGCATCGTCATCGACGGCGTGGATCGGCTGCACGGCGCCACGCACCGCGTCATTCCCGACCGCATCGAAGCCGGCACCTTCCTGTGCGCGGTCGCCGCCACCGGCGGGGAAATCACCTTGCGCGCCGCCGATGCGTCGCACATGGGCGCGACCCTCGACAAGCTGGCCGAGGCCGGGTTGTCGCTGGAATACGGCGCGGACTGGATACGCGCATCGATGCGCGGGCGCCCCCGGGCGGTCAGCGCGCGCACCCACGAATATCCCGGCTTCGCCACCGACATGCAGGCCCAGTTCATGGCGCTGGACACGGTCGCCGAAGGCACCGGCGTGATCGTCGAGAACATCTTCGAAAACCGCTACATGCACGTGCAGGAACTGATCCGCATGGGCGCCGACATCGATATCGATGGCCACACCGCGGTGGTGCGGGGCGTGCCGCGCCTGTCGGGCGCCACCGTCATGGCGACGGACCTGCGCGCCTCCGCCAGCCTGGTCATCGGCGGCCTGGTCGCCGATGGCGAAACCGTTATCGACCGCATCTACCACCTGGACCGCGGCTACCAGCAGATGGAATACAAGCTGCGCGAGCTGGGCGCGCGCATCGAGCGCGTCTCCGGACGCGAGTGACGCACAGAGCAATGGACGACTGATATGAACCAGCCCGATACCCGCGCCACCGCAGATCCCGCGCCGCTCACGCTGGCGCTGTCCAAGGGGCGCATCTTCGAAGAGACCATGCCCCTGCTGGCCGAAGCCGGCGTCGAAGTCGCGGAGAACCCCGAACACTCGCGCAAGCTGATCATCCCGACCAGCGATCCCGGCCTGCGCCTGATCATCGTGCGCGCCTCGGACGTACCCACCTACGTCCAATACGGCGCGGCCGACCTGGGCATCGCCGGCAAGGACGTGCTGATCGAACACGCCGCCGCGCACCCGGGCGGCCTGTACCAGCCGATCGACCTGAACATCGCCAAGTGCCGGCTGTGCGTCGCCGTCCCGGCGGGCTTCGACTACCAGAGCGCCGTGCGCCAGGGCGCGCGCCTGCGCGTCGCCACCAAATACGTCCAGGCCGCGCGCGAGCACTTCGCCGCCAAGGGCGTCTACGTGGACCTGATCAAGCTGTACGGTTCGATGGAGCTCGCGCCCCTGGTCGGCCTGGCCGACGCCATCGTCGACCTGGTCTCTTCCGGCGGCACGCTGCGCGCCAATAACCTCGTGGCCGTGGAAGACATCATGCCGATTTCCTCGCGGCTGGTCGTCAACCAGGCGGCGTTGAAGACCCGCGGCGCGCGCCTGCAGCCCCTGCTGGACGCCTTCGAACGGGCCAGCGCCGCGCGTGTGGCATGATAGACGCTTGATCCGCGCATCCGCGCCCTGTCCCGTTTCGCCGCCCTCCGCCCGGTCCGCGGCCTTATACGCCCCGAAGGGGGTATTCCATGACCACCATCAACCGCCTCGATTCCCGCGATCCCGGTTTCGCGTCCGCCCTGTCTTCCCTGCTGGCCTTCGAGGCCTCCCAGGATGAATCCATCGACCGCGCCGCGGCCGATATCCTGGCGGCCGTGCGGCATCGGGGCGACGATGCGCTGCTCGAATACACCCGGCGTTTCGATCGCGTGGAGGTCGCCAGCGCGCAGGCGCTGGAGATCCCGCGCGACAGCTGGCAAGCGGCCCTGCAATCGCTGCCGGCCGCCCAGCGCCAGGGCCTGGAGGCCGCCGCGCAGCGCGTGCGGTCCTATCACGAAAGACAGCGCGCCCAGACCTGGACCTACACCGAGGCCGACGGCACGATGCTGGGCCAGAAGGTCACTCCCCTGGACCGTGTCGGGCTGTACGTGCCCGGCGGCAAGGCAGCCTATCCGTCGTCGGTGCTGATGAACGCCATACCCGCGAAGGTGGCCGGGGTGGCGGAACTCATCATGGTCACGCCCACGCCGGACGGCCTGCGCAACCCGATGGTGCTGGCCGCGGCCGCCATCGCCGGCGTGGACCGCGCCTTCGCCATCGGCGGCGCCCAGGCGATCGGGGCGCTGGCCTACGGCACGGCCACCATTCCCGCCGTGGACAAAATCGTCGGCCCCGGCAACGCCTATGTCGCGGCCGCCAAGCGCCGCGTGTTCGGCACCGTGGGCATCGACATGATCGCCGGCCCCAGCGAAATCCTGGTCATCTGCGACGGACGGACGCCGGCGGACTGGATCGCCATGGACCTGTTCTCCCAAGCCGAGCACGACGAACTGGCGCAAGCCATCCTGCTGTGCCCGGACGCCGCCTATCTGGACGAGGTCGCCGCCTCCATCGACCGCCAGCTTCCCGGCATGCCCCGCGCCGACATCCTGCGCGAAAGCCTGGGCAAGCGGGGGGCCCTGATCCAGGTGCGCAGCCTGGAGGAAGCCTGCGACATCGCCAACGACATCGCGCCCGAGCACCTGGAAATTTCCACGGACGACCCCGAAAAATGGGTCGAACGCATCCGCCACGCCGGCGCGATTTTCATGGGCCGCTATGCATCCGAATCGCTCGGCGATTACTGCGCCGGGCCCAACCACGTGCTGCCGACCTCGCGCACGGCGCGCTTTTCGTCGCCCCTGGGCGTCTACGATTTCCAGAAGCGCTCCAGCCTGATCCAGGTTTCGCGGCAGGGCGCGCAGACGCTGGGTCGCATCGCGGCCGACCTGGCCCTGGGCGAAGGGCTCCAGGCGCACGCCGCCAGCGCCCAATACCGGCTCGACAAGGCATGAATGCCGCCGAGCCCGGCCGCCGCCCGGCCGCGGACGGGCGGGCGCTCACGGCGGCCGAACGGGCGGCCACGACCATCCGGCCCGATATTCTGGCCCTCTCGGCCTATGCCGTCGGGCACGAGGACGACGGCATCAAGCTGGATGCGATGGAGAATCCCTACGGGCTGCCAGACGTCGTGCGCGACGCCATCGCCGCCGCGGCACGGGCCACGCCGCTGAACCGCTATCCGGCGGGACGGCACGACGCCCTGGAGAGCGCCGTGCGCGCCGCGTTCGGCGTGCCGGACGACGCCGCGCTGCTGTTCGGCAACGGCTCCGACGAACTGATCAGCCTGGTCGTGCAGGCCTGCTGCAGCCCGGGCGATACCGTCCTGTCACCCGTGCCGTCCTTCGTGATGTTCGACATGTCGGCGCGCTTTCACCATGCCCGCTTCGTGGGCGTGCCGCTGACGGCGGCGTTCGAACTCGACCTGCCGGCCATGCTGGCGGCCATCCGTGCGCACCGGCCCAAGGTGGTCTTCCTGGCCGTTCCGAACAATCCCACGGGGGGACGCTGGGCGGACGACGCCATCGAGGCCATCCTCGCCGCGGCCCCCGGGCTGGTGGTGATCGACGAAGCCTACCAACCCTTCGCCGACGGCACCTGGATGCCGCGCGCCGCCGGGTTGGCCAATGCGGTGGTGCTGCGCACCGTCTCCAAGATCGGGCTGGCGGGCCTGCGCTTCGGCTACCTGGCCGGCCCCGCCCCCTGGATCGCCGAAATCGACAAGCTGCGCCCACCCTACAATGTCGACGTACTGACGGAAGCCGTCATGCTGGCCGTGCTGCGCCACAAGGCCGTGCTGGATGAGCAGGCCGCCCGCCTGCGCGCTTCGCGCGATGGCCTGGCCCGCGAACTTGCCGCACTGCCCGGCGTGACCGTCCATCCGTCCTCCGCCAACTTCCTTCTTGCGCGCTTTTCCGGCAAGATGGGCGGCAACGCCGTGCATCAAGCCCTGAAAACGCGCAAAATACGGGTTCGCGCCTTCCCTGGCGATCCCGCGCTGCGCGACTGCCTGCGCATCTCGCTGGGCACGCCCGACGAACACGCCGCCCTGATCGCGGCCTTGCGCGACATCCTGGGCTGACGCCCGCCTTTTTTTGCTTACACCAACCGCGCCGGACCCTAACGCCTTACCCCAAGCCACCGACGCAACAGACAGACCACCATGCGCACCGCAGACATCACCCGCAACACCAACGAAACCCGCATCCGCGTGGCGGTCAACCTGGACGGCACGGGCCGCCAGTCCATCGATACCGGCGTGCCCTTCCTGGACCACATGCTGGACCAGATCGCGCGCCACGGGCTGATCGACCTGGACATCAAGGCCGAAGGGGATCTGCACATCGACGCGCACCACACGGTGGAAGATGTCGGCATCACGCTGGGGCAGGCCATCGCCGCGGCCATCGGCGACAAAAAGGGCATCCTGCGCTACGGCCACGCCTACGTCCCGCTGGACGAAGCGCTGTCGCGGGTGGTGGTCGATTTCTCCGGCCGGCCCGGCCTGGAATTCAATGTGCCGTTCACGCGCGCCCGCATCGGCGAATTCGACGTCGACCTGACGCGCGAATTCTTCCAGGGCCTGGTCAATCACGCCCTGGTCACCATGCATATCGACAACCTGCGCGGCCGCAACGCCCATCACCAGTGCGAGACCATCTTCAAGGCCTGTGGCCGCGCGCTGCGCATGGCGATGGAGCGCGATCCGCGCAGCCAGGGCGTCGTTCCTTCCACCAAAGGCGTGCTGTAATCGGCGATCCTACGAATACGCAGGCAGACATCTCGTGACTTCCATCGCTATCGTCGACTACGGCATGGGCAACTTCCACTCCGTGGCGCGCGCGTTGGCCGCCGCCGCCCCGGACGCCGACATCCGTATTTCCAACACCGTGGCCGACATCGACGCGGCGGACCGCGTGGTCTTTCCCGGCCAGGGCGCGATGGCGGACTGCATGCGCACGCTGAACGAATCCGGCCTGCGCGAAGCGGTGGTGCGCGCCGCGCGCACCAAGCCCCTGCTGGGCGTATGCGTGGGCGAACAGATGCTGTTCGACACCAGCGAAGAAGGCCCGACCATCTGCCTGGGCATCTTTCCCGGCGTGGTCCATCGCTTCAGCGGCGCCCAGTACGCCCCGCCGATCGGCGCCTACGAAGACCCCGCCACGACCGCGGCCGCCGACGAACGCCTGAAAGTTCCGCACATGGGCTGGAACAAAGTACGCCAAACACGCTCTCATCCAATCTGGGAAGGCATTCCGGACGGCACGCATTTCTATTTCGTTCATAGTTACTACGCCGTACCGGCCGACCCCGCCCTGACCGTTGGGGAAACCGATTACGGCGGTTCCTTTACCTGCGCGGTGGCGGCAGCTAACATTTTCGCGGTGCAGTTCCACCCGGAAAAGAGCGCCGAACACGGCCTGCGCCTGTACAGGAATTTTGTCGATTGGCGCCCCTGACCTGATTCCCGGCACCCGGTGCGAACCCAACCGTCGCGCCGGTTTGCCCGACCCGTTCCAACAACCGACTTACCAACGCGCGTTATCACTATGCTGCTGATCCCCGCCATCGACCTCAAAGACGGGCGTTGCGTCCGCTTGCGCCAGGGAGACCTGGACGATGCAACGGTGTTCTCCGAAGACCCGGCCGCCATGGCCACCCACTGGCTGGAACAGGGCGCACGCCGTCTGCATCTGGTCGACCTGAACGGAGCCGTCGCCGGCAAACCGCGCAACGAAGCCAGCATCAAGGCCATCGTCGATGCGGTCGGCGACGACATTCCCGTCCAGATCGGCGGGGGCATCCGCGACCTCGACACCATCGAGCGCTATCTCGACAACGGCATTTCCTATGTGATCATCGGTACCGCCGCGGTCAAGAACCCCGGGTTCCTGCACGACGCCTGCGGCGCCTTCCCCGGCAGCATCATCGTCGGCCTGGACGCCCGCGACGGCAAGGTGGCGACCGACGGCTGGAGCAAGCTGACGCGCCATGACGTCCTGGACCTGGCCAGCAAGTTCGAGGACTATGGCTGCGAGGCCATCATCTACACCGACATCGGCCGCGACGGCATGCTCTCCGGCGTCAACGTCGACGCCACCGTGCGGCTGGCGCAGCATGTCCGCATCCCGATCTTCGCCTCGGGCGGCATCGCGGGCATCCAGGATATCGAAGCGCTGTGCGCGGTCGAAGAGGAAGGTATCGAAGGTGCCATCCTTGGCCGCAGCATCTACGAGGGCGCCTTGAATTTCCAGGACGCGCAAACCCGCGCGGACGAATTGGCGAAGCCATGAACAGTATCGCCCAGAGCGCCTGCGCCAATACGCTGACGCGGCGCATCATTCCCTGCCTGGATGTGACGGCCGGCCGCGTCGTCAAGGGCGTGAACTTCGTCAACCTGATCGATGCCGGCGATCCCGTGGAGATCGCGCGCCGGTACAACGAACAGGGTGCCGACGAACTCACCTTCCTGGACATCACCGCCACCAGCGACGGCCGCGACCTGATCCTGCCCATCATCGAGCAGGTCGCCTCGCAGGTCTTCATTCCCCTGACGGTGGGCGGCGGCGTGCGCCAGGTCTCCGATATCCAGCGCCTGCTGAACGCCGGCGCCGACAAGGTCAGCATCAACAGCGCGGCCGTCGCGGAGCCCGAACTGGTGCGCGCGGCCGCGGATTATCACGGCTCGCAGTGCATCGTGGTCGCGATCGACGCGCGCCGCGTCAGCACGGAAGACGGCACCGATCGCTGGGAAGTGTTCACGCACGGCGGCCGCAAGGCCACCGGGCTGGACGCCATCGAATGGGCGCGCCGCATGGCCGAATATGGCGCCGGCGAAATCCTGCTGACCAGCATGGACAAGGACGGCACGAAATCCGGCTTCGACCTGGCCCTGACGCGGGCGGTATCCGATGCCGTGCCGGTGCCCGTCATCGCTTCGGGCGGTGTCGGTTCGCTGCGGCACATGGCCGAAGGCGTCACCCTGGGCCGTGCCAACGCCGTCCTGGCCGCCAGCATTTTCCACTACGGCCAGCACACGGTTCAGGAATGCAAGCGCTACATGGCCGGCCTGGGCATCGAAGTGAGGGTATGAGGCCCACCCCCGAAGCGCTGCGCGCTTCCCCCTCAAGGGGGCGACGCTGGAGGACCGGAGGGAAGGCCCACCCCCGAAAGCGCTGCGCGCTTTCCCCCTCAAGGGGGCGACGCCAGAGGACCGGCGGAGCCGGATCCTCGGCGTCCCGGGTCGGCTGCACCCGTTTTTTGCGTGAGGGAAGGCCCACCCCCGAAGCGCTGCGCGCTTCCCCCTCAAGGGGGCGACGCCAGAGGACCGGCGGAGCCGGATCCTCGGCGTCCCCGATTGGCGGCACCTGTTTTTTGCGTGGCGGTGTGGTGGGTTGTTCCACCCCCGACGCGCTGCGCTACCGTCACGAGCGGGCGACTTGTGGCGTGCTTGGATGGATAATGGATTTATGAGCAACGAACCCGCTTGGCTGGCTGACGTCGTTTTCGACGCGCAGGGCCTGATACCCGCCATTGCCCAGGATGCCCAGACAGGGCAGATCCTGATGGTCGCCTGGATGAACCGCGAATCGCTGGCCGAAACCGCCGCCACCGGGCGCGCGGTCTATTGGTCGCGCTCGCGCCAGCGCCTGTGGCGCAAGGGCGAGGAATCCGGGCACGCGCAGCAGGTGAAGGAATTGCGCCTGGACTGCGATGGCGACGTGGTGCTGCTCAAGGTGGACCAGCAAGGCGGCATCGCCTGCCATACCGGCCGCGCCAGCTGCTTCTTCCGCCGGCTGGACGGGCAGGGCGGCGAACGCCACTGGGAAACCACCGACCCGGTCCTGAAGGACCCGGAGCTGATCTACAAATGAGCGACATCGATCCGCGCAGTACGGCGGTATTGGCGCGCATCGCCGATACCCTGGCTACGCGCCGTCCCGACCGGGGCGGCGATCCGGCCACGTCCTACGCCGCCAAGCTGCTGGCCAAGGCACCCGACGCCTTCCTGAAAAAGATCGGCGAAGAAGCCACGGAACTGGTCATGGCCGCCAAGGACGGCGTGCCCGAACGCATCGTCAGCGAGACGGCCGATCTCTGGTTTCATTGCCTTGTAGCCCTGACTCATTACAATCTGCGCCCGGAGGACGTCCTGGCGGAACTCGCGCGACGCGAAGGCCTGTCGGGACTGGCGGAGAAAGCCGCCCGGCCCGCCGACTGACGGCGCCGCCACGGATATACGGAGCGAGACCCATGAGCGACAACTGTATCTTCTGCAAAATCAGCCGCGGCGAGATCCCCTCGAAGAAGGTCTACGAGGACGATGAATTCGTGGCCTTCCACGACATCAATCCCGCCGCGCCGGTCCACCTGCTGCTCATCACTCGCCGCCATATCGCGTCCATGCAGGACATAACCGCGGAGGACGCCGGCTGGTTGGGTAGAATGGTGGCATTGGCCCCGCGTCTGGCGCTGGAAAACGGCTGCAACCCGGGGGAACAAGGCGGCTTCCGCCTCCTTGCCAATTCCGGCGCGGAAGGCGGACAGGAAGTCCCCCACCTGCATTTCCACATTATTGGCGGTTCGCGTCCTTGGAAAGGCCGCGTAGCCCCGAACGCATGAACACGGAGAACCGTCATGGGCAGTTTTAGCATCTGGCATTGGCTGATCGTTCTGGTCATCGTGGCACTGATCTTCGGCACCAAGAAGCTGCGCAACTTCGGCAGCGACCTGGGCGGCGCCGTCAAGGGCTTCAAGGAAGGCATGCGGGACGCCAATGGCGACCCGGCCGATCCGGTGGATCCGGCCCACCAACAACGCGTTTCCGGCGAAACCATCGACGTCCAGGCCAAGGAAAAAACGCATTCGTGATCCCGGCTCGCGGCGAGGCGGCGGCTTAGGCGGCCGCCCTGCCTGCGCCCGACGCCCGCTGCCCGCCGCCGTGCCATACCGGGACGGAAAGGGCATCTCCTCTCTTTCATGGCCGTCGTATGTTTGATGTCAGTTTCACAGAACTGATGGTGATCGGCGTCATCGCGCTGATCGTCATAGGACCGGAACGCCTCCCCAAGGTCGCACGCACGGTAGGACATCTGCTGGGGCGCGCGCAGCGCTACGTCAACGACGTGAAGAGCGATATCCGGCGCGAAATCGAGCTGGACGAGCTGCGCAAGTTCAAGACCGACATGGAAACGGCCGCGCAGTCGGTGCAGACTTCGCTGCGCGATGCCGAAACTTCCCTGCGCGAACCCGCGCAGGCGCTGCGGCAGGAGTTGGACGAAGCCGCCAAGGCGGCCACCAGCGCGGTTTCGATGCAGGGCACACCCGCCGCGGCATTGACCGAGCCGGCGGCCCAGGCCGATACGCCCTCGACGGCCGATGCCGCGCCAGCGGCGCCCGCCATCGAAACGAACGCCACCCCTGCGGCTTCCCCGGCGATAGCGGCGGAACCCGCCCCCCACAGTGCCACACCGGGCAGCGCTCCGTCGGCACCGGCGGCGGCATCCCCGGCCACGCCGGCGCCGCCAGCATCGCCTTCGGCCACATCGACCGGAACCACGTCGGCTGCGACACCATCCGCATCGCCGACGGCCGCCTCCGCCACCCCCGCCTCGTCGGCGACGGCATCACCGGCTCACACACCGGCGCCGCCGGCATCGACCCCGCCGTCGTCGCCCGCCGCCAGCGACGCGACGCCCAAATCACAAACGCCTACCGGTAGCACAACGTGAGCCAGGAACTGCCACAAGAAGAAGAGCTGCAGGAAGACAGCTTCATGTCTCACCTGATCGAGCTGCGCACGCGACTGCTGCGTGCGGTAGCCGTCATAGGCGTTATTTTCGTCATCCTGTTCTTTTTCCCCGGTGCGGCCAAGATCTACGATCTGCTCGCCCGGCCCATGCTGGCGTCGCTGCCCCAAGGCACCCGCATGATCGCGACCGGCGTCATCACGCCGTTCATGGTGCCCGTCAAAGTCACGCTGATGGCGGCCTTCGTCCTATCCCTGCCCGTGGTGCTGTGGCAGGCCTGGGCCTTCGTCGCGCCCGGGCTCTACCGCCACGAGAAGCGCCTGGCGCTGCCGCTCATCGTTTCCAGCACCTTCCTGTTCCTGGCGGGAATGGCATTCTGCTATTTCGTCGTCTTCAGGACTGTCTTTCACTTCATCGCGACCTTCGCGCCGCAGTCCATCACGCCGGCCCCGGATATCGAAGCCTACCTGAGCTTCGTCATGACCATGTTCCTGGCTTTCGGCATCACCTTCGAGGTCCCCGTCGCCGTGGTCCTGCTGGTCAAGGCAGGCATCGTCGACGTCAAGAAACTCAGTAGCGCGCGTGGCTATGTCGTCGTCGGCGCTTTCATCATCGCCGCCGTCGTGACGCCGCCGGACGTGGTCAGCCAATTCATGCTGGCCGTTCCCTTGTGCCTGCTGTTCGAGATCGGACTCATCTGCGCGCGCATGATCACCAAGCCCGACAAGGACAAGGAAAGCGAGAACGCGCTCACCGAGCGGCAGTAAACGCCAGGAACCGCCAGAAACGAGACCGATTCACCTTGAGTCATCAGAACCGCAATCGTACATTGCGTGGATGACCATGGCGGACCGCTTGCGAACTCTCATGCGTTGGCGCGGCATCCGCAGCCAACGGCAACTGGCACGCTTGTCCGGCGTGCCGCAAACCTCCATCCACCGCATCCTGACACGCGACCCCGGCTACCTGCCGGCCCTGGGCACGCTGACTCGCCTTGCGCGTACGCTGGATACCACCGTCCTGTGGCTGAGCGAAGGCGAAGCTGGCCTGCACGCCACCGTGCTCGCCGCCCGGCAGCCGCGGCCGCAGGAGTGCGGCACGATACATCCTCACCATCAGCAGGGCGGCGGCGATGCCGCCGAACTTCACATGCTGATGGCCAAGCTGTCCGATGCCGAGCGGCGCCACGTGGTCGCCCTGGTGCGCATGCTGGCGGATCGGCCTAGCGGGGCCGCTGGGGACGCACGCCGACCTTGACCTTCAGTTCCCTCTCGCGGCCACCGCGCAACACGGACAAGGTCACCTCCTGCCCCGGCGGCAGCAGGGCGATCATCGCCAGCATCGAAGACGTATTGCGCACATCGTTGCCGTCGATGCTCAACACGATGTCGCCCACACGCAGGCCGCCGCGCCCGGCAGGGCCGTCGCGCATCACGCCCGCGATGATCACGCCGCGCGAATTGCCCAGCTTGAAGGCGCGCGCCAGGTCCGGCGTCAGGTCCTGAGGCTCCACGCCCAGCCAGCCACGCTGCACGTAGCCGGTGCGGATGATTTCCTCCATCACCGAGCGCGCCGTGTCGATCGGCACGGCGAAACCGATGCCCAGCGAGCCGCCGGACTGCGAATAGATCGCGGTGTTGATCCCCACCACATTGCCATGCTGGTCGATCAGGGCGCCGCCCGAATTCCCCGGATTGATCGCCGCGTCGGTCTGGATGAAGTTCTCGTAGGTGTTCAGCCCCAGGCTGCTGCGCCCCAGGGCGGAGACGATGCCTTGCGTCGTCGTCTGCCCGACGCCGAAGGGGTTGCCGATGGCCAGTACGACATCGCCGACTTTCAGCGAACCGTCGCTGCCTAGCGTGGCTACCGGCACGGTCCCGATGTGCTCCGGCAACTTCAGGACCGCCAGATCGGTTTCCGGGTCCGCCCCCACCACCTGGGCACGGGTTTCGCGGCCATCCGCCAGCGCGACCTCGATCGCATCGGCGGCCTCGACCACGTGGTAGTTGGTCAGGACATAGCGCTCCTGCACGATGACACCCGAACCCAGGCTGGTGGATTCATGCCGGCGGCTGACGCTGGGCAATTGGCCGAGAAGCTCCCGTATGACGGGATCGTCGGGCAAGGGGATCAGCGGCACGTCGACATGCTTGGCGGTGTAGACGTTCACCACGGCGGGAGCGGCGCGCGCGACCGCCGGGGCGAAGGTCAGCTCGCCCTGGCGCGGGACAACGGGTGCCGTGGCGACGTCCGGCCCCGGCGTTCCGGGCGGCGGAGACCGACCGGGGCCGGACAAGCGCAGCCAATCGGGGCGCAGCGTAGTGACCACGAATAGAATGGCTAGACTGACCGTGACGGCTTGGGCGAATATCAGCCAGAGTCGACGCATGATTTCTTAGGCAAAGCAATGAACAGTATCGATACGCGTGAACTGGCCGCTTGGCTGGACCAGACCCTGCAGCCAGGCCGGTTCCGGGACTACAGTCCCAATGGGCTGCAAGTGGAAGGCAAGGCGTCGATCGGCCATATTATCGCCGGGGTGACGGCATCCGAGGCCTTGCTGCGCGCGGCCATCGACCGCGGCGCCGATGCCGTGCTGGTGCACCACGGCTGGTTCTGGAAAAACGAAGACCCGCGGGTGCGAGGACCGCGCCGCACCCGGCTGGCGCTGGCCCTGGCCCACGACCTGAATCTGTTCGCCTATCACCTGCCGCTGGATGCCCACCCGAAACTGGGCAACAACGCGCAGCTGGCGCGCGTCCTGGGCCTGGTGCCCGAGCAGGACGAGGCGGGGCTGCCGCGCACCTGCGGGCCGGACAACCTGGTGTGGCTGGGCACCGCGCCCGGCATCGAGCACTTCGGCCAGCTGGCCGCGCGCGCGGCCGAACGCCTGGGGCGCGCGCCGCAAGCCATCGGCGACGCGCAACGCCCCATCCGCCGCGTGGCCTGGTGCACCGGCGGCGCACAGGGCATGCTGGCCGATGCGGTGGACGCGGGCGTCGATGCCTACATCACCGGCGAGATCTCCGAGCCGACCGTGCATCTGTCGCGGGAAACCGGCGTGGCTTTCCTGGCGGCCGGGCACCACGCCACCGAACGCTATGGCGTCCAGGCGCTGGGCCAGGCCATCGCGGACCGGTTCGGCATCCGCGTGGATTTCGTCGATATCGATAACCCGGTGTGATCGTCGCCCGCGGTGGGGGAAACCGCCGCGGGCGTTCAGGCGACCGGACCGCGCTGTTGCTGTTTCAACAGATCGCGGATTTCCTGCAGCAGCTGCACATCCGCCGGCGGAGCCGCGGCCGGGGTGTCGTGCGTGGTTTCGAAGCTGGCGCGGGCGCGCGCGACCGCCTTCACCATCCAGAAAATGATGAATGCCAGAAGGATGAAGTTGATGACGATGGTGATGAAATTGCCCCAGGCAAGCACGTTGGCGCCCGCCTTGGTCAGGTCGGCGTAGGTCATGGGCCCGTTGTAGTTCGGCGGCATCGACAGCACGATGAATTTATTGGAGAAATCCACTGCGCCGCCCAGGATGAAGTTGATGATCGGCATGACGACGTCCTTCACCAGGGAATCGACGATCCTGCCGAACGCCGCGCCGATGATGACCCCCACGGCGAGGTCAACGGCATTGCCCTTGACGGCGAAACTACGGAAATCTTTCAGAAAACTCATAGCTGCTCCTCTATGATTCGCCCGTCATTGGGCTAAGGCTATAATACGCGGTTGCGAAGACGTTACGTATCATCAAGCATTAACCGCAGAGGCATGCCGCTGCGGGAAAGACACCTCCGGTTTGCCGGGGGGCGAAAAAGGCCAGATACAGGGCCCGGTGCTTAATCCACATCCCCTGGAGGGGGGACGCTACACGGCCCAGGTATGACCCGCAGTAGCCGCATAACAAGGATGGATGATGAGTCAGACTACGATGTATCACGATGACGAAGGCGCAGCACCTATCGACCTGCCCCCTGACCCATCGCGACGTTTCTGGGTAACTACGGCCTGTGCCCTGGGTGGCGTGGCCGGTGTAGCAACCGCCGTACCTTTCGTCGGCACATTCGCGCCTTCCGCCAAGGCCCGCGCCGCCGGCGCTCCGGTGGAAGCGGATGTCAGCCAGCTGCAGCCCGGCCAGATGATGACGGTGGAATGGCGCGGCAAGCCCGTCTGGATCCTGCGCCGCACGCCGGAGCAGCTCGAAGAGCTGAAGAAAGATCCCTCCCTGTTGGCCGATCCCGATTCCAAGCGCCCCGGCTACACGCCGGCATTCGCCGAGAACGGCTACCGCTCGCGCAAACCGGACCTGTTCGTCTGCGTCGGCATCTGCACCCACCTGGGTTGCTCGCCGAATCGCCAGGACGACGTCGCTCCCGGTGTCGACGGCTTCCTCTGCCCCTGCCACGGTTCGCGTTTCGACCTGGCCGGCCGCGTATTCAAGAACGTGCCCGCGCCCGACAACCTCGAAGTGCCGCCATACTCGTACCAATCGGACACCCGCATCATTGTCGGGGTCGACGAAAACAACAAGGCCTGACAGGGCGTCGCCACGCGCGCGCATAGACAGATACGCCACGACTAGCAAAGGAGCTGCTTCATGGATGGCGACAAGACCGTCGAATCGACTGGTTTCATGGGATGGGTGGACAAGCGCTTTCCCGCCACCGCGACATGGAAAGCCCATGTCTCCGAGTACTACGCACCCAAGAATTTCAATTTCTGGTACTTCTTCGGATCCCTGGCGCTGTTGGTGCTGGTTCTGCAGATCGTGACCGGCATCTTCCTGGTGATGCACTACAAGCCCGATGCGGAACGCGCGTTCCAATCGGTGGAATACATCATGCGCGAAGTGCCCGGCGGGTGGCTGATCCGCTACATGCACTCCACCGGGGCCTCGATGTTCTTCGTCGTGGTGTACCTGCACATGCTGCGCGGGCTGCTTTACGGCTCTTACCGCAAGCCGCGCGAACTGGTGTGGGTGTTCGGCGTCGCGATCTTCCTCTGCCTGATGGGCGAGGCCTTCTTCGGCTACCTGCTGCCGTGGGGCCAGATGTCGTACTGGGGCGCCCAGGTCATCGTGAACCTGTTCTCGGCGATCCCCTTCATCGGGCCGGACCTGGCGATCTGGATCCGCGGCGACTATGTGGTGTCCGACGCCACGCTGAACCGTTTCTTTGCCTTCCACGTGATCGCCATCCCGCTGGTCCTGATCGGGCTGGTGGCGGCGCACCTGGTGGCGCTGCATGAAGTCGGCTCGAACAACCCCGACGGCGTGGAAATCAAGCAGGGCCCGAAGGATCGTTATGGCCGACCGCTGGACGGCGTGCCGTTCCATCCGTACTACACGGTGCACGACATCGTGGGGGTCGCGGGCTTTCTGATCGTCTTCGCGGCCATCGTGTTCTTCGGCCCGGAAATGGGCGGCTTCTTCCTGGAATACAACAACTTCATCCCGGCCGATTCCCTGAAGACGCCGCCGCACATCGCCCCGGTCTGGTACTTCACCCCGTTCTATTCCATGCTGCGGGCCACGACCGACGACTTCACCTGGGTACTGTCCGGTGCCGCCGTGCTGGGCGCGCTGGCCCTGCTGTTCAAGGGCAAGGGCCGCGGTATCGCCCGCATCGTGCTGCCGGTCATCCTGGTCGTCGTCGCCGTGCTGCTGCGCGTGCTGGACGCCAAGTTCTGGGGCGTGGTCACGATGGGCGGCACGGTGGTGATCCTGTTCTTCCTGCCATGGCTGGACCAATCGCCGGTCAAGTCGATCCGCTACCGTCCGGACTGGCACAAGGTGGTCTACGGGATCTTCATCGTCGACTTCCTGGTGCTGGGCTATATCGGCACCCAGCCGCCCAATCCGGCGCTGAACCTGACCTCGCAGATCGGCACGCTGTATTACCTGGCGTTTTTCTTCCTGATGCCCGTGTGGAGCCGGCTGGGCAGCTTCAAGCCCGTGCCTGAACGCGTCGTCTATCACGCCCATTGAGCCCTGCACACATAACGGAATGACCATGATCAAGAAGCTGATGGGTGCCGTGACGTTGATGCTCACGTGCGCCGCCGCCTTGGCCTCGGAAGGCGGATACCCCCTGGACGCCGCGCCCAACCGGGTCAACGACGTGGCGGCGCTGCAAAATGGCGCCAAGTTGTTCGTCAACTACTGTCTTAACTGCCATGCCGCCGGGTCGATGCGGTACAACAAGCTGACCGAAATCGGCCTGACGGATGAGCAGATCAAGAAAAACCTGCTGTTTACCGGGCAGAAGGTCGGCGACCTGATGACCGTGGCGATGCCGCCCAAGGACGCCAAAAAATGGTTCGGCGTGGCGCCTCCGGACCTGTCCGTCATCGCCCGCGCCAAGTCCCAGACTGCAGGCGCCCCCGGAATCGACTACATTTACACCTATCTGCGTTCGTTCTACCGCGACACCAGCCGGCCCACGGGCTGGAACAACCTGGTATTTCCCAATGTGGGCATGCCCCATGTCCTGTGGGAACGCCAAGGTCCGCGGGAGCTGACCACCGTCGCCATGCATCATGCCGAAGGCAAGGGCGAGGAAGGCGGCTGGGAACGCGTAACCACCGTGTACGACCCGCAGGGCTACGCGACCGTCAAGAAGGATGAAGTGGCCGGGTACCACGGCAACGAAAGTTTCACGGCCACCTTCAAGGCAGCGAACGCGGCGCAATCGGCCCAGTTCGACAATGACGTCGCCGACCTGACGGCCTTCCTGGGCTGGATGTCCGAACCGGTGGCCCAGTTCCGCAAGGAGCTCGGCGTCTGGGTACTGCTCTTCCTGGGCCTGTTCCTGGTCGTCGCGTTGCGGCTGAACGCTTCCTATTGGAAACACGTGAGGTAATCGGCACAACCCAACAGGGGCCGGGGTCGCGTACGCCCCCGGCGTAACCGCCCCCCCTGGCAATTGGGGCCAGCGCCTGCTAGATTGGCGGCGCTGGCCTTTCGCTTTTCATACAAGGACTTACCGCCATGATGGTGCTTTATTCCGGAACCACGTGCCCGTTTTCGCAGCGCTGCCGTTTTGTATTGTTCGAAAAAGGCATGGACTTTGAAATCCGGGACATCGACCTGTACAACAAGCCGGAAGACATTTCGGTGATGAACCCGTACGGACAAGTGCCCATCCTGGTCGAGCGCGACCTGGTGCTGTACGAGTCCAACATCATCAACGAATACATCGACGAACGCTTCCCGCATCCGCAGCTGATGCCGGCGGATCCGGTCATGCGCGCGCGCACCCGCCTGTTCCTGTACAACTTCGAAAAAGAACTCTTCGTGCACGTGTCGGTCCTGGAAGACCGCAACGCCAAGCCCGACGAGAAGCGCCTGGATCGCGCACGCCAGAATATCCGCGACCGCCTGGCCCAGTTGGCCCCCATGCTGTTGAAGAACAAGTACATGCTGGGCGACGAGTTTTCCATGCTGGACGTGGCGGTGGCCCCGCTACTGTGGCGCCTGGACCATTACGGCATCGAACTGCCGAAGAATGCCGCGCCGCTGCAAAAGTACGCCGAACGCATCTTCTCGCGGCCGGCGTATATCGAAGCGCTCACGCCTTCCGAAAAGGTGATGCGTCGCTAGGATGGCATCCATGGGTGAATCATCAACCAAACCGTATCTGATCCGCGCGCTGCACGAGTGGTGCACGGATAACGGCTACACGCCGTACGTCGTGGTGCAGGTGAACGATCGCACCATGGTTCCGCCCGCCCACGTACGGGATGGCCAGATCACGCTCAATATCGGCAATCTGGCGACGAACAAGCTGTCGCTCGGCAACGAGTACATCGAGTTCCAGGCACGGTTCAATGGTGTGGTCGAAATGGTTTCCGTGCCGGTCGGCGCGGTCAGCGCCATCTATGCCCGCGAAACCGGCGCCGGGATGGGCTTCGAAGTGCAGGACGACGAAGAAGCCGCGACACCCAGGCATGGGCGCGACGGCATGGCGGCAGGCGACGATGCCGCCGGCCAGGGCGCGCAGTCGGATAAAGCCGACGGCAGCAAGGACGACGAACCGCCGCCGCCACGTCCGCATCTGACCATCGTGAAATAGGCCGCGGCCGGCGGTATCCCGCCCGGCCGGCGCCCATCTGACGCGGCGCATCGCCGCGTATACAATGCACGTCTTCGCGACATCCCCCGCCCCCGCGGCGCCAGGATGCCGCCTTCGCCGGCTTAGCTCAGTTGGTAGAGCAGCGCACTTGTAATGCGAAGGTCGGGGGTTCGATTCCTCTAGCCGGCACCAGTTACCCATCAAAGGTAATCCTCGGCAATCCAGAAACCCGTGTCAGCACAAGGGCTTCACGGGTTTTTTATTCCAGCGCTTTCCGGGGCTGCCCGTCTGAATCCGGCGGCATATGGGGCCCTCCGGGGAATCTTCGCAGTCCGGCAAATGCCCCGGGAAAGGTGTCCCTCGCGCCGTAAGGTGGATGCCTTATGCCGTCCGGCCAACAACAGGCATCGCCGAATGACAGCTTCCGACCCGCCCGGCGTCGTGCCAGTGGCCGGACTGCGTGATCGCATGGTCGGTCGCGCTCAATCCCGCCGCAGTTTCAGGAGACGCTCGGAACCAGGTTCTCTCCGCCGGAAACCTCGATCACGGCTCCTGTCACGTAGGGATTGGTCATGAGGAACAGCGCCGCGTGGCCGATGTCTTGCGCTTTCCCGACGCGCCGCGACGGAAATGTATCCTCCACCTTCTTGCGCAAGCCGTCGCGATGCTCGGCCGGCAGGAAGCTCCACATATCTGTGTCGATGAAGCCCGGACGAATCGTGTTGACCCGGGTCGGCGCAAGTTCGAGCGCGAGCGAACCCGATAGCGCTTCCACGGCGGCGAACGTCGAGGTGACCGCGGCGAAACCGATTTTCGGCCGAGCGGCCATGCCGCCCGTGAGGAAGGTTATGGAGCCACCCGACCGCAGACGCGGCGCGGCATGACGAGCGCAGGCCCAGCTACCCAGGAACTTTCCTTCCACATAGCTTCGCACGCCATGCATGTCTGCATCCATGAAGGCACCCCAGGTTCCAAGGTCGGGTGCCGCGGTGACAACCAGGTGATCCAGCGATCCGATTTTTTCGAACGCCTTTTGTACGGCCGACTCATCGCGCATGTCCAGGGAGACCTGCTGGAAGTCGGCGAGGTCCGGACGCTCTTCAAGCGACGAAACGCGGCGGCTGGCAACGACCACGTGCGCGCCCGCTGCGCGTGCGGCGTGCGCCACACCCAGGCCGATGCCGGTCTTGCCACCTACGACGACGACCGATTTACCCGCAAGGCTCAACGGCGAGGCCAACGAGGCTTCTTGCCGATTTGCTGCTGTGGTCATGATTTTTCCTTTGTCCAGTGATCAAGGGGCGCAAAAGCCATGGCACCGGGCCCCGTCCGTATTGCCACGCCGCCCGGAGTCACAGCAATCGCTCCCTTCGGGTTCCTGCTTGCGACGGTGGACGATGTGGGACTTATCGTAATTGCATCGATATTCGGCGATAATTGGCTTTAATTGAATGAATTCAATTCCAATCTGGAATAAACGAACAAGCTGGACCTTTCCGCGTCCAGCCACTGGCCAGGCAGCCCAGACGGGAAATCAACATGGATCGATTTCAGGAGTTGATGGCGTTCACGGCGGTCGTGGAGGCGGGTGGCTTTACCGCCGCCGCTCGACGTACCGGTGATTCCCAATCGGCCATCAGCAAATGCGTGAGCGCGCTCGAGAAGCGCCTCGGCGTGCAGTTGCTCAATCGGAGCACGCGCAGTGTCACGTTGACCGATCATGGAAGGAAATACTACGAGCGGACCAAGCCTCTCCTCGACGAAATGGCGCAGGCGGACGGCGAGCTCATGAACAGCACGCTCGAGCTCTCAGGGCTCGTCAGGATTGCGACTCCGGCGACGTTCGGCCGACTGCACATCCTTCCTCTTATCCCGAAGTTGTTGGCGCTACATCCGAAATTGAGACTGGATCTCAATCTCGCGGACGGTGTGCAGGACCTGCTAGCAGAAGGCATCGATCTGGCTATTCGGATCAGCCCCGTCTATAGCCCCGACGCTGTGGTGAAGCGCGTGACGAACTCCTCATTGGTCTGTGTGGGGTCTCGCCGCTACTTCGAACAGCATGGAACGCCAACGACGCCGGAAGACCTGGCCGGGCACAACTGCATCATTTTCAACGGCGTCGATAACTGGGCGTTCGAGGGACCGCACGGAAAATTCAGCGTACGGGTAAGCGGGAACCTATCGTCCAATACCGTCGAAACAGTCCTGTCGGCCGTGGCGGCCGGCATCGGCATCGGGATGTTTCATCGCGCCTCCTTAGCCGGTGTATTGCCTAAGGCAGATGTCGTGACCGTGCTCGATGACTTCATCCAGGAAACCAGAGATATCAGCCTGGTCTGGCCGAATCGGAAATTCATTTCGGCAAGGGTGCGGCAGGTGACCGAGTTTTTCGCGTCGGCGCTGGCAGAACGCATCTGAATGTCGGTTTGTTTGGCTACGGTAAGCAAATCGTAGATAGGCGGCAAGCTGGCGCAGCCGGATGGGAGCTCAGGTACCGCCAGGCATGGCGGGCGTATCGGACGCGGGCCTGGGCGGTGGAATGCCTGCCTTGGCTTCCACGATGCGCAGCAGTTCATCCCGGAAAGCCTGATAGGCGCCCCCGCACGCCAGATCCGCGGACAAGGTCGCGTGCAGCCGCACCAACGTGCGGTGGGGCAGGCGGCCGACCGCGCTGGCCAGCCATTCCCGGGGTTGCATGACCCCGGCGGCGGCCTCGCGCGCGAACACCGTTTCAAGGATCCGGCCGATTGTTTCGCACGCCGCGTCTTCGGCGACATCGGCGGCGGCCAGGCAACGCAGCGCGTGGCCATACAGCGCGATACCGGTCGCCATGCGTGACTCCACCACCAGCAGGATGCCGTCCGCACGGTGAAATTCGTCCGTCCCGACAACGTCGTATAACAATTCTTCGCGGTGAAACGACAGGATCTTGTCCCTGACTTGTCGGCGCGCGCCCGCGGTGCGGTCGGCAGCATCGAGGAGCACGCGCGCGCTTTCGTCGCTGATGCCGGAATCCACGCCCATGCGCCGGTCCAGGCGCCGGACCTGCCTGCGCAATTCGGCAAAATGCCGGAGTAGCGGCTCATCGGACTGAATCGCGTTCAGGAACACATAGGTTGCGCCCACGACTTTCTCGCGGGTGTGCGCCATGCGCAACGCCTTGCGGTGTTCTCCCGGCGCCGCCAGGTAGCGAAACCGATACGCAATCGCCGAGCATAGGCGCTGGGGCCAGGATGCCGCGCGCCGACCGGACCAGGGCGCATCGCGCGCGGGGGCGATAGACGCCGCATTGTCGGACACCTGGGCATCAGGCAGGACGGCCGGCGGAAACACCGTGTCATTCATCAGCGGCAGGAAACGCAAAGGCAGTGGAATCGCGGGCGCGGCGTCGGACGACCCGGCGGCCCCACGGATCGAGCCTTCCCGGGATAGCGCCTGCGATGTCGCGTCGTCGCGGGCAGCCCGGCGGACCGCGGGCTGCGCCTCCCGGGGGCCGCGCAGGCCCAGGCCGAAGCGAAGTAGATCGAAGGGGCCGCAGCGCGCCACGCCGACGCGGGCACGCGCCTGCGATGCGCCGTATATGTCTGGATGGTCCGCCGCCTGCGGTTTGAACGCGTGCCCGTTTTGGGTGACGCCCAAGGCGGCTTCGGGGGACGATGCCGTACGAACAACGTATGAGGGGTCGGTTCCGTCGGGTTTGCCGGCGAACATATTCGCGTCTCCTGGTCTGGATGGGACGCGGCCTCATGGTGCGATGGCGTCCCTTGCATGACGCCACGAGGGATCGGGCGGCCCAGAGCGCGGCGGCGGTTGAGCCGCGTGCGCAAGGCCTTTCGGTCTCTGCGCCTGAGGGCAGGTTCCGGCCGGAGGGGAGAAACGGACGAACTAACCGACCCGCGCGACCGCGGACGGAGCACTAGGGCACGAGCATGGTGGCCGGACCGGCCGCCCGTCGCGCGAAGCGTGCTAGCGGGCGGACGCCTGCACCGCCGTGCCTTGCGCGGGTGCGCGCACGCGGCCGCACACCGGCTCGATGCCATGCACGTGTTCGTGGCGGAACCGGAAGCGCAGCTTCAGCATGCGGCCGTTGTCGGCGGCGCGCGTCACCACATCGGTGGTGTAGGTCGTGGCGCCGTTCAGCGGCGCGTTATAGATGACACGCGCCTTGATGACGGAACCGTCGGCGGGGCGCAGATGCACGATGTCGCCGACGTGGATGGGCGTGCCGTCCAGCGCATGATCGACGCGGGGCACGAGAGTGGGTTGAGTCGTAATCGTCATTGTGATTATTTTCCAAAGCAATTAATAAGCATGCCGCCAAGGACGGAGCCACGGGCTTGCGGCCCTGGAACGGACATGCTGCACACAGCGGGAACCGGCCATGGGCGCGATATGACATCGTGGCCCAAACTGATGACCGAATCATTGCTGCATAAGGTTCAGATGTACTCAGTCGTATGGACGAGAACATCGAGGCCGTGGCCGAGAGCAAAAAGCGGGCCTGGGCCCGGCACACCACGGAAAGTGTTCGCCAAGCCGGATTACCAGGGTTCGGTTGGACTGGTTTTAGCCTGGTAACTGGCGAAGCTGCTAAGAAACGAACCGCGCACCCGCGGAACCAGCCGTGGGCAAACAGTACGGGCGAAGCGCAGGGTCTATGCGAACCTGAGGCAGCGGGCAAGGTTGCCGACCAACGCTATATACCGTAGCGGCATAGGGCGCAATGGAACCAGGCTTGCCAGGGGTTTGTGCAGGAAGAACTACGGGAAAGAAACTTGGGAGGAGACTTCCGGGAGGACTTCTGGAAGGATTACTGCGCGAACAGCAATGGAATTATGCGCCATCTTCAGGCAAAAAGCAACATTTTCATTGAGTTACCCCCGTAGCGAGGCCGCGCGCCCCGGTCCGCCTGCGCCCGTGGCCGCTACAATGACCGGTCTACCCGCCGCGCCCGGCGCGGCGTATTGCAAAGGACATCGTGGTGGAAATGCACTCCGCTTATGAAGCCGCCTACAGCCCGCCACGCTTTTGGCGCAAGCTGGCCCGCCACGCGAAGGGGGCGGGACGCCAGGCCGTGGAAAAAGCCCTGTGGCTTTTCTATGCGCTGCAGGCGCCCGGCACGCCCAAATGGGCGAAGCGGGTGATCTACGGCGCACTGGGCTATTTCGTATTCCCGCTGGACGCCATTCCCGACCTGGCACCGTTGGCGGGCTATACGGACGACCTGGCCGTCATGGCCGCTGCCCTGGCCACGGTCGCCGTGTACATCACCGATGACGTCAAGCGCCAGGCAGCGGACAGGCTGCATCAATGGTTCGGTGCCGACGGCCCGACGTCGGACGCCTTGCGGGAGTGATGGCGGCAACCGATTCCGCCACGCCCCGCCCGGGCGCCGTGGCGACACCCGGACGGGCCGGCTTCGCCGACCTGTGGCTGGCCGAAACGGTGCGCCTGCGGGAAGAACACTGGGGTCCGCTGGAAGACCAGGATGCCGTGCGCCAGGCGCGGCAGGCCGATGGGCCCATCGAACATCGCGTACTGCTGCGCGCGCGGGCGATCGCGCGCCGCGAACACCTGGATGAACGCGTGGCCGCGTGGCGCCGCGGCGCGGGCATCGCCGCGGTCCTGCTATTGGCGCTGGCCGTGCTGGCTGGCGTGGGTACCGCATGGAGCGCCCTGGGCGATGGCACGCGCGTCGTCAACATCGTATGGGCGGCCGTTGCCATGCTGGGCCTGCACGCGCTGACCTTCCTGTTCTGGCTGTCCAGCTTCGCCGTGCGTGCCGGCGCGGCAGGGGCCGGCCTGGGCGGCGCCTGGCTGTGGCTGACCCGCAAACTGGCGCGCGGGCCGGATGCGGCCCTGCCGCCGCAGGCCTTGATGGCCTTGCTGGCGCGGGCGGGCGCGGCCCGCTGGCTGTTCGGCGCCATCAGCCATCTGTTATGGCTTGCCGCGCTGGCCGCCGCGCTGGCCACTTCCCTGGCGGTGCTGTCGACCGCCCGCTATCGTTTCGCCTGGGCCACCACGCTGTTGTCGCCCGATGCCTTCGTCGGCCTGACGCAGGCACTGGGGTGGCTGCCCGCGCGGCTCGGTTTCGCGCTGCCCGATGCCGCCATCGTGCGCCTGAGCGACGGCATGCACGACCTGCCCGCCGCGGCGCAGGCGCAATGGGCCTGGTGGCTGGTCGGGCTGGTGGTTGTCTATGGCATCCTTCCCAGGCTGCTCGCCTGGCTGGTCAGCGTCGCCCGCCTGCGCGGTGCCTTGCGCGGACTGTCCATCGATATGGCGTTGCCGGGCTACGCCGCGCTGCGCTCGCGCCTGCTGCCGCCCGCGGATCCTCCTGGCCAGGACGGCCCGGCGCCATGGATCCATGCGCCCCGCATCGCACCCACGATCCTGCCCCCGACGGGCGGGCAGGCGGTACTGGCGGGACTGGAGTTGCCGGACGACATCGTCTGGCCTCCGCCGGACCTGCCAACGACAATACGCGCGGCAGGCAATCTGGACAGCCGCGAACAACGCCACGCCTTGCTGGATGCCCTGGCGCAAGCACCCGCGCGGCGCCTGCTGCTGGCGTGCGACACGCGCCAGACGCCGGATCGCGGCACGCTGGCCCTGATCGCCGACCTGGCGGGCAAGGCCGCCGAAACCCGCGTCTGGCTGCTGGCGGCAACGGCGGCGGGCCCGAACGGTGACCGAAGCGCCGACGAAACCGAAAACAAAACCGGCAAGCAGGGCTGCGACAACACCCGCGAACTGAAGGCCGGGGACGCGCAGGCCTGGACGGACCGGACGTCCGCGTGGCGCAGCCGCCTGCTGGAAGCGGGCATGCCCGCCGAGGCCATCGTGGACAACCGGGACCAGCCGCTGCGCTGGCTGGAAGGCGACCATGGCTGACCTGCTGCAGATCGCCGTGGTGGGCCACACGAACACGGGCAAGACCTCGCTGCTGCGTACCCTGACGCGCGATCCCGCCTTCGGCGACGTCGCCGACAGTCCGGGCACCACGCGGCGGGTGCAAGGCGCGCGATTGCGGCTGGAAGGGCAGCCGGTGCTGGCATGGTTCGATACGCCGGGCATGGAGGACAGCATCGCGCTACTCGAGTACATCGAACACTTGTGCGGCGACCGTCGCCTGGATGGCCCCGACCGCATACGTTTGTTCCTGGATTCCCCGGAGGCGCGGCGGCGCTTCGAACAGGAGGCCCGCGTACTGGAGAAAATGCTGGAGTGCGATGCCGCGCTATACGTGATCGATGCGCGCGATCCGGTGCTGGGCAAGCATCGCGACGAACTGGCGCTGCTCGCCGCCTGCGGCAGGCCGCTGCTGCCGGTGCTGAATTTCGTGCACGCGCCCTCGCACCGGGCCATGCAGTGGCGCGACGCAATGGCGCGGCTGGGCCTGCATGCGCTGCTGGAGTTCGATACGGTGGCGCCTCCGCTGGATGGCGAAAAGCAGCTCTACGACCGCCTGTCGATCCTGCTCGATCGTCATGCAGACATCCTGGTCCGGCTGTCGGATGCACTCGCCCGCGAACGCCGCGAACGCCACGAAGCGGCCCTGCGCCTGATCGCCGAGCTGCTGGTGGACGTGGCCGCCCTGCGCCTGTCCTGCGATGCCGGCGAGGCCGCGTTGCGCGATGCCACGCAACGGCTGCGCGACCTTGCGCGCCGGCGCGAGCAGGCCTGCGTCGATGCGCTGCTGGCGCTGTACAACTTCCGCCAGGACGACTATGCGCGCGACCCCCTGCCATTGGAAGGCGAACGCTGGGGCATGGACCTTTTCCATCCGCGCGCACTGAAGGATGCCGGCATCGAAGTCGGCATCGGCATGGCCACCGGCGCGATGGCGGGCGCCGCGGTGGACCTGATGCTCGCGGGCATCAGCCTGGGCACGGCGGCCTTGATAGGCGCCGCGGCCGGCGGCATGTGGCAAGGCATCGAGCGCTTCGGCAAGCGACTGGGCGGCAAGCTGCGTGGACGCCGCGAGCTGAGCGTCGACGACGCAGTGCTGCGCCTGCTGGCCGTGCGGCAGCGCGCGCTGGTGCAGGCGCTGGAGCGTCGCGGCCATGCCGCGCGCGAACCCGTGCGCCTGGATGGTGCAGGCAACGATCCCTGGCGCGATGCCGGCCTGCCCGACGAAATCAGGGAAGCCCGCAGCAACCCGCAATGGTGCGGCATCACCGAAGGCTATCGGGATAGCGCGCGGCGCACCGCCGTGGTGAACGCTTTGGTGCACCAGCTCGCCTGACGCGGCACCGGTCCGCCGCGCGCGGGACCATGGCCCAAGCCATCCCGTCATGCAAGCACGTGTATACCCCAAGGTAAATCGCCACGGGCTTACGGTAGGATCGGCCTGCTTATCGATGCTGTCTCTCTCAATGATGTCCGCCGCGCTTGATCAGCGCCTGCAGGAGCCGGAGAAACATGGGACTTGTCACCTACACCAGACAAATCGTCTTGGCATCACTGCTCGCCATCGCGGCAGGCACTTCCGTCGCGCACGCGCGCACCTTGCACTGGGCCTACCAGGGCGATGCGCAGTCGCTGGACCCGATGGCCCTGAACGAGACCTTCACGCTGGGTTTCCAGGGCAACTTCTACGAACCCCTGGTCGGCTACGACGGCGACCTCAAGCTGGTTCCCATGCTGGCGGAAAGCTGGCAGAACACCGAGCCCACCAAATGGGTGTTCAAGCTGCGCAAGGGCGTGAAGTTCCACAATGGCGAGGACTTCACCGCCGATGATGTGATCTTCTCCTGGAAACGCAGCCTGACACCCGGCTCCGACATGAAGGGCTACGGCGCCAAGGCAAGCGACATCCGCAAGATCGACGACTACACCGTCGAAGTCACCACGCCCAGCCCCAATCCCATCCTGCCGCGCGAATGGACGCAGCTCTACATGATGAGCAAGTCCTGGTCGGAGCAGAACAAGACGACCGAGGCGACCAACGTCAAGGGGGACAACCAGGGCAACTATGCCAACATGCACGAAGACGGCACGGGCCCCTTCGTGGTGGTGGAACGGCAGCCCGACGTGCGCACGCATCTCAAGCGCTTCGCCGGCTACTGGAACAAACAGGTTCCGACCAATATCGACGAAGTGGAGTTCCGCCCCATCACGCAGGAATCGACGCGTGTCGCCGCGTTGATCTCCGGCGAGATGGACATCGTGCAGCCGGTTCCCGTACAGGATTGGCCACGGCTGGAGGAATCCAAGGGCGTCAAGCCGCTGACCGGCGCGGAGGCGCGCGCCATCTTCATCGGCATGGACCAGGCACGCGACGAGCTGCTGTTTTCCGACGTCAAGGGCAAGAATCCGTTCAAGGATCCGCGCGTGCGCGAGGCGGTGGTGCTGGCGGTCGATACCGGCGCGATCAACCAGAAGATCATGCGCGGTGCCGCCAAGCCGCTGGGCTCTCTGATCGCGACCGCCATCAACGGCTATGACGACAGCTTCGGCGCGCCCATCAAGCCGGACCCCGCGCGCGCGAAGAAGCTGCTGGCCGAAGCCGGCTATCCCAACGGTTTCCGCACCACCCTGGATTGTCCCAACGACAGGTACGTCAACGACGAAAAGGTATGCCAGGCCGTGGCCGGCATGCTGGCGCGGGTAGGCATCAAGATCGATCTGCTGGCACAGACCAAGTCCAAGTACTTCGGCAAGATCCTGCTGCAGGCGGGCAACCAGACCAGCATGTACATGCTGGGATGGACGCCGACCTCCATCGACGCGCACAACGCGCTATTGAACCTGGTGGGATGCCGCGACGCCAAGACGGCGTCCGGGCAATTCAACCTGGGCGGCTACTGCAACAAGGAAGTGGATGGCCTCATCGCCCGGATCGGCTCGGAGACCGACCAGGCCAAGCGCAACGCGATGATCAAGCAGGCCTTCGAGATCGTACGCAAGGACTGGGGCTATCTGCCGCTGCACCAGCAGCCCATGTCGTGGGGCGTGAAGGACAACATCAAGGTGGTGCAACGCGCCGACGACGTCCTGGACCTGCGCAACGTGGTCATGCCGTAGGCCCTGTCGACGCATGCTGGGTTTCATCGCGCGCCGCCTGATGCAATCGCTGCTGGTCATGCTGGCGGTGGCGCTGATCGCCTTCTCGATGTTCCGCTACGTGGGCGACCCCATCACCAACCTGGTGGGACAGGATACGACGCCGGAACAGCGCGCCGCCCTGCGGGCAAGCCTGGGACTGGACGATCCTTTCGTCGTCCAGTACGCGCGCTTTGTCGCCGATGCCGCGCACGGCGACTTCGGCGTGTCCTACCGCCAGCGCCGTCCGGTCAGCGAGTTGCTGGAAGAACGCCTGCCCGCCACGCTGGAGCTGTCCTTCGTGTCCGCGCTGATGGCGCTGGCCTTCGGCATACCCATGGGCATTTATACGGCGCTGAAGCGGCGCAGCCTGCTGTCGCGGGCCTTCATGGCGGTCTCGCTGGCCGGCATCTCGCTGCCCACCTTCCTGATCGGCATGCTGTTGATCCTGTTCTTCGGCGTGCAGCTGCGCTGGCTGCCCAGCTTCGGGCGCGGCGACGTGGTGGCGATCGGCGGGTGGACGACAGGGCTGCTGACGCGCAGCGGACTGGCCGCGCTGATCCTGCCGTCCATTACCCTGGCGCTGTTCCAGATGACGCTGATCATGCGCCTGGTACGGGCCGAGATGCTGGAAGTCCTGCAAGCCGATTTCATCACCTTCGCCCGCGCACGCGGCCTGCCCGATCGACTGATCCACTTCCGCCATGCATTGAAGAACACGCTGGTACCGGTGATCACGATCACCGGTCTGCAGCTCGGATCGATCATCGCGTTCTCCATCATCACCGAAACCGTATTCCAGTGGCCGGGCATGGGCCTGTTGTTCATCCAGGCAGTCGGCATGGTCGACATCCCGGTGATGGCCGCCTACCTGGTGCTGATCGCCCTGGTCTTCGTGCTGATCAACCTGGCGGTGGACTTGCTGTACTTCGCGGTCGACCCGCGGCTGCGCGTACAGCGCGCCTGAGCCGCCGAGTGAAATACGCGGGACGTACCGCCGGATGGACCAAGGATATGCACATCGCATGAGCGCACAGACAGAATCCACTGACGACAAGCCGGGCATGGCGGTGCTGTGGGCGCGCATCGCGGACAGTGACCTGTGGTACAGCTTTCGCCATTCGCCGGGCGCCATGCTCTCGGCCGCCGTGACCCTGCTGATCGTCGCCGCGGCGCTGCTGGCGCCGCTGCTGGCGCCCCACAATCCTTTCGACCTGGCCTCGCTGGACATCATGGACGCGAACACGCCGCCCATGTGGCAGGACGGCGGCAGCGCGTCCTTCGTCCTGGGCACCGACGACCAGGGCCGCGACATTCTCTCGGCCATTCTCTACGGCGCGCGCGTCTCGCTGACGGTCGGCGTCGCCTCGGTCCTGTTCTCGATGGTGCTGGGCGTATCGCTGGGCCTGGTCAGCGGCTATGCCGGCGGCCGCGTGGACAGCGTGATCATGCGCATCGCCGATATCCAGCTGTCCTTTCCGGCCATCCTGGTCGCGCTGCTGGTCGACGGCGTGGCGCGGGGCGTACTGCCGCGCGATATGCACGACGAACTGGCGCTTTACGTATTGATCTTCTCGATCGGCATATCCGGCTGGGTGCAGTATGCGCGCACGGTGCGCGGCGCGACGCTGGTGGAGCGCAACAAGGAATACGTCCAGGCCGCGCGCCTGATCGGCATCGGTCCGTTCGCCATCCTGCGGCGGCATATCCTGCCCAACGTGCTGGGGCCCGTGCTGGTCATCGCCACCATCCACCTGGCGGTGGCCATCATCACCGAAGCCACGCTGTCCTTCCTGGGCGTGGGCATCCCGCCGACCGCCCCTTCGCTGGGCACGCTGATCCGCATCGGCAACAGCTATCTGTTTTCCGGCATGTGGTGGATCTCTATTTTCCCGGGCATCGCGCTGGTGGCGCTGGTGCTGTCGGTCAACCTGCTGGGCGATTGGCTGCGCGACGCGCTCAATCCCAGGCTGCGCTAAGGAAGCCTGCCATGGCCTTGCTCGACATCGACGACCTGCGCATCGAATTCGCCGGCCGGCGGGGTACCCGCGTGGCGGTGCAGGACATCACGCTGCGGCTGGAGAAGGGCGAGATCCTGGGGGTGGTCGGTGAATCCGGCGCCGGCAAGTCGACCATCGGCAATGCCGTCATCGGCTTGCTGGAACCGCCCGGCCGCATGGCGGGCGGACGCATCAGCCTGGACGGCGAGCGCATCGACAACCAGCCCGAATCGGCGCGCCGCAAATTGCGCGGCCGCCGTATCGGCATGATCTTCCAGGACCCGCTGACGTCGCTGGACCCTCTGCAAACGGTGGAAACGCAGTTGGTCGAGACCATCCGGGTGCACCTGGCGCTGAGCGCCGCGGCGGCCCGCGATCGTGCCGTCGACCTGCTGCGCCTGGTGGGTATCCCGCAGCCGGAGGTCCGGCTGGGCCAGTATCCCCACCAGTTTTCAGGCGGCATGCGGCAACGCGTGGTGATCGCGCTGGCGCTGTGCTGCGAACCCGAAGTGATCGTCGCCGACGAGCCGACGACGGCGCTGGATGTGTCCATACAAGCCCAGATATTGACCCTGCTGCGCCGCCTGTGCGCGGAGAAACAGGTCGGCATGATCCTGATCACGCACGACATGGGCGTCATCGCCGACGTCACGGACCGCGTGGCCGTGCTGTACCGCGGCCGGCTGGTCGAGCACGGACCGACGGCGAAGGTACTGGGCGACCCCGATCATCCCTATACGCGCAGCCTGATCGCCGCCGTGCCCCGGCCCGACGTCAAGCTGAGCCGCTTCCCCCGGGTCAGCTACAACGAGAACGCTGGCGCGCCGCAGGCCACGTCGGTGCTGGACGTCCATACCCACTGGCTGGGCCAACAGCGCGATTTCGGCGAGCGGGGCGTGCATCCGCTGGTGGAAACGCGCGGCTTGGGCATGCGCTTCGTGCTGAAGCCCGCTTTGCTGGCGCGCAATCGCCGCACGCTGGATGCCGTGCGGGACGTATCGCTGACGATACGCGAAGGCGAGGTCTTCGGGCTGGTGGGCGAATCCGGGTCGGGAAAGTCCACCGTCGCGCGGCTGATCGCCGGCCTGTACACGCCGACCGCGGGGAGCATCCGGTTCGCCGGCGCGGACCTGGCCACCCTGCGGGGGGAAAAGGCGCTGAACCCGATCCGGCGCCAGATGCAGATGGTGTTCCAGGATCCCTATTCGTCGCTGAACCCGCGCATGCGGGTTCTGGATGCGGTGGCCGAGCCGATCCGCTTTCATGGCCTGGCATCCGGCGAAGCGCACACGCGGCGTATCGTGGAGGATCTGCTGGAGGTCGTCGGCCTGGGCGCGGACGCGGCGGCACGCTACCCGCATGAGTTCTCCGGAGGCCAGCGCCAGCGCATCTGCATCGCGCGGGCGCTGGCCACGCGGCCCCGCTTTCTTATCTGCGACGAACCCACTTCGGCCCTGGATGTGTCCATCCAGGCGCAGATCCTGAACCTGCTGAAAGACCTGCAGGAAAAACTGGGGCTGACGATGCTGTTCATCAGCCACGACCTGCCGGTGATCCGGCAGATGTGCGACCGCGTGGGTGTCATGCGCCACGGCGAACTGCTGGAGGTGGCCGAGACGGAGACCTTGTTCGAAACGCCACGGCATCCGTACACCCGCCAGTTGCTGGAGCTGATGCCGCGCCTGCGCGGCCTGCGCGAGCCCGCGGAAAGCCCCGCGGCGCGGGGCGCGCTGGCCTTGTCCGGTTAGCGGGGCTGGACCGAACCGGGCACGGGGGCCTGGTCCTGCTCCGGCTCATCCGGCTCGTCCGGTTCATCCGCGCCCGGTTGGTCCTGGTCGGGTTCATCCATGCCGGGCTGGCCCATCATCCCCATGGCCCCTTGCAGCACCAGGCCCGCGAACTGGTCGAGCGGCATCTTGGTGCCATTCAGGTCCACCGTACGATCGGCATAATGCAGCGTCGATACGACGTCGGTGCCCTGCACGGTGGCAAAGCCCGACGACGCCGCCGCCTTGCCCATCATCGCCGCCAGGGCCTGCGCCTGGGCCTGGGCCGCCGCCGCGTCCATGCCGTCGCGTTGCATATTGTCCGCCAGCAGGTCGGCCACCATGGGTTGCGCGACCGAAACCCGCGCGTCCAGCTTGCGCAGCGTTTGCGCGATGCGCTCGTCGATGGGCAGATCCGCCTTGTCCGGTTTGGCCAGGTCCAGATTCAGTGTGAACCGGGCTTCACCGTGCGGCGTCTTGAGCAGGATGGGGTCGATGTAGACGTTGGGATTGGCCGCCAGCAGCGCGTCGCGCGCCGACAGGGCCAGTGCGCGTTCGTCCGGGCTGAGCTCCGGTTGGACGGGTACGCTTTGCGCCGCGCCGCCAGCCTGCGTGCGCTCCATCGCGCGCGACCACAGCCGGCCATACAAGGTGGCCAGCGACTTGAGCGCGTCGGGCGCCACGTTCTTCGCGCCGAGCGACACCTGGGCCGTGCCGATATCCGTTCCGCCCACGCTCACCATGTCGGCGTCGTAGGTCGCGTGCATGGCCAACAGCCCTTTGTCCTCGGTGACCTCGGTACGTTGCGCGTAGCCCGTCAGTACGACGGGCGCGGTGCTCGGCGGCGACAAAGCGATCCGCTTGACCCTCAAGGCCGTTGTGCCCAACTGCAGGTCGGCGGGGCCGGGGCGCATCTCCGACGTACCGGTCACACCGGTGAGTTCCGCCTGCCCCGGCGCCTGGCCCTTCATGGTCTTGAACAGGAGATGGTCGACCGCCACGTCCGCCTGGCCGTGCTTGGCGGCATCCTGGCTGTAGTTCATGACCAGGCCGGAGAAATCCAGGGTCGCGTCAGCGCGCGCCAGTTTGACCGGCTCCGCCCGAACGGTACCGGAAACGGCCTGCGTATACGAGATCACGGCGGTGCCGGAAACCGGCGGCACGCCGTTCGTCAGCGCGAACCACGGGTGGACGGTGTCGTTGTCGCGCAGGCTGAAGTCGCCCGCCGCCATGACCGGCAGCAAGCGCAATTGCGCCAGGCGCCGTAGCGGGAAGGGGCCATGCCCGATGTGGCCGGCGATGTCGATCACGTCCTCGCGGGACGGCGGCTGGCCGGCGGCGCCCTGTACCCGCACCCGTAACGTCAGGTCGGTCGAAAAGAGGCGCCGGTGCAGGCTGTCCAGCGCCAGCGTCACATTGCCGCCGGGAAACAGCGTCTGCAGGCGCGCATTGGCGTCGGCCACCTGCTGGCGGACGATGTCTTCCACACGCTTTCCGGTGTACCAGGCGCCCGCGGTCCACACTACGCCGACCGCCACCACCACGCCTGCCACCCCGCCGATCGCTTTTCTTTTCATGATGCCGGTTCTTCTCGCTGGACAAAGGCGGGATTATAGGTAGGAGCCTTGCCATCCCCGCCATGGCGCCGCCACTTCCCACGGAAAAAGCGTTACAGGACTATACCGGCCCGGTTTCGCGAGTGAGGTACAATGCGTTGAGTGTGCAGTGCCAATCCGCACACCGCGCCATGCGGCATTCGCCGACGTGCTGCGCCCCTGGGACCGTCCCACGGGCCGCTTCCTTTTCCTCCCTTTCGTCCGCCTGGATTGGAGTCACTCAACTTGAGCGACAGGCTGCCGCTGGAGTTGTACTTGACTGTCAAATCATCCTTCGCCGACCTCGGGTTGGCAGATTCCCTGTTGCGCGCGATCGCCGAGACCGGCTACACCGCCCCGACGCCCATCCAGGCCCAGGCCATTCCGCTGGTGCTGCAAGGCGGAGACCTGCTCGCCGCCGCACAGACCGGCACCGGCAAGACCGCCGGCTTCACGCTGCCGATCCTGCACCTGCTGATGCAGAACAAGCCCGCGCTGCGCAAGCCCGGCCGGCCGCGTTGCCTGATCCTGACACCCACGCGCGAGCTCACCGCGCAGGTCGAAGAATCGGTGCAGACCTACGGCAAGCACACGCCCCTGACGTCCATGGTGATGTTCGGCGGGGTCAACATCAATCCGCAGATCAGCGCGCTGAAAAAGCCGCTCGATATCCTGGTGGCCACGCCCGGGCGCCTGCTGGACCACGCGGGCCAGAAAACCGTGGACCTCTCCGGCGTGGAAATCCTCGTCCTGGACGAAGCCGACCGCATGCTGGACATGGGTTTCATCCGCGACATCCGCAAGGTGCTGGCGCTGTTGCCGCGACAACGGCAGAACCTGCTGTTTTCCGCGACGTTCTCCGACGAGATCCGCACCCTGGCGCGTGGCGTGCTGAACAATCCCGGCGAAGTATCGGTAACGCCGCGCAATACCGCCACCGAGCTGGTGACCCAGACTATGCATCTGGTGGAGCAGCATCACAAGCGCGATCTGATCAGCCACATCATCCGCGAAAGCGGCTGGCATCAGGTCCTGGTGTTCACGCGCACCAAGCACGGCGCGAACCGCCTGGCGGAAAAGCTCGTCAAGGACGGGCTGAGCGCCGCGGCCATCCACGGCAACAAAAGCCAGGCGGCGCGCACGCGCGCGCTGGCGGGCTTCAAGTCGGGCAACGTCAGCGTGCTGGTCGCCACCGACATCGCCGCGCGCGGGCTGGATATCGACCAGTTGCCGCAGGTGGTGAACTTCGAACTGCCCAATGTGCCGGAAGACTACGTCCACCGCATCGGCCGCACCGGCCGCGCGGGCGCCACGGGCGCCGCGATCTCGTTGGTCGACCCCAGCGAAATCAAGCTGCTGAAAGCCATCGAAAAATTGATCCGCAAGCCCATCGACCGCATCGAGGTGAAAGGCTGGACGCCGTCGCCCAACGCCGTGCGCGAGCGCGACGATGAAGACGACGAGCGCGAATCGCGCGGCCCGCGTGGCGGCGGCCGTGGCCGTGCGCCGGCGCGGTCCGGCAACGGCGCCGCGGCCAATGGCGGCGCGCGCCGCAACGGCGCGGCGGGTACTGCCTCGACGGGTAGCCGTGACGGCGGCCGGGCCAATGGCGATCGCGCGGCTGGCCACAACGGCCGTCCCGCCGCCGCCGGCAACGCATCCGGCGCGGATGCCCGCGGCAGCCGCAACGGCAATGGCGGCAACGGCGGCCAACGCTCCGCCAATGGCAACCGCGGCGCCAACGGCGATCGCCATGCCACGGGCAGCGGCCATCGTGGCGCGCCGGCGCCGGCGCCCCGCGCCGCGGGCGGCCAGGGTGCCGCGCGCCGCCCCGCGCTGCTGTCGAAATAAAATCGGCACCAGGCACCGCGCCCCCTTACGGGTGGCGCGGGCCCGGGTCCCGCGAAAACCGGCGCACCGCTTCCCTGAACAAGGAACCCCAAAGGAATACCCGTGCTCCTTTCCACCTGGCTGACCTTCATGCTGGCGTCTTGGGCGATTTCGTTTTCGCCGGGCGCGGGCGCGCTTTCCGCCATGACCTCGGGCCTGCGGCATGGATTTGCGCGAGGCTACTGGAATACCGCCGGGCTGATCCTGGGCATCATGTTCCAGCTGGCAGTGGTAGGCATCGGCCTGGGCACGCTGCTGGCCGCCTCGGAAACCGCGTTTGCCGTGGTGAAGTACCTGGGCGTCGCCTACCTGATCTACCTCGGCTGGCGCCAGTTCCGCGCGCAGGCCGCGCCGATCACCTTCGAAGGCGGCCAGTCGCGCGATGAATCGCGCCGCGCGCTGATCCTGCGCGGCTTCCTCATCAACGCCAGCAATCCCAAGGGCACGGTATTCCTGCTGGCCGTGGTCCCGCAGTTCATCGACGCCGCCCAGCCGCTCGCCCAGCAATACCTGGCGATCGCCGCCACCATGGCCTTGACCGACACGGTCGCCATGGCTTTCTACACGCTGCTGGCCGCCAAGGTGCTGCGCCTGTTGCGCAGCCCCGGCCATATCCGGTGGATGAACCGTGCCTTCGGCTCGCTGTTCATGGCCGCCGGCCTGCTGCTGGCGTGCTTCCGGCGCGCACAGTAAGAAACGCGACGTGGCGTCCGCCTGTAAAATTTCCCGCCTATGAATATCGCTCAAGAAGTCGAGCGGCGACGCACGTTCGCCATCATCTCGCACCCGGACGCGGGCAAGACCACGCTGACCGAAAAACTCCTGCTGTTCGCCGGCGCGATCCAGATCGCCGGCAGCGTGAAAGCGCGCAAGGCCAGCCGGCACGCGTCTTCCGACTGGATGGAAATCGAAAAGCAGCGCGGCATTTCCGTGGCATCGTCCGTCATGCAGATGGAATATCGCGACAGCGTCATCAACCTGCTGGACACCCCCGGGCACCAGGACTTCTCCGAAGATACCTACCGCGTGCTGACGGCCGTCGACGCGGCGCTGATGGTGATCGACGCCGCCAACGGCGTGGAACCCCAAACCAAGCGCCTGCTGCAGGTCTGCCGCGCGCGCAACACGCCCATCATCACCTTCATCAACAAAATGGACCGCGAAGTCCGCGAGCCCCTGGACCTGCTGGCCGAGATCGAGTCGCACCTGGGCATGGACGCGGTACCGTTCTCATGGCCGGTCGGCATGGGCAAGTCCTTCGGCGGCGTGTTCGACATCCGCCAGGACCGCATGCGCATCTTTCGCGCGGGCCAGGAACGGCGCGGCGACGACAACGAATTCATCGAAGGCCTGGATAATCCGGAAATCGCCCGCCGCTTCAGCAGCGCTTTCCAGCAGGCGCATGGGGAAATCGCCCTGATCAACGAAGCCGCGCCGGCGTTCGACGAACAGGCCTTCCTGGCCGGCAAGCAGACACCGGTGTTCTTCGGTTCGGCGATCAACAACTTCGGCGTGCAGGAAGTCCTGGATGCGCTGGTGGAACTGGCGCCCCGGCCCGGGCCGCGCCCGGCCTTGCAGCGCGTGGTGCAGCCGGACGAGCCGCGCTTCACCGGCGTGGTGTTCAAGGTACAGGCCAATATGGACCCCGCGCACCGTGACCGCGTGGCCTTCGTGCGCGTCAGCTCCGGCCGCTTCGAACGGGGCATGCGCCTGAAGGTTTGCCGCACCAACAAGGAAATGCGGCCCAACAACGTGGTTTCCTTTTTGTCGCAGCGGCGCGAGCTGCTGGACGAAGCCTACGCCGGCGATGTCATCGGCATACCCAACCACGGCGTGTTGCAGCTGGGCGACGTGCTTACCGAGGGCGAATTTTTGCAATTCACGGGGCTGCCCTTCTTCGCGCCGGAACTCTTCCAGGCGGTGGAAGTGAAAGACCCGCTGCGAACCAAGCAGTTACGTACCGGTTTGGCGCAGCTCGGCGAAGAAGGCGCGATCCAGGTGTTCCGCCCGGTCGCGGCCGGCGGTGCCATGCTGCTGGGGGCGGTCGGGCAGCTGCAGTTCGAAGTGGTGCAGCATCGGCTGAAAACGGAGTACGGCGTCGACGCCAGATTGATGCCTTCGCGTTACACCATGGCACGATGGATTACGTCGGCGGACCCCAAGGCGCTGCGCAAGTTCATGGATGCCAATGCCGCGCATATCGCCTATGATGTGGTGGACGCGGCCGCGTTTTTGATCGGCTCGCCCGCGCAATTGCGTGTCGCGGAAGAACTGTATCCAGATGTCAAGTTCCACGCGATGCGCGAGCATGGCGGACGAGTGTTCGGCGACAAGGCCCAGGCTTAAGAGGTTCAGGAATGTCTTGGCGAGTATTGTTCGCAACACTGCTGGTGGTGCTGGCCGCCTCCGCGTGGGGCGGCATCCAATTCGGCGATTGGCTGGTGGCGCATGCGCCCGCCGCCACGCGCGCACCCAACGAAACCGATGCGAACCAGGAACCGATACTGGATGCGGACGGCCGGCCCTACACGGCCCAGCCGCCGCAACCCCGCATCGACGGCACGCTGGGCGTGCCGGACCGTCCCACCGGCACCAGTTGGACGGTGGGCACGGTGTCGCTGTTCGACACGGTGAAAGACCCGTCCGTCATGATTTCGCGCGACAGTATTTCGATGGACCAGGCCAGGCAGATCGCCGCCGCCACGCAGTCGGCGCTGCCTTCCGGCCCCAACGACGTATCGACGCTGGATCTGGCGACCCAGCAGGCGCAGACCGCGCAATCGGCGCAGCAGTACGCCCAGATCCAGGCGTCGCGTAACGTCAGCCAGCAGCCGATCATCCAATCGGTGGATATGCCGCCGCCGCAGCAGCAGGCATCGGCCGGGGCCGGGCAGAAGGGCTGGCAGGATGCCCTGCGCCGCGAACTGGCGCAATGCGCCGATGCGGGCTTCTTCCAGCGTCCCACCTGCGCGTGGAATGCGCGCAATAAATACTGCGCGCCGAATCAGGCATGGGGCACGATTCCCGAATGCCCGCATCGCCCCTGAAGGTTTATTCCGACACTTCCATCTGGCTCTGCAGATAGTTCTGCAAGCCCACCTGGTCCACCAGGCCGATCTGCGTTTCCAGGTAGTCGATGTGTTCCTCGGTATCGTCCAGGATGTCCTGGAACAGATCGCGGGACACATAATCGCGCACCGATTCGCAGTGCGCGATGGCGTCCTTCAACGTGACCTGCGCGGCCTGCTCCAGCTTCAGGTCGCAAGACAGGAGCTCGGGCACGTCTTCGCCGATCAGCAGCTTGTGCAAGTCCTGCAGGTTCGGCAAACCATCCAGCATGAATATGCGTTCGATCAGGCGATCGGCGTGCTTCATTTCGCCGATGGACTCTTCATATTCGTGTTTGCCCAGTTTGTTCAGCCCCCAGTGGCGCAACATGCGCGCATGAAGGAAGTACTGGTTGATCGCCGTCAACTCGTTGGTCAGTTGCTGGTTCAAGAATTGGATGACGGTTTTATCGCCTTGCATGATGGACTCCTTGCTGAATCCTCGGAGACTACCATCCGTTTCCGCGCCAGCATACCCCTGGCGCGCATGTGGTAAATCGCGCTGCGAGCGTTATCCAAAAGTGTACGCAGCAACGCAATGAGAATGAGTCCGCATACATCGCCGCGCGAAACGCGCTGGCGCCGCGTCGCGCGGCGCGTCCCGCGCCTTCAGGCAGAACGCGGTGGCCGGGTGGCCATCCAGATCCCCAGGGCGATGGGAACGATGCCGACCAGGTCCATCACGGCGACCGGCTCGGCCAGGACCAGCCAGCCGAACAGCAGGCCCAGCGGAGGCATCAGGAAATGCAAGGCGCTGGCCGCCGTCGCGCTGGACCGGGCCAGGATCAGAAACCACAAGCCGAATCCGCCAATGGAGACGGCGACGATCATATAGGCCATGCTCCAGAACAGCGACGCAGTGAAGGTGACCGGCAGGTGCGCCTCGTAGACCCAGGCAAAGGGCAGCAGGGCCAGGCCGCCGAACAGGGATTGCAGGCCGGTGGCCAGCCAGATATTGCTGTCCGGCGTGTGGCGCTTGTACAGGAGCGTGCCCCCCACCAGCGCGGCCAGTGCCGCGACTACCAGTAGCGTGCCGTGCAGATCCTCGTGCCCGCCCGTCAGCCGCGAGCGCAGCACCAGCGCGACGCCGGCCAGGCCCAGGCACAGGCCGGCGACCTTGCGCCAGCCGACGCGCTCGCCCAGCAGCGGCCCCGCCAGCGCGCCGATCAGCAAAGGATTGGTGCTGACGATGACGGCGGCGAATGCCGAGGACACCGTCATCATGCCGGTCCAGCTCAAGCCCAGGTAGACGCCGTTGTTCAGTACGCCCAACGCGGCCAGCATGCCCCATTGGCGCAGCGCCAGTCGGCGCAGCCCGCCGGTCAGCCAGGCCAGACCGATCATCAGCGCCGCGGCGATGAAGAAGCGGACCGTCAGCAAGGTCAGGGGCGGACAGTCCCGCAGCGCGATCTTCGCGGCGGCGAACGCGGAGCTCCACAGCAGGCAAAACAGGGCGATAGGCGCCCACGCCACGGGAGGCGGCGAGGCGGCGGGAACGGCGGAGGCCGCATGGAGGGTTTTCATCTTGGATCCGTGACTTATCAGACACCGACTTCGGAACGGCTGCGGCGATTGTGTTGCGCCTTTCATCCATTGACAAATTCGTTATTCGCATCGAAAGTATTTGAAAATTCAATGGGAAAATTCCGGTGCCGGATCTCGATCTGTTGCGCAGCTTCGTCTCGGTCGTGGAGGCTGGCGGCTTCACCCGGGCCGGCGAGCGCGTGCACCGCACCCAGTCGACCGTCAGCCAGCAGATCCGCAGGCTGGAGGAAAAGCTGGGATGCGCCCTGTTTCGGCGCGAAGGCCGCAGGGCCCCGCTGACGGAGGATGGCGAACGGCTGCTGGGCTACGCCCGGCGCATGCTGGCGCTATCGGCCGAATTGCATGACACGGTGGGCAAGGCCGCGCGGGTGGAGGTGGTGCGCCTGGGGCTGCCCGATGACTTCGCGATACCTGCACTGACGGAAATCGTCAGCGCCTTCACGCGCTCGCACCCCGATGTCAGGCTGTCGGTCTGCTGCGACCTGAGCGTCCGCCTGGGACAGGCCCTGGCGCAGGGCGAGCTGGATGTCGCCCTGCTCAAGCGCGAACCCGGCAGCGGGCCCTGCATCGCAGCATGGCCGGAACGCCTTCATTGGACGGGAGACCCTGCCGTGCTGCCCGCCGGCGAGGAAACGGTACCGCTGGTGCTTCGTCCCGCCGGCTGCCTGTATCGCGAACGCGCGATACATGCGCTGGAACGGGCGGGGCGGCGCTGGCGCGTCGTCTATGAAAGCCCCAATCTGCCCGGCATCCAGGCGGCGCTGCGCGGCGGCCTGGGTATCTCGCTGCTGGACGAACAGGGCCTGGACGACGGATCCCCGATATTGGACGACACCTGCCCGCCGGTCACGCACACGGAGTTGGCCCTGATCCTGCGCCCGGGCGCACCGGACGACGCGCGTGAAATGGCGGGCATGCTGCGCGAGTTCTGCGACAGGCAGCGCATGCGGGCGCCGGCGCGTCAGGCGGCGGCGACGATGGGGATGGGAAAGCCGTTGGCGGCCGAGCCGCTTTGATCCGCGATCGGAACCGCCGCGGCGTGCGTCATGGAACGCACTTCGCAGACGCTGGAGCAGCGTCCTCCGGGCAGGTATTCGACCGCGGTCGCGGCGCATGTCCCGCAGCAGGTGGCCACGCCCAGCTCGAACTGGAGATCGTCGAGCGTGGCGGCGCCCCCGTCCACGGCGGCGCGGACCTGGCGTTCGGTGATGGCGTTGCAGACACAAACGTACATGAGAATAATTATCGAAAATTATTCGCATTCAGGCAACTAGAAAAAGCGGGGACGCCAGACGGCCACCCGGCCCTTTTTTCGGCGGCGCGACGCCGGCTCTAGCGCATCGCCGCCTGGGCCTTGCGCACTGAAGCCGGGGCGATGCGCATGGCTTCGCGGTATTTGGCCACGGTGCGGCGGGCGATGACGATGCCCTGTTCGGCCAGCTTGAGCATGAGCTGATTGTCCGACAGGGGCTTGGCACGGTTTTCCTCGGCAACCAGGCGCTTGATATGCGCCTGCACCGCCGTGGCGGAGGCGCTGTCGCCGGTATCGGTCGCCACCCCTGCGCCGAAGAAATCCTTGAGCTCCATCGTGCCGAACGGAGTGAGCATGTACTTCTGCGTTGTGGCCCGTGAAATCGTGGATTCATGCAACCCCAATTCCCCGGCGATATCCTTGAGGATCAGCGGCCGCATGGCCGAGGGCCCCTGGCTGAAGAAGGCCGACTGGTGGTCGACGATAGCCTGCGCCACGCGCAGGATGGTATCGAAGCGCTGCTCCACGTTGCGGATCATCCATCGGGCCTGCTGCAACTGCGCGTGCAGGGCCGAATGGCTGGCGTCGCGCTGGTTCGCCAGCATCTGCGCATAGACGCTATTGATGCGCAGGCGCGGCATCGCCGCGCTGTTCAGCACCACCCGCCAGCCCTTGCGCCCTTTCCGGACGATGACGTCGGGAATGGCGTAGTCGGCGGCCGGCACCGTCCAGCGCCGGCCCGGCCGTGGATCGAGCTTCAGGATCAAGGCGCGCGCGGCCCGGACCATGGCATCGTCGCATTGCAGGGCCTCGCGCAGGCGCGCCGGATTCACGCCAGCCAAGAGTGGCAGGTGGCCGGCGCAGATGCGCAGGGCGCAGGCCAGGACCGCGGGGTCGGCCGCCTCGGGCAAGGTGGCGATGTTGGGTTCGCGCAACTGCAGCGCCAGGCATTCGGCCATATCGCGCGCGCCGATGCCGGGCGGATCGAAGGATTGGAGCAACCGCAGGGCGGCGCGCAATTCGTCGATGTCGGCTTCGACCTCCGCGGGCAGCCATCCCAGGATCTCTTCCAGCGGCGACCCCAGATAGCCGTTGTCGTCCAACTCGTCGATCAGCAGGGCCACCAGCGTCGCGTCGCGATGGCTCGCACGCGTGAGCGCCAACTGGGCCAGCAGATGCTCGCGCAAGGTTTCGCCGCGAGCGGCTTCCGGCATGTCGTTGTCGTCGTCGGAATGAACGCCCTTGGAGCCCGGCATTTCGTCCACACCGGTTTCGCGTTCCGGCGTAGGATCGTCGTCATGCGCCGATTCTTCGCGATTGGAATCGATGTCTTCCGCCGCGGGGTCCTCGTCACGCTCCAGCAGCGGGTTTTCGTCCAGCGCCTGCGAGATTTCCGCCTCGAGGGCGAGCGTCGACAGTTGCAGCATCCGGATGGATTGCTGCAACTGCGGGGTCAGGGCCAGGTGCTGCCCGGGCCGGAGTTCGAGGGCGTGACGCGTCATAGGTACAATATTTTGCATGATGAATCCGACTTCGCCCGAACGCGTACGCCAGGATAGCCGGCTGATCCGCCAGACACTGCTGAAACTGTCCTCCTCACGGCTGGCCGTCCGCGCGATCGTCATCGCCGTGGCCGTGGTGATCTGGTTGCTGGTGGCCCAGCGCATCCTGGCCTTCGGCGCCACCCTGGATTATCAGTTCCTGCACCCGCTGGGCGCTTCGACCATCGAATTGCTGAATCGCATCAACCCCTATCTGTGGTGGGCGGTAGCCGCCATATGGTCATTGATCGTGTTCTTCGCCGTGCGGGGATGGCTGCGCGGCAATATGGAGGCCGAACGGCTGCGGACCGTGCCGGCGGACACCTTTGCCGACCTGGCGGCCGAGCTTGGCGATGAAGCCCTGGGTGTGATGCGCTGGAGCTGGGGCAGCCGCGACGAACCCTTTACCGTTGGCGATCTGCAACGCACGTTGTGGGAAATCCGCCACGGACGCATCGCCAAGATCGCCATGGTACGCGAACAGGAGGCCATGCTGGGTATTCCGCAAGGCGTGCCGGGGCGGATCGACCGCGGCGACCGCGCCGCCCGCCCGGATCGCGCAGAGCGGGCCGAGCGCCCGCTGGCCTCCGGCCGCGAACTGCCTGGCGAACGCCGCCGCCCCTTGCGGGCCGGTATCGAAGCCGAAGGCCCGATCGAGCCGCGCATCGGCCCCATTAAGTAGGGGCCGGCGAACACGCCAAGATTGCATCATCCACCGAAATGTGGTTGACTTATGGCTTGCCCATCATCACACCCATGGCCGCTAACCGCACCTTCCTCGCGATAACCACCGGACGCTTCGGCGCGCCGATGGGCGGCCTGCGTTCCGCGCAAGGCGGGCATGCAGGGGTGTCGACCGTGGCGGACGCCGGGCAGGCCATCGCCGCCGCCGGCTCGCTGGCGCTATCGCTACAACTACCGATCGGTTGCCGGGCCTAGCGTCCCGTGGCAGTTCGGCAGCCGTTGCGCCACACCGTCTTTCCCTTTTAAAACACGAATCTCCCGCCGGCCCGGCCAGGCAAGACCTATCCGGGTTCATCGCCCCGACGCGGCGCGCGATGCGCCGGCAGGCCAGGTGAATCAGCGGCATCGCCATACAGGCGCCGCGCACCGGGATTCATGGACATGCCCCGAGGTAACCCTGATGATGCTCGCCAACCCCGCACAGAAATACCGCCCCTTCGCGCCCTTCGCGCAGGACTATGCCGAACGCACCTGGCCCAGCCGGCGCATTACCCAGCCGCCGATCTGGATGAGCACGGACCTGCGCGACGGCAACCAATCGCTGATCGAGCCGATGAGCATCGAGCGCAAGCTCAGGTTCTTCGAACAGCTGGTGAAGATCGGCTTCAAGGAAATCGAAGTCGGTTTCCCGTCGGCCTCGCAGACCGACTTCGATTTCGTGCGCAAGCTGATCGATGAAGGGCGCATCCCGGAGGACGTCGTCATCATCGTGCTGACCCAGTCGCGCGAAGACCTGATCGCGCGCACCGTGGAAGCGGCCGCGGGCGCCCGCCGGGCCATCGTGCACCTGTACAACGCCGTCGCGCCGGCCTTCCGCAAAATCGTCTTCAACATGAGCAAGGACGACATCCGGAAGATCGCCACCACCGGCACGGAGATGGTCAAGGCCGCCATCGCGCGCCATCCGGAAACCAAATGGGGCTACGAGTATTCGCCGGAAGTCTTCAGCACGACGGAGCCGGAGTTCGCGCTCGACGTGGTGAACGCGGTCTCGGCCGTGTGGCAGCCGACGCCCACGGACAAGATGATCGTCAACCTGCCGGCCACGATCGAGGCGACCACCCCCAACCTGTATGCGGACCAGATCGAGTGGATGCACCGCAACCTGGCGCGCCGCGACAGCATCGTGCTGAGCGTGCATCCCCATAACGACCGCGGTACCGCCGTGGCGGCCGCCGAATTCGCCGTGATGGCGGGCGCCGACCGCATCGAAGGCTGCCTGTTCGGCAGCGGCGAACGCACCGGCAACGTCGACCTGGTGACGCTGGCGTTGAACCTGTACACCCAGGGCGTGCATCCCGGCCTGGATTTCTCCGACATCGATGAAGTGCGCCGTTGCGCGGAATACTGCAACCAGTTGCCCGTGCACCCGCGCCACCCGTACGCGGGCGACCTCGTGTTCACCGCGTTTTCGGGTTCGCACCAGGACGCCATCAAGAAGGGCTTCGCGCGCCAGCAGGCCGATGCGCCGTGGGAAGTGCCCTACCTGCCCATCGATCCGGCCGATCTGGGCCGCAGCTACGACGCCGTGATCCGCGTCAACAGCCAATCCGGCAAGGGCGGCGTGTCCTATCTGCTGGAACAGGAACACGGACTGGTCCTGCCGCGCCGCCTGCAGATCGAGTTCAGCCGCGCGATCCAGCGCGTGACCGACGAAACGGGCCGCGAAGTCACCGCCACCGACGTGTACGACATTTTCAAGAAGGAATACCTGGACCAGCACGCGCCCTGGAAACTCATCCGCCACCGCATCACCGGCGATCCGGCCGCGGCGGAGTCCAAGCATTTCCGCGTGGAAGCGGACGTCGAGGTCGACGGCCAGCGGCGCACGATCACCGGGGAAGGCAACGGCGCGATCTCGGCCTTCGTGGCGGCGCTGGGCATGCCGGCACGCGTCATGGACTATCACGAACATGCGATCGGCGCCGGCTCGGACACGCGGGCGGCCAGCTATATCGAAGTACGCGTGGGCGATTCCGCGACGGGCTTCGGCGTGGGCGTGGACCGCGATATCGTGACCGCGTCGTTCCAGGCCGTGCTGTGCGCCATCAACCGGCACGTGAAGGACAATGCGGGTGCGCGGGACACGGCGCAGGCGGAGGCCGTCACGGCCTGAGGCCGGCCTCGCCACCGATCGAACGCCGGGGCCGCGATACCGCCGCACCGGCGGGCCAAGCCAGAACCGCCAGCGCGACATGCTGGCGGTTTTTTTTTCAGCGGATACCGGCGCGCAGGAAGGATTGCACGAACTGCCGCTGGAACAACAGGAAAGCGATCAGCAGCGGCGCGGCGGACAGCAGCGTCGCCGCGGTAATGACCGACCAATCTATGCCCTGGTCGGAAGAGGAAAACACCTGCAGACCGACCGTCAGCGGACGGGTGTTGACGGAATTCGTGATGATCAGCGGCCACAGGAAATTGTTCCAGTGGTAGCTCACCGATACCAGCCCGTAGGCGATGTACGTGGGCCGGGCCAGCGGCACATACACCTTCATCAGGATCTGCCAACCGTTGGCGCCCTCCACGCGCGCGGCCTCTTCCAGTTCGCGCGGAATGGTCTTGAAAGTCTGCCGCAAGAGGAAGATGCCGAATGCCGACGCGAAGTACGGCAGGCCGATGGCGAACACGGTATCGCGTATGCCCAGCCACGTCATGGTGCGGTAGTTTTCGACGATCAGCACATCGGGCATGACCATCAACTGCAGCAGGACCAGCATGAAGACGAAGTCGCGGCCGCGGAAATCGAAACGGGCGAAGGCATAGCCGGCCATGGTGGACAGCACGAGTTGCGCCGCCAACACCATGGTGACCAGGAAGAAGGTGTTCAAAAAGTAGCGCGGAAACGGCGCGGCGTCCCAGGCGCGCGCGAAGTTCTCCAGCGTCAGCGGCGCGAACAGATCGAAGCGGGTGGCATAGGCGGGTGGATGGATCGCGGCCCAGACCGCATAGAGCAACGGCAGGATCCAAAGTATGCCCAGCAGCCACGCACCCGCCGTGTCCAGCACGGTGCCCAGCCGGGGGGGCCGCATCGCCGCCGGCCGGGTGCGTTCACCCGGCGTGGCGGCCCGGATTTTCCTGATCGGGGGAGCAGGAGCGACCTTCATTGGTAGTGCGTCCTCTTGTCCAACCAACGGAATTTCAGCAATGCCGCCAGGCCCAGCACGGCCAGCAGGACGACGGTCAGGGTGGCGGCATAGGCGGTATCCCAGAAGCTGAAGCCCACCTGGAAGATATAGAACAGCAGCAGCGTGCTGGCATTGTCGGGACCGCCGCGCGTCATCACCACGACATGGTCGACCAGGCGGAAGGCGTTGATCAAGGCGTTGATCAGTACGAACAGCGTGGTGGGCATGAGCAGCGGCCATAGCACGCGGCTGAAGTACTGCCAGCGCGATGCGCCCTCCAGCATGGCGGCCTCGCGCAGCGAGGGTGAAACGCCTTGCAGCGCGGCCAGGTAGAAGATCATGAAGAAGCCCGCCTCCTTCCAGACCGACACCACCATCAAGGCGGGCAAGGCGGTTTCGCGCGAGCCCAGCCAGTTGACGCCCGGCAGGCCGAATACCTGGAGGACTTGCGCGATCAGGCCGTACTGCGGGGTGTAGAAGAACAGCCAGATATTCGCCACGGCGACCATGGGCAGCACCGTGGGCGTGAAATAGGACAGCCGAAGAAAGCCGCGCCCGGCCAGGTTTCGATTGACCCACAGCGCCATCGCCAAGGCCAGCGCCACCGACGTCGGAATGGTGCCGAGCGCGAACCACAGATTGTTCCACAGGGCCTGCCAGAACACCGGGTCCTCGCGCATCGCCTGGTAGTTGTCCAGGCCCACGAAGACCGCGGGACGACGGCCCTTGGGCGTGGAAAAGAAGCTGTGCCACAGCGTCGCGACCGCGGGATAGTGGGTAAAGGCGGCCAGCAGCACCAGGGCCGGCAACAGCAGCAGCCAGCCGTATACCGCCTTCATCCCGGGCGCGACGCGCGGATTCATCGATAGGGCCGCAGGATGCGGTCCGCCTCGCGCTGCGCGTCGCTCAAGGCCTGCTGCGCCGGCTTCGCGCCGGTCAGGACGGCCTGCAGCGCGTCGTTCAGCACTTTGGTGACGCGCTGGTTCTCATGGGTGGAAAACTCCGCCACGCTGACCGCCAGCTGGTCGCGCGCCACCGCGGCGGCGGGCACCTGCTGCGCGTACTGCTTCATCTTGGGCGTTTCCCAGGCCGCCGGCGTCACCGCGACATAGCCGGTGGCGATGCTCCATTCGGCCGCGCGTTCCGGCGAGGTCGCCCACTGCGCGAACTTCAGCGCGGCCTTCTGCTGGGCCGGCGTACCGCTCTTGAAGATGTAGAAGTTGCCGCCGCCGGTGGGGCTGCCGCCGCGCACCTTCTTGGGCATCATGGCCACGCCGAACGGGAAGGTGGCGTTGGCCCGGATGTTGGTCAGGTTACCCGTCGTGGTCCATATGATGGCCGCTTTCTTCTCCAGGAAGTCCTTGGGCGTGGTGCCCCAGTCGATGGTGCCCGAGGGCATCGCCCCATGCTTGGCGGACAGATCGCGCCAGAACTGCGCGGCCTCCACGACGGCGGGCTTGTCCAGCATGACCTGGTTGCCGGCCTCGTTCATCAGGATCGCATTGTTGGGCGTGGTCAGCGCCTGGAACAGCCAATAGGCGAAAGCGCCGCCGGACGGAATTTCCAGGCCCCATTGCGTGACGTTGCCGGACGCGTCCTTCCTGGTGAGCTTGACCGAAGCATCCACCAGTTCCTGCCAGGTCGCCGGCGGGTGCTCGGGATCCAGGCCCGCGGCCTTGAACAGATCCTTGTTGTAGTACATGACGATGGTGGAGCGCTGGAACGGCACGCCCCACACGTGGCCGCCGCTACGGCTGTTCTGCATGAAGGCGTCATAGAAGCCGCCCAGCCATGCCTTGCCGGCCGCATCGCCCACCAGCCCGTCGATGGGCACGATGGCGTCCTCGTCGATCAGGGTGAACATATCGGTGGACAGCAGCACCGCAAGCTGCGGCGGCTGGCCGCCCTTCATCGCGGTCAGCACCTTGGCGATGGAGTCCTGGTAGGTGCCGGCGTAGACGGGCTTGATGTTGATGTCGGGATTTTCCTTGTGGAAGTCCGCCACCATGCCGTCGATGATCTTGGTGATGGGGCCGCCTACCGCCACCGGGTAATAGAACTCCACGTCCACCGGCTGCTGGGCGTGGACGGGCAGGGCAAACAGCGCGCCGGCCATGACGGCGGCAAGGCTTTTCAATACGGTGCGTCGCATAGTGGCTTCCTGGAAAGGAACATGGGAAAAACGGGGAACATCCTGCCGCGCGATCATGACGGCCGTAGGGCGGCGCCCTTCGCATCGAAGAAATGCTGGTGTTGCGGCGCCCAATCCAGCCTGACGGCATCGCCCGCGGCCGCCGTGGCGTGCCCGGTCAGGCGCACGGCAATACCGGCGCTGGCGCCCACGGCGCAGGTAACGATGGAGTCGGCGCCGAAGTACTCGACGCCTTGCACGACGGCGGGACGGCCCTGGTCGGACAGGCGGATATGCTCCGGCCGCACCCCCAGGCGGGCGGCGTTGGCGGGCGCGCCGGCAACCGCCGGCCCGCCGGTGCCTGCCAGCACGCGGACGCCGTTCAGGTTGTCCAGCATCAGCAGGTTCATGGGCGGCGTGCCGATGAAGCGGGCGGCGAACTCCGTGGCGGGGCGCGCGTACAGGCCATCCGGGGTGTCGCGCTGTTCCACCGCGCCGTTGCTCAGCAGGACGATCTGGTCGGCCATGCTCATGGCCTCGGTCTGGTCGTGCGTGACGTAGACCATGGTGATGCCCAGCTGCCGCTGCAGCGAACGGATCTCGCGGCGCATATCGTGGCGCAGCTGCGCGTCCAGGTTGGACAGCGGTTCGTCCATCAGGCATACCGGCGCCTCGGAAATCACCGCCCGGCCGAGCGCGACGCGCTGCTGCTGTCCGCCGGACAGTTGCGCGGGCTTGCGGCCCAGCAGTTTTTCCAGGCCCAGCAGGTCCGCCACCCGCGCCAGGCGCCTGGCGTAGTCCGCCCGCGGTTCCTTGCGCACCTTCAGGCCGAACAGGATGTTCTCGCGCACGGTCAGGTGCGGGAACAGCGCGTACGACTGGAACACCATGGCGATGCGGCGGCGCGCGGGCGGCAGGTGCGTGACGTCGTCCCCGCCGATGACGATGCGGCCGGAAGTCGGCGTATCCAGGCCGGCGATCATGCGCAGCGTGGTCGACTTGCCGCAGCCGGACGGTCCCAGCAGGACCGTGAAGCTGCCGGCCGGCACAACGATATCGATGTCGTGGATCGCGGCGGTATCCGCGTACCGCTTCGTCAACTGTTCCAGAACGATGGCTGCCATGTCCCCTCGGCGTCAGGCTGCGGCGGGCCTATTGTGACTGCAAATGAAATCCTTTTCATTGTGCAGTGCGAACATGACGGAACGATGGCACTCCATTATTCGTCGATCAGCTCCCCGCCCTCGTGAAACGGATAGGGGCCGGGATAGGGGCCGATGTAGGCCACGTGGCTGACCAGGGCGCCGTCGCGCCACTCATGCAGCATGTAGGCCGGCGGTTCCATCATGAATGCCGAGGGCGCGTCCGGACGCAAGTCCAGCGCCACCTGGTGCGCGGGGCTGGGGCAGGTCGATGCGATCGTTCCCGCGAAGCGGCGATGGATGCTGCGGTGCAGATGGCCGCACAGGATTCTTTCGATATTGCCGTGCCTGCCGACGATGCGCGCCAGCGCTTCCGCGCCTTGCAGCAGACCGATCGCATCCATATGCCCGATGCCGGTATCGAAGGGCGGATGATGCATGACCAGCACCGTCGGCCGCGCCGGTTGCTCGGCCAGGCGGCCGGCCAGCCAGGACAGGCGCCGCTCGCACAGGATGCCGTGGCTATGGCCGGGGACGACGGTGTCCAGCACGACGATGCGCACGGGATAGTCGTCCACGACGTACTGGGCATAGCCGTCGCAGCCGCGCAGCGAGGGATGGCCGACGAAGACGTTCGCCAGCGTGTCGCGATCGTCGTGGTTGCCGGGCAGCAGCAGGTAGGGCATGTCCAGCTCGTCGAGCATGCCCTTCAGGTGGGCGTACTCGGCGGGACGGCCGAAGTCCGTGAGGTCGCCGGAAATGATGACGACATCCGGCCTGGGCCGCTGGGCGTTGATGGCGGCGATGGCCGGCGGCAGGAAGGTATCGGTGGCGACCACGCGATAGGCCTTCTGGCCGGGCAGGCGGATATGGAGATCGCTGAGCTGGGCAATAAGCATGTCGTGTCGAATGTGCGGTGTGGCGGTGTGGCGGTGTGGCGGTGTGGCGGAGTAACGAGGCGGCGATGTGGCCGAAAGGAATGGCGGCGTCTCACCCCGCCAGCGGGCGCGCCAGACGGACGGCGACGCGGTCGCCGACGGCATGCGCGCTGTCGGCGGGCGCCACCACCGAAAAACCTTGCCCGTCGTCCAACAGGACTTCCAGGCGGATGGACGCGCCCAGGAAGAAGCGCGCGACGATGCGGGCGCCCAGGGCGCTATCGCGCGCGGGCAGCAGTTGGGCTTCGTGCGGACGGAAGGCGATGTCGGCGCCGCCCGCGATCAGAAAACCTTCGGCGGTCGCCGCCTTGACGCGGCATAGCGTGCCCAGGAAGCCGCCGACGAAGGCAGTGGCGGGCGCGCGATACAGCGCTTCCGCCGTACCGGTCTGCTCGAGCCGGCCCTCCGACATCACGGCGATGCGGTCGCCCAGCATCATGGCCTCTTCCTGGTCGTGCGTGACGATGACCGTGGTGATCGCCAGCTCGCGCAACAGTTGCGCCAGCTCGACACGCAGCTGCTCGCGCAGTTTGGCGTCCAGCGCGGTCAGGGGCTCATCCAGCAGAAGAACGCGCGGCTGGATGGCCAGCGCGCGCGCCAGGGCAACGCGCTGGCGCTGTCCTCCGGACAGCTGGCCGATGCGGCGATCGGCGTAGTCCCCCAGCCGAACCAGGTCCAGCATTTGCCGTACGCGGACATCGCGGGCCGCGGACGCCATGCCGCGCACGCGCAGGCCGTAGCCCACGTTGCCGGCCACGGTCATGTTGGGAAACAGGGCATAGTTCTGGAAGACGACGCCGACGCCGCGCGCCTGCGGCGGCTGCGCCGTGACATCTTCGTCATCGAAGCGGATACTGCCACCCGCGTCGGGCGCTTCCAGTCCGCACATCATGCGCAACAACGTCGTCTTGCCGCAGCCCGATGGCCCCAGCAAGGCCAGCGTGCTGCCGCCTTCGACACGCAGGTCGATGGGATACAGGGCACGCGTGCCATCCGGCCAGGTCTTCGCGCACTGGCTCAGGGTGATGGCGACGGGCGGCGCCATCGCGGGTACCTTGTGCGCGGCGGCCGCAACGTGCGCGCGTTCCGCCATGACCGCGGCGGCTTTCTTTTCCGATGCGATCATGGCGCCTCCCTGGCCTGGAGAGCGGGCGAAACGGCCGGTGCGCGGCGCGGGTCCGCATTGCCGTTGGCGGTGGCGCGGCCCGCGAACCATTGCAGGCCAAGCAGCAGGGGCATGATCATCAGCAGGAATACCAGCGTATAGGCCGAGCCCACCTCCAGGCGCATCGACGCGTAGCTGTCGGCAAGGCCGACGGGCAGGGTCTTGGTCAGGGGGGTATGCAGCAACCAGGTCAGATTGAATTCGCCGACCGATAAGGTCAGCACGGTCAGCGCGCCGGTCAGGATGCCGGGCATGGCGTTGGGTACGACGATGTCGAAAAAGCGGCGCGCGCGCGAGGCGCCGAGCGTGGCGGCGGCCTCGTCCAGCGTGGCCAGGCCGGCCAGCGCCATGCTGGCCTTGGCCGCGCGCACCATGAAGGGCAGCGTGAACAGCACATGTCCGATCACGATGAACGCGACGCTGCCACGCAGGCCGCCGACGCTGCCCCACGACACGATCAGCGCGAGCGCGGTGGCCAATCCGGGCACGGCCACGGGCAAGGTCAGCAGCGATTCGAAAACACCGGCCAGGCGTCCGCGATGCGTGGCCAGGGCCCAGGCCGCCGGCACGCCGACCACCAGGCATACGGCCAGCGTGGCCAGCGCCACCGCCAGCGAGCGCCACACCGTATCCGAATACAGGTCCCATACCTGCGCCACCCAGCGCAACGTCAGGCCGCTGGACACGCCGATGAAGGCATTGCGCGTCAGTCCCGCGAGCATCGACATAATGACCGGCCCGATAAGGAAAGCGGCCACGACCAGTGTCGCGGACAGGCCCAGGCGGAATTCCACGGCGGAGGATCGCATGCTTACGCTCCCGCGCCGGCGCGCTCGCCGGAGACGCTGTGCGCCACGTACAGGATGGCCCATGTCACACCGCCCAACACGATGGACAAGGCGGCCGCCACGGGGATGTTGGCGTAGTTGGTGAACTCGTTGTAGATGGTCACGGGCAGCACGTCGATCTGCGTACCGAGCGTGAACACGGTACCGAACGCGCCCATGCTGGTGGCGAAGCACATGGCCCCCGCGGCGGCCAGGGCCGGCCGCAAGGCAGGCAGCTCCACGTCCGCGAACCGCCGCCAGCCGCCGGCGCCGAGGGTCGCGGCGGCCTCGCGCATGGCGGGGTCGATCTGCGACGCGGCGGCCGCCACCATGCCGATGGTGCGCGGCAGGGAAAAGTACAGATAACCCAGGAACAGGCCGGCCATGCCATAGGCGAAGACCAGCGGCTGGCCGGTCAGCCAGCGCGAAACCGTGCTGGCCAGGCCCTGGCGCCCCGCCAGGAGGATGATCAGGAAGCCCACGACCACGCCGGGAAAAGCCAGCGGAAACGTCAGCATCCCCATCAGGGCGCCACGCCCCGCGAAGCGCGGATGGGCGGCCAGGAAGCGCCCGACGGGCAAGGCGATGGCCAGCGTGGCCAGCGACGCGGCCAGCGACAGCGCCGCCGTGTTGAACAGGCTGCGCCAGTACTGCGCGTGCGTAATCACCGTCCAGTACGCGCTGGCGCCGTCGCGCACCGCGAAGCCCGTGGCCGCCAGGCGCGCCATGGGCAACAGCCAGAACGCCAGGAACAGCGCCGCGGCCGGCGCGGCAAACATCATGCCGTCACGCCGTGCCATCTCGACCTTCCATTGCGCAATGCCGCCCGCATGACACCGTCATGGATCGATCAGGGATGCCGCGGACCATCTAGTTCACTTCCTTGGCGTAGCGTTCCGAAAACGCGCGTTGCACCGCCGCCATCTTGCCGTAGTCGACGGTCCCGGCACGCGCGTAATCCGACGCCGGCAGGAACTTCTTCTGCGCCTCCGGCGATACCGCGCTCGGGCGCACCGGGCGCAGATAGGCGTTGGCCCAGATGGCCTGGCCTTCGTCGGACAGGGTGAAATCCAGGACCTTGCGGCCGTTGTCCGCATGCGGCGCATTGGCGACCAGGCTCATCACATAGGGCACCGCGATCGTCCCTTCCTTGGGAATGACGAACTGCACGTGCGCGCCATCCTTGTACCTGGCGCGATAGGCATTGAAGTCGTAGTCGACCAGGATGGGAATTTCGCCGGACAACACGCGCGCATAGGCGGTCTGCTTGGGCACGATGGGATCGTTGGCCCGCATCTTCCTGAACCACTCGATGGCCGGACCGAAGTCGTCCAGGCTGCCTCCCATCGCGCGGTTCACCGCCACCGCGCCGACGTAGCCGACGAAGGCGGAGGCCGGATCCAGATAACCCACCATGCCGCGGTACTCCGGCTTGAGCAGGTCCTGCCAGGACTGCGGCACCGGCTTGCCGTTGAGGGCGTCGACGTTGACCATGAAGCCCAGCGTGCCCGAATGGATGGCAAACCATTTGCCATCCGGATCCTTCATGCCGGCGGGGATGTCGTCCCAATGGGAGGGCTTGTAGCCTTGCACGAGCTTGTCCTGCGCGGCCTGGATGCCGAAGGTCACGCCCAGGTAGGCGACGTCGGCGACCGGATTGGCGCGCTCGGCCGCCATCGACGCCAGCGCCTGGCCCGAATTCTTATTGTCCGCGGGCACCACGATGCCGGTCTTTTCCTTGATCGCCTTGAGCTCGGCGGCCCAGTCCGCCCATTCGGGCGGGCAGTTGTAGCAGACGGCATTCTGCGCATGCGCGGCCGCCCCCATCAGCCCCAGGGCCAGGGCGGCGGCGCGCAGCGCCTTGTTCAGCAATTGCGGCATTTCAATGTTCCTTATTCGGCAGGATAGGAAGAAGCGGCCGCCACGGTGCGGCCGGTAATCAATCGATGCGGCAGGCGCGACGAAACCGGGGATTCGCCGTGCAACAGCGCCAGCAGCTGCGCGCAGGCGGTGGCGCCGATGTCCCGGCTGGGCTGTTCCACGGTGGTCAGCGGCGGCACCATCAGGGCGGCGAAATGCATGCCGTCGAATCCGCATACCGACAGGTCGTCCGGCACGCGCAGGCCGAGCGCGCGCAGTTCGGCGATGACCGACGCGGCCAGCAGATCGTTGGAGCAGAACAAGGCCGTGGGCGCGAGGCGTTCGCCCAGGGCCTGGCGCAGCAGGCCGGCGTCCGCGGCCGTGTGCGACGGCATGCACAGATGCACGGGCGGCGGCAGGCCCAGTTCCCGGGCGCAGGCGCGCGCCCCTTGCAGGCGGCGGCGCGCGCGATCCGACGCGGCCAGAGGACCGGTCACCAGCGCGATGCGGGTATGGCCCTCGCTCGCCAGCCAGCGCACCATATCGCGCGCGGCGGCCATGTTGTCCACCGATACGCAGGGATGCGACGGCGATTCGTTGTAGACCAGGACATAAGGCAGACCTTCATGCGCGAGCTCGCGCAAGGTCGCGCTGCGCGCGGCGTTGGCCACGGCCAGCAGCACGCCTTCCACCTGGTGGTCGAGCAGGCTGCGCACCGCGGCTGCTTCGCGCGGCAGGTCATACCCCGTCGTGGTGACCATGATGCTGTAGCCGTGATCGTGGGCCCAGGCCTCCGCGCCTTCGAAGCACTCCGCGAAGACGGGATTGCACAGCGTGGGCAGCGCCATGCCGATGGTGCGCGTGCTGCCCGAGCGCAGGCTGCTGCCGACGCGGTTGGGACGAAAGCCGGATTCCCGCGCGACCCGTTCGATGCGCTGCAAGGTGTCCGGACGCAGCAGCCCGGGCCGGTTGAAAGCGCGCGATACCGTGGCGGGTGACACACCGGCGTCACGCGCGATATCCAGAATCGAGGGCCGGTGCAGGGGTTTGCTGGGCACGGACGGCTGTCCCTGTGGTTGAAATCGTTTTCACTTTAGGCGTCGTGCATGACAACGTTATTGCAGCGCAGCGTGCCGCTGCGTGTCCGTGGCAGTTCAGTTCCGTGCAAGGTCCGTGGATTCAGACCCGGGTCCTTGGGGGAATACACGAATGGTGCCGGCACCTGGGGCTGGCACAATTGCTGCTGGGATAAGACGGCGCCGCGCGATAGCGGGGACGCGAAAAGGTTTTCGATGCCGCGCGCGCGAGCATGGGCCGCATCCGCTGGGGAAGTTATTGAATGGCTATGGTTTTGAATCGTTTATCGGCACTGGATGCCGTGCGCATGCTGCAGCGGCGCGAATTGTCCGCGGTACAGCTCATGCGGGCCTGCTTCGCGCGCATCGAACAGCGCGAGGACAGCGTGCATGCATGGGCTGCGCTGGACAAGGAGGCCGCCCTGGCCCGCGCCATGGCCCTGGATAACGGCGCCATTACCGGCCCCTTGCACGGACTGCCGTTCGGCGTGAAGGACGTGTTCGATACGCAAGACCTGCCCACGACCTACGGCTCTCCCATCTACCGCGGCCATCGCCCCGAGGCGGACGCGGGCGCGGTAGGGCGCAGCCGCCAGGCCGGCGCGCTGGTGGCAGGCAAAACGATCAGCACGGAATTCGCCACCTTCAAGGCGCCGCTCACACGCAACCCGCATAACACCGCGTATACGCCCGGCGGCTCGTCCAGCGGTTCCGCGGCGGCCGTCGCCGACTTCATGGTGCCTTTCGCGCTGGGCACGCAGACCGCCGCGTCGGTGATCCGTCCGGCCGCCTATTGCGGCGTGGTCGGCTTCAAGCCCAGCTTCGGCGCCATTCCGCGCGACGGCATCAAGCTATTGGCGCCCACGCTCGACACAGTGGGCTGTTTCACCCGGACGGTCGACGATGCGGCGTTGGTCGCATCGGTGCTGATGGACCAGCCCGGGTTGCGTCGGCTGGACTACGACGGCCCGCCGCGTGTCGGCATCTATCGGACACCGCAATGGCGCCACACGCTGCCGGAGACCCGCGAAGCGATGATGCAGGCCGCCGAAACGCTGGGACGCGCCCGCGCCGTGGTCCAGGAAGTCGATACCCCGCCGGAATACTGTGCGCTGGTGCAATTGCAGTCCGACATCATGGCCTATGAGGCGGCGCGTTCGCTGGCGGCCGAGCGGGAGCAGCATGCAAGCCAGATCAGCCCGGGGCTGCTCGCGCTGCTGCAGGGCGGGGACAAGATAGACCAGGCGCGGCACGAGGCCAATCTGCAACGGGCCTCCGACATGCACTCGCACCTGCGCGGCTGGTTCGATCGCTTCGACGTCCTGCTCACGCCCAGTGCGCCGGGCGAGGCGCCTTTCGCGGACCAGGGCACCGGCGATCCGCTGTTCGGACGCGTGTGGACCTTGTTCGGCCTGCCCTGCATACACCTGCCCTTTGCCACCGGGCCGCACGGCCTGCCGGTGGGCCTGCAGGCCGTGGGCGCCAAGGGCAACGACCATCGCCTGCTGTGCATCGCCAAATGGATGCACGACAAGCTGCGCCCGCAAGGCTGAGCACGCCTGGGCCGCGCGGGCCGGCCGGCGCGCGCGGCTTTTCGTTCAGTAGCCGACCGTCAGGCCCGGCAGGTCGACGGTAATCCGCGACCGGCCCAGCGCCAGTGCGGCCTGATGGGCAAATTCCTGCGCGCGCCGCGTGTCGGCCGCCAACAGGTCATAACCGAGCGCGTCGGCCACACCCAATATCTTGTCCAGCAGCAGGACCTTGCCGCTGGGCCGCAAGGGCTCGCAGCCGAGGGATTCCCAGTTCCGGTCGAACCATTCGCGCGCCCGCGCCGCGCCTTCGGGCGTGGGATCCACCTGGGTGACCAGGTGAACAGCCCGCCGGGCATCGTAAAGGATGGAGACATCTGCGCGCATGCCGGTTTCCTTGTGCCGCGCAACGCGGCGTAGTGGCCCGCACGGCCCGGACCGCGCGGCATCAGGTTCACGCGCTTTCGCGACGCATCACCAGGACGAAGCCGTTTCCCACGTGACGTTCACGCCCTTGGCCTGGGCTTTCTTCATCAGGTCCAGCAGCGGATATGCGCGTTGTTGCAGGCCCACCGGCCGCGCCATCGGGTGCACAGGCTGGGCATCCGGGTCTTTTTCCACGTCCTCGGAAGGGTGCGGGGCCAGCTCCACCGCCTTTTCTATGCCGGCGATGGCCTGCGGCAATTGATCCGGCGTGAACACGCCGCGTTCGGGAAACGCATCAGGCAGCGACTTGCCCGCTGCCCGCAACAACGGTGCGGCGTGATCGGAGAGCATAAGGACTTCCGAGCCGGCTTTGGAGCGGAACGAGATCAGCATGGCGTAATTCCAGGGTCTTTCATCAGGGACGAATTCATACACTACCCCAACACGGCAAGCCTGCCAATCGCACCCTAGACGCAGGACGCCGACAGGTTGCGCACGGGGCGCGGCCGCGCGCGTCCATGGAGCGGCGACGTGCGGATCGGGGCGGGATATGGAAGATGGAACGGCGTCATGGCGACGATCGCCGTTCTCGGATGCATGGCAGCGGCGGTACCGGCCGCGGCAACGGCCGAGCCGGCCGCATCGGCGCCGCGCCAGGGCGCGTGCACGGCCGGCCGCCTGGGCCAGCCTTGTCCCGCGGGCGATACGGCCGCGCAGGGCGCGCCGGCGCCCACGCTGAACCTGGGTGCGGGCAATCCCATCCATCTGGTGTCCGGCAACAAGTACCAGCGTGAAGTCGACCTTCCGGGTCCCGGCGGGCGCGTGGGCCTGGAAATCGTGCGGCACTACAACTCGATGGATCCGCGTACCGGCTTGCTGGGCCGCGGCTGGATGCTGTCGTACGACACGCGCCTGTACGCGCACGCCGCGTATGACAAGGTGCAGATCCTTCAGGCCGACGGCAGTCGCATGGATTTTCGTTGCGATGCGGCATGCCGGCCGCTGGGCCACGCGCGCGGCCGGCTCGTCCAGGCCGAGCACGCCGGGGAAGCGCGCGCCGTGCCGCGCGAGGGCGACGTGGCCCGGCAAGTCCGGTGGCGCTGGCACTGGCCGGATGGCCGCACGCTGCATTTCGACGCGGCGGGCCGGCTGGCGCGCATCGACGATGCCGGCGGACGCCATGTGCGCATCGTCCGCGACACCGTTGCCGGCGCGACGACAGGCGCGATCAGCGCCGTGGTGGACGACACGGGCCAGGCCTTGCGCTTCTTCTACGAATCGGGGACCGCCGGCACGCGGCTGGCGCGCATAGACACGCCTTACGGCAGCTATGCGTATCGCCATGACGTGCCGCCCGTGCGCGCGGCACAAGCGGGTGCGGCGCGGCAACGCCGGGCGCTCGCGGCCGCGGGGCAGCAGTCCGCGCGCGATGGGCGCCTGGCGGCGGTGGTGCATCCGGCGGGATGGCGGCGCGAATACGCCTACGAGCCCGCACTGCAAAGCGGCAACCCTTATCTGTTGACCGGCATAGCCTGGCGCATCGCGGACGATGCCGTCCCGCTGCGCACCCATAGCTGGGCCTACGACACGCAAGGCCGCGCCGTGCTCGCGACGCATGGCGATCCCGCATCGCCACGCCATCGCGTGGAACTCAGCTATTCGGCGGCGCCCACCGCCGACGGCGCGGCCGGGCTGACACGCGTGCACGGCAACGGCGGCGTCACGGATTTCCATACCGCCATTCGCGGCGGGAAACCGGTGCTGCTGCGGGTGGACGGCACGGGGTGTGCGGGCTGCGCGGCGCCGGGGCTGCAGGCGGAACACGATGCGCACGGCAGGTTGACGCGATTCAATGACCTGCATCTGCAACGCGACGAGGACGGCGCCCTGCGACGCCTGTGGGACACCGGGTCCGGATGGCCCGGCCTGTCGATGTCGTTCGATCCGGCCGACCCGCCAGGCAGGTTGGCGGCGTGGTCTTCCGACGCGACCGGACAGGAAACGCGCAAGCACGACGGCATCGGGCGCGTGACGGAACGGCGTTATGCCAACGGCGATACGTGGCGCCATGCCTACGACGACGCCGGCCGCCCCGTGGAGATCATCATGCGCTCGGCAACGGGCGCGTTGCGCACCGCGATCGCGTGGCGCGGCCAGGCGCCGGTGCGCATCGAACACCCGCACGAACACGAGACGCGCCACCATGACGCGCACGGACGCCTGGTACTGCGCACGGTGCATCGCCCGGCACGCGGCGGCCAGGCGGCTTACGGTTATCGCGAGCGCTACGCATGGGATGACGGCGGCCGCCTGATTCGCCACGACCTTCCGGAAGGGGGAAGCCTGACCTACGCCTACGACGCGGCAGGCCGCGTGACGCGCATCGCCTGGGAGCATCGCGGCGACAGCCGGGAACTGCTGCGCGCCTTGCCGGAAGGGGGATACCTGCATGGTAACGGCCTGCGCACGCAGGGGATGATGCGCGAGGGCGCGCTGGATACCCTGCTGGTCGACGCTCCCGGGACGCCCGGCCGCGCGCCGCTGCTGTTGCAGCGCTTGCGCTACGACGCGGCGGGCCGCATCGCGCGGGAGACCCTGCGCGTCGCCGGCTGGAAGGGTGTCTACGCCTACGGCTATGACGACGAAGGGCGGCTTGCCGGTGCCGAGGCCGGCCTGGACGTGCCGGAGAAGCCGCGCCGGGATCGCTCCGCCGCCGGTGCCGCGATCTCTCGTGGCGATGAAGATTCCGCGGACGCCAGTCCCGCCACCATCGCCCCGCGTACGACCCGCGCCTGGCGCTACGCCTGGCGCGCAGCCGGCGACGCGATGGCGACCCAGGATGGCACGACGACCCGCGTGCAGCGCGCGCGCCGCGATGCCAGCGGACTGCCCCTCGAACACGGCACCCTGCGCCTGCGCTACGGCCCGGATAGAAGGCTGGCCAGCGTCATGCGGGGACGCGCGGAACTGGCGCGCTATACGCACAACGCCTACGGCGAGCGCATCCGGCGACGCGCGGGCGCACGCACGGAAGACTATCTCTATGCTTCCAACCGGTTGGTGGCGATTGCCCGCCCGCTCCCTGATGGCGGCGTGGGCGTGGCGCAACGCTACGTCTATGCCGGGTGGGTGCCGGTCGCCCTGATGGTCTATCCCCGTCCGCGGCCCTTGGGGCTGGCCGGCGGCTCCGCGCCGGCTCCCGTCTTCCATGCGGTGCACGCGGATGCGATCGGCCTGCCCCATGCCGTCACCGATGCAGGCGGTCGGGTGCGCTGGCGCGCGCTGTGGTCGCCCACTGGGGTCGCCATCGCCACCGACGGCGACGTATCCATGCCACTGCGCCAGCCCGGCCATATCCACGATGACGCGACCGGCCTGCACGACAATTACCTGCGCACCTACGACCCGCGCCTGGGGCATTACCTGGAACCGGATCCGGCCGGCCCCATGCCCGATACCCGGCCCTACGGCTACGCCGGCCAGCAGCCGCGCCGCCATATCGATCCCCATGGCCTGCTGCTGTTCGCCTTCGACGGTACGAGCCACGATCGCGGCGCGCGCACCAATGTCGCGCTGATGAGCGGATGGTACGCGGATGGCACGGCTTTCTATCATCGCGGGCCGGGCTTCGCGCGGCCGCGCATGGTGGATGCCGCGACGGCGGGCTCGTCGCCCGACATCCTGGAAACGCAATGGAATGCGCTATTGCGCGAGATCGCGGCGCGTGGCCGTGCCGACACTCTCGCGATCGACCTGCTGGGCTATTCCCGCGGCGCCGCGCTGGCCATGCACTTCGGCAATATGATCGCCGAGCGCCATCGGGCGGGCCGCTTCTGGACACGCGACCCCGCGCTGGGCACGGTCACCGCCTGCGCGGATCTGCGCTTCATCGGCCTGTTCGACGCGGTGGCGCAGTTCGGCGTGCTGGGATCGCGCAACGCGGATTACAACCTGGCGGTATCCGCCGAATGGCGCTGGGTCGCGCATGCGGTGGCACTGCATGAACGCCGCAGGCTGTTTCCCTTGAGCGCTGCGCCCGAGGGCAGCCCCAACGTGGCGGAGGCGCCCTTCATCGGCGCGCACGGCGACATCGGCGGCGGTTACCTGCCGCATCCGGCCGACCCGGTAAGCGCCCGGCCGGGCGGCGACCTGTCGGACGTCGCCCTGGCGTGGATGCTCAAGCAGGCGGAATACGCCGGGGCCGCCTTCCTGCCGCCGCCCGCGGCGTTTCAACGGGTCGCCAACCCTATCGTGCACGACGAACGGGGACGCCGCGGCCGCCGGACGGGCGAAGACCGCGCCGTACTGCGAGGCGCCGGCGACACGCTGGTGGCAAGCCAGGCGGAACACTCCCGATACGGTGCCGCCGCGCGCGCCGAAGTGGAGGCATTCATCCGCCGCGTGCGCGGCTGGACGGAAAACGACGAATCCGCCGTCGCCACGGTGGACATGGAAGGCTATCGCGGCTGGTTGCGGCGAACGCTGGATCTGGACCTGCCCGCCTGAGCCGGCGACGGACGAGGTACCCGGATAAATCACGGTATCATCCCGTAATTCGCGGCATTGCGTCCCGCCGCCTGTTTTCCCGTCTTTTCCGAGTCCCCATGCTCCCAGAGCAACAGCACCTTCTTGTCTCCCTACTGCAAGACGCCGTCGGCACCCTGCTGCCGGAAGCGCGGCCCACGATTCTGCTGGAACGCCCCAAGGTCGCGGCCCATGGCGACGTCGCGACCAACGTCGCCATGCAGGTCGCCAAGGCCGCCAGGCGCAATCCGCGCGAGCTGGCCCAGGCCATCGTCGACGCCCTGACAGCCGACGCCCGCGCGCGCGATATCGTCGAGGCGGCCGAAGTCGCGGGGCCCGGTTTCATCAACATCCGCGTTACCGCGGCCACGCGGCAGGCCGTGCTGACCGCCATCGCGGCGCAGGGCGACACCTACGGCCGCGCCGCGCGCCATGGCGAAAAAGTCCTGGTCGAATTCGTTTCGGCCAACCCCACCGGTCCGCTGCACGTGGGCCATGCGCGCCAGGCAGCCCTGGGCGACGCCATCTGCCGGCTTTACGATGCCGCCGGCCATGACGTCACGCGCGAGTTCTACTACAACGACGCCGGCAACCAGATCCACAACCTGGCGATCAGCGTGCAGGCGCGCGCCAAGGGCATGGGCCCCGAATCGCCCGGCTGGCCCGAAGACGGCTACAAGGGCGAATACATCGTCGACATCGCCAAGGACTTCATCGCCGGCGCCGCCGTGCGCGCGGCCGACGGCGAGGAAACCGTCGCCACCGGCAACGTCGAGGACCTGGAAGACATCCGGCGCTTCGCCGTGGCCTATCTGCGCCGCGAACAGGACCGCGACCTCCAGGCCTTCGACCTGACCTTCGACAACTTCTTCCTGGAGAGCTCGCTCTACACCAGCGGCCGCGTCGAACAGACCGTCGCCCGGTTGATCGCCAGCGGCCATACCTACGAAGAAGAAGGCGCGCTCTGGCTGCGCACCACCGAGCTGGGCACGGGCGACGACAAGGACCGCGTGATGCGCAAGCGCGAAGGGGGCTACACCTACTTCGTGCCGGACGTCGCCTACCATGTGAACAAATGGGAGCGCGGCTACCATCGCGCCGTCAACATCCAGGGCAGCGACCACCACGGCACCGTGGCGCGCGTGCGCGCCGGCCTGCAGGCCCTGGACATGGGCATCCCCAAGGACTATCCGGCCTACGTGCTGCACAAGATGGTCAAGGTGATGCGCGGCGGCGAAGAGGTCAAGATCTCCAAGCGCGCCGGCAGCTACGTCACCATGCGCGACCTCATCGATTGGGTGGGCCGCGACGCCGTGCGCTACTTCCTGATCCAGCGGCGCGCCGATACCGAATTCGTCTTCGACGTCGACCTCGCGCTGTCGCAAAGCGACGAAAACCCGGTCTATTACATCCAGTACGCCCACGCGCGCATTTGCTCCATGGTGGGGCAATCGGGCGAAAGCGAACAGGACATCGCCGCCGCCGACATCGCGCGCCTGACGGCGCCGACCGAATTCGCGCTGATGCAACGGCTGGCCGAATTCCCCAACGTCATCCAGCTCGCGGCCCAGGAACTGGCGCCCCATCATGTGGCCTTCTGGCTGCGTGACTGCGCGGCGGACTTCCACGCCTGGTACAACGCCGAACGCGTACTGGTCGACGATATCGCCCTGAAGCGCGCCCGCCTGCGCCTGGCGGCGGCGACGCGCCAGGTGGTGGCCAACGGGCTGGCGCTGCTGGGCGTTTCCGCGCCCGAGCGCATGTAGGTTGCCATGGCCAAACGCAAACCCGTCAAGCGATCATCCGAACGCGGCAGCACGCTCTACGGCGTACTGACCGGCCTGCTCATCGGGCTGATCGTGGCTGCCGCCGTCGCGTTCTATGTGACACGCGCTCCGGTACCTTTCGTCGACCGGGCTTCGCGCCATGCCGACCAGTCACCCCTGCCCGACGTCCGCAACGCGCCCGATCCCAACGCCGGCCTGTACGGACGCGACGGCGCCGCCGGCATCGCGCCGACCGGCCCGACGGCCACGCCGGCGCCCCCGGTGCCGGGGGCCCAGCCCTCGACGCCCGGCACCGGGCCGCATGGGCCGGACGATCTGGGCGCGCTGATCGCCACGCTGCCGACGACACCGGAACCGCCCCCTCGCGCCGCGGATAAGCCCGCGGACAAGGCCACCGACAAAGCGGCGGATAAACCGGCGGCCAAACCGTCCGCGCCCGCCGCGGTAGCCAGCGCCAGCCCGTCGGGCCGCGACTCCGCCAAGGAAACCGGCGGCAAGTACTTCCTGCAGGCCGGCGCCTACCGCGCCGTCGACGATGCCGAGGCGCTCCGGGCGCGCATCCTGCTGCTGGGCCTGCCGGTCGCGGTGCAGCGCGCGGAGGTCAATGGCAAGCCGATCAACCGGGTCCGGGTCGGGCCTTTCGCGCGCCTGGACGATATGAATCGCGCCCGCACACGCCTGGGAGAAAACAAAATCGAAGTGGCGGTGGTCCGCCAGTAGCGCCCGTGGCGGAACTCGCCCACGCCGCGCCTGTCTCTATTGTCTTTGCGGCCCGTCGCCTATCGCTTGCGCTTCGCGCCCCTGGCGGCCGAGGTTCGCTCGCCGACAGCACTCTTCTTAGACCTCAACCTGGGATCCAGACCGACATGTCCAAACTGCTTAGCCGCCTGCTGGCGGTTTCCGCCCTCGCCGCCACGGCCTTGTTCGCGCCCGTCAGCAACGCCCAGGGCGTCCAGCCGGGCGCGCAGCCCTACCAGGTGGTCAACCCGCCCATCGCCAGCGACCACGCCGGCAAGATCGAGGTCATGGAGTTCTTCGCCTACACCTGCCCCCACTGCGCGGCGATGGAGCCCATGGTCGAAGCCTGGGCCAAGACCGCGCCCGCCGACGTGGTGCTGGTCCAGGTGCCGGTCGCTTTCAACGCGTCGATGAAGCCGCTGCAGCAGCTGTACTACACGCTGCAAACCTTGAACCGCCCGGACCTGCATAGCAAGGTGTTCACCGCCATCCACCAGGAACACAAGCAGCTCTTCACGAAATCCGCGATGGAAGACTGGGTCGCATCGCAGGGCGTGGACCGCAAGAAGTTCGAAGAGATCTTCGATTCGTTTTCCGTCAATACGCAGGTGGAACGCGCCACGCAGCTGACCAAGCAGGCCAATATCGACGGCACGCCGTCCTACCTGGTCGGCGGCAAGTACCTGACGTCGCCGGTCATGGCGGGCAACAGCTACCAGGGCGCGCTGGACGAAGTGAACAAGCTGCTGCCGATGGCGCGCGACAGCAAGTAATCATGGCCGCCGGCTGACGCCGGTCGCCCGTTCCACCCGTAGCGGCCTTCGTCCATTCGGCGAGGGCCGCTTTGTTTTTGCCCTCGCGGTTTGTCTTCACACGTGGCTTCCGTGTTTTGCTTTCGCGTTCCGCGTCGACGGGCACGCGACCGGGACGCGCGCCGCATCGACGATTACCCCTGGGGCGACCCCACGGCGCGATCCAGTGCCTGCCGCAAATCGTCGATCAGGTCCGATGGCGATTCCAGCCCGATATGCAGGCGCACGACGGCCTGGCCGTCGCCGCCCCAATAGCGGTGACCCGCCAGAATCTGCAGCGACACCAGTTGCACGAGGCTTTCGAAGCCGCCCCACGAATAACCGATGCTGAACAGCCGCAGGCTGTCGACGAATACCCTTGCCTGTGCCGGCGCCAGCCGCAAGGCCACGGCCATCATGCCGTTGGACCCGGTGCAATCGCGCCGCCACAGCACATGCCCGGGATCGGAGGGCAAGGCCGGATGATAGAGGCGCGCCACCTCCGGACGCTGCGCCAGGAAGCCGCACACTTCCAACGCATTGCGCGCATGCTGCGCCATGCGCAACGGCAGCGTGCGCACGCCGCGCAGCGCCAGCCAGGCATCGTCGGCGCTGATCGAGTACCCCATCGCGTATTGCGTTTTGTTGATACGCCGCGCCAGTTCCTCGTCGTTGGTCACCACCGCGCCCAGCATCAGGTCGGAGTGTCCACCGACGTATTTCGTGCCCGCCACCACGGAAACCTGCGCGCCCAAGGCCAGCGGCTGATAGATATAGCCGGAGCCCCAGGTATTGTCGGTGGCCAGCACCAGCCCATGCCGCCGCGCCTTCTCCGCCAATGCGGGGATATCCAGCATTTCGAACAACAGCGACCCCGGCGATTCCACGTACATCAAGCGCGTGTTCGGCCGCACCAGCGCGTCGATATCGTCATGATTCGGCGCGAAATACGTAAGCTCGATGCCCAGGCGCGCCAGCACCGCCTGGTCCAGCGCATGCACCGGACCATAGACGTTGTCGGCCACCAGCGCGTGTTCGCCGGCGGACAGCAGCGACATGAAGGCCAGCGTAATGGCGGACAAGCCCGAGGACGCCAGATAGCAGTGGGTACCTTGCTCCAGGTGCTTGAAGACATCTTCCAGCGCCACGTGGGTATCCAGGCCCATGCGGCCATACGCCACGACGCGTTCGCCGGCGGCCTTGCGGCGTTCCGCATCGTCCAGCGCCTGCAGGTCGCGGAAACGCACGGTACTGGTGCGGACCGGCGGCAAGCCCACCGGCGCCGCGCCGCTGACGGGATCGAATTCGGCGATGCCGGTATGCTGCAACAGGGTATCCAGATGAGAGGATCGAGAGGCCATTGGAATGTGGGAATCAGGTTGCCGATTCGCCTATGATGCCACTTTCGTTCTCGGCCCTCTTCCATGCCGGACCTCCACACCCTGACCACTTTCTTCGGCATCGCGGTGCTGCTGGCGTTGTCGCCCGGCCCGGACAACCTGTTCGTGCTGATGCAATCGGCGCTGTGGGGGCGGTCGGCCGGGCTGATGGTGGTCCTGGGCCTGTGCACCGGCCTGCTGGGCCACACGGCCGCGGTGGCCGTGGGACTGGCGGCGGTTTTCGCCGCCTCGCCGCTGGCCTTCGCGACGCTGAAATGGGCCGGTGCGGCTTACCTGGCCTATCTGGCGTGGCAGGCATTCCGCGCGCCGGCCGGCGCGGCGGGCGGCTCAGCGCCAGCCCGCATGAAGCCGTCGGCGCTGTACGCGCGCGGCATTGTCATGAACCTGACGAATCCCAAGGTGCTGCTGTTCTTCCTGGCCTTCCTGCCGCAGTTCGCCACGCCCGCCGCGGGCCCGGTCGGCCCGCAGATCGTCGTGCTGGGCGGCGCTTTCATGCTGGCGACCTTGCTGGTGTTCGGCGCCATCGCGTTCTTTTCGGGCGCGGCCGGCGCGATGCTGCAGCGGTCGGCGCGCGCTCGCAAGATCCTGAATACCTGCGCGGGCCTGGTCTTCGCGGGACTGGCGCTGCGCCTGGCGACATCGGTGCGCTAGGGACGAACGGCGCGCCCCGGAAAAATCGCCCGGACTCAGGCGGCGACGAAACGCACCACGCCGTCTTCGCCGGTTTGGCGCTTCAAGCGCCCGTCGAAGTACAAGGCGTGCAGATGCGCCAGCGCCTCGCCCATGGCGAAGGTCAGCTGATGCAGGTCCAGCTTGCGCTTGAACAGGACGGGCACGACATCCGAGGCGCTGCAAGGCTGGGCGCAGGCCTCCATGACTTCGGCCAGGCGGTCAGCATGGTGCGCGTGCTGTTGCGCGATGCGCTCGTGCAGGCCCTTGAAGGGCCGCCCATGCGAGGGCAGCACCAGCGCATCGCCCGGCAGGTCGCCGTAGGCGTCCAGGGAGCGCAGGTACAACGGCAGCGGATTCGCATCCGGCTCGTAATTGAAGACGCTGACGTTGGTCGAAATACGCGGCAGCACCATATCGCCGGAGATCAGCACGTTCAGCGCGGGACAGTACAGCGACGCGTGTTCCGGCGCATGGCCATGACCCACGATGACGCGCCAGTCGTGCTTGCCGACGCGTACCCGTTCGCCGTCCATGATGCGTGTAAAGCGCGGCGGCATGGCCGGCACCAGGTTCGGGTAGTAGCCCGCGCGCTCGCGGATCTGCTGCTGCGCCTGCAGGTCCGCCAGGCCATGCCGGGCGAAATGGGCCACGGCATCATCGCCGCCGGCCCCGGCGCCGCCGCTGGAAGTCGAGCTGCCGCGCGAAAACAGGCAGGCGACGGCGTAGTCGGTCATCGTCATCCAAAGGGGCGCGTCCCAGCGGCGGCAGATCCATTCCGCCAGGCCGACGTGGTCCGGATGCATATGGGTCACCAGCACGCGCAGCACCGGCAATCCTTCCAGCTGCTCGTCGAAGATGCGCTCCCATAGCGTCCTGACCTCGTCCCGGCTGATGCCGGTATCGACCACCGTCCAACCCTGGCGGCCTTCGATCTCGTCGCGCAGCAGCCACAGGTTGATATGGTCCAGGGCGAAGGGCAGCGGCATGCGTATCCATCGCACCCCCGGCGCCACCTCGCGGGCGACGCCCGGTTCCGGCTGGCTTTCGCCCCACGGGTATTCCAGCTTGTGCTCATTCGGGTTCATGCGGCATCTCCCCTTGACGGTAGCGTTCATCCCATCATAATTGACGTTTACGTAAGGTGCCAATGCCATGCCGCCCGCCTCCTGGACCATCTCCGAACTCGCCCGCGAATTCGACATCACCCCGCGTACGATCCGGTTCTACGAGGACCAGGGCATCGTCAGTCCGGCACGGGAGGGACGCAACCGCGTCTATGACGCCCGGGACCGTACCCGCCTGAAGCTGGCGCTGCGCGGCAAGCGCCTGGGCCTGCAGCTGTCGGAAATCCGCACCCTGATCGATATGTACGACGGCCCGGGCGATACCGAGGCGCAGCAGTTGCGCGAGTATCTGGCCGTACTGACGCGGCACCGGCAGACGCTGGAACAGCAGCGCCAGGATATCGAGGACACCCTGGCCGAAATCGCCGGACAGGAAACCGAATGCCGCCGGCTGCTGGACAGCCACGGCTAGGGCGGATCGGACGGCGGACGCCGGCCCGACAGGCGCCGGCAGCGCACTAGGCGGACAACCGGATGGCGTATTGATATAACGTTTACGTAAACGTAATATAAGCGGCGCGGCATCGCATCGGCCTGCATTTCTCGGAGACACCCATGGACATTCCCGGCTTGAGTTTCGATCTGGGCGAAGACCTGGACCTGCTGCGCGACAGCGTGCGACGCTTCGCCCAGGCTGAAATCGCGCCGCGCGCGGCGGAAATCGATCGCAGCGATCAATTCCCCATGGAGCTCTGGAAGAAGCTGGGCGACCTGGGCGTGCTGGGCATGACGGCGGACGAAGCCTACGGCGGCGCGCAAATGGGATACCTGGCGCACATGATCGCCATGGAGGAAATCTCGCGCGCCAGCGCGTCGGTCGGCCTGTCCTACGGCGCCCACTCCAATTTGTGCGTCAACCAGATCCACCGCAATGGCACGGAAGACCAGAAGCGCCGCTACCTGCCCAAGCTGATCTCCGGCGAGCACGTCGGCGCCCTGGCCATGAGCGAACCGGGCGCCGGCTCCGACGTCGTCAGCATGACATTGCGCGCGGACAAAAAAGGCGACCGCTACGTGCTGAACGGCAGCAAGATGTGGATCACCAACGGCCCGGACGCCGACACCCTGGTGGTGTATGCCAAGACGGACCCGCAGGCCCGGCAGCGCGGCATCACCGCCTTCCTGGTCGAGAAAGGCTTTGCCGGCTTCTCGGTGGCGCAAAAGCTGGACAAGCTGGGCATGCGCGGCAGCCATACCGGCGAGCTGGTGTTCCAGGACTGCGAGGTGCCCGAGGACAACGTCCTGGGCCAGGTCAACGGCGGCGTGAACGTCCTGATGAGCGGCCTGGATTACGAACGCGCGGTACTTGCCGGCGGGCCGCTGGGCATCATGCAGGCCGTCATGGATGTCGTCGTGCCCTATATCCACGACCGCAAACAGTTCGGCCAGGCCATCGGCGAATTCCAGCTGATCCAGGGCAAGGTCGCCGACATGTACGCCGGGCTGCAGGCCAGCCGCGCCTTCTGCTACGCCGTGGGCCGCAATCTGGACAATCTGGGCGCCGGCCACGTGCGGCGCGTGCGCAAGGACTGCGCCGCGCTCATCCTCTATACCGCCGAAAAAGCCACATGGATGGCCGGCGAAGGCGTGCAGATCCTGGGGGGCAACGGTTATATCAACGAATTCCCCACCGGGCGCCTGTGGCGCGACGCCAAGCTGTACGAAATCGGCGCCGGCACCAGCGAAATCCGCCGTATGCTAATCGGGCGAGAACTCTTCAACGAGACCGCCTGACCCTGCCGCGTCCTGTCGTCCCCGGCCGGCGGCGCGGCGTTGCACGCCACCCGCCGCCCGGCCCGACAGGCCCTTGAATCCCGCGCCGCGCCCGGCAGGCCCGGCGCATCCATCACGGCGGCCCGGCCGCCCACGCCGAACCAGGAGTCCATCATGTCCGATCCCATCGTCATCGTTTCCGTCGCCCGCACGCCCATGGGCGGCATGCTGGGCAGCCTGTCCGGCCTGGCCGCGCACGAACTGGGTTCCACCGTCATCAAGGCCGCCGTCGAACGCGCCGGCCTGAAGCCCGAGCAAGTGGACGAAGTGCTGATGGGCAATGTGCTGCAGGCAGGCCAGGGCCAGGCGCCCGCGCGCCAGGCCGCTTTGGGTGCGGGCCTGCCGAAGAGCGTGGCATGCACCACCGTGCACAAGGTCTGCGGCTCCGGCCTGAAGGCCGCGATGCTGGGCCACGACCTGCTGACCGCCGGGTCGGCGCAGGTCGTGGTGGCCGGCGGGCAGGAAAGCATGAGCAACGCGCCCTACCTGATGCTCAAGGCCCGCCAGGGCTACCGCTACGGGCATTCCACCGTCTACGACCATATGGCGCTGGACGGTCTGGAAGACGCCTACCAGCGCGGGACCGCCATGGGCGTGTTCGCCGAAGACTGCGCGGCGCGCTATGAATTCACGCGGGAACAGCAGGACGCCTTTTCCACCGAATCGTTGCGGCGCGCGCGCGCCGCCACCGAGGACGGCAGCTTCAAGTGGGAAATCGCGCCGGTTACCGTGGCGGGCCGCAAGGGCGACACCGTCGTCGACACGGATGAAGCGCCCACCAAGGCCATGCCGGAGAAAATCCCCACCCTGAAGCCCGCCTTCAAAAAGGACGGCACGGTGACGGCGGCCACGTCGGCATCGATCTCCGACGGCGCGGCGGCCATGGTGCTGATGCGCCAGTCCACCGCGGAAAAACTCGGCGTGCGGCCGCTGGCGCGCATCGTCGGCCACGCCCAGCACTCCCAGGAACCGCAGTGGTTCACCACCGCGCCCACCGGCGCGCTGAAGAACCTGTTCCAGAAGACCGGGTGGCGCGCCGAGGACGTCGACCTGTACGAAGTCAACGAGGCCTTTGCCGTGGTCACGATGGGCGTCATGAAGGAATTCAACATCCCCCACAGCAAGGTCAATGTGCATGGCGGCGCCACCGCGCTGGGTCATCCCATCGGCGCCTCCGGCGCGCGGCTGGTGGCCACGCTGATCGGCGCGCTGCGCAAGAACGACCGCAAGCGCGGCGTGGCGACGCTGTGCATCGGCGGGGGCGAGGCCGTCGCCATGGCCATCGAGATGCTGTAAGGCGCGCGCAGGCCATGGCCATCATCGAATCGCGCATCAACCCGCGCGCGCAGGACTTCCAGGACAACGCGCGCGCCATGCGGGCCCTGTTGGACGATCTGCGCACGCAGATGGCCATGGCCGCGCAGGGCGGCGGGGAGACCGCCCGCGCGCGGCATGTCTCGCGCGGCAAGCTGCTGCCGCGCGAGCGCGTGGAACACCTGCTGGACCCCGGCACGCCTTTCCTGGAGCTCTCGCCGCTGGCGGCGCACGGCATGTACGACGGCGACGCGCCGGCGGCCGGCCTGATCACCGGCATCGGCCGCGTATCGGGCACCGAGTGCGTCATCGTATGCAACGACGCCACCGTGAAGGGCGGCACCTACTATCCGATGACGGTCAAGAAGCATCTGCGCGCGCAGGAAATCGCCGCGCAGAACCGCCTGCCCTGCATCTACCTGGTGGATTCCGGGGGGGCCAACCTGCCGCTGCAGGAAGACGTGTTTCCCGACCGCGACCATTTCGGCCGCATTTTCTATAACCAGGCCTCGATGTCGGCGGACGGCATCGCGCAGATCGCCGTGGTGATGGGCTCCTGCACCGCAGGCGGCGCCTACGTGCCCGCCATGAGCGACGAATCCATCATCGTGCGCAACCAGGGCACCATCTTCCTGGGCGGCCCGCCGCTGGTCAAGGCGGCCACCGGCGAGGAGGTCAGCGCCGAGGACCTGGGCGGCGGCGACGTGCATACGCGCCTGTCCGGCGTGGCCGACCACCTGGCGGCGGACGACCACCATGCGCTGCGCCTGGCGCGCGACGCGGTGGCGCGCCTGAACCGCATCAAGCCGCAACCGCTGGCGCTGCAGCCGGCGCGCGCGCCGCGCTACGACCCGGAGGAGCTGAACGGCATCATTCCGGCGGATACGCGCAAGCCCTACGACGTGCGCGAAGTCATCGCGCGCATCGTCGACGATTCCGCGTTCGACGAGTTCAAGGCGCGCTACGGCCAGACACTGGTCACCGGCTTCGCCCATGTGCACGGCATGCCCGTGGGCATCGTCGCCAACAACGGCATCCTGTTTTCCGAATCCGCGCAGAAGGGCGCCCACTTCATCGAGCTATGCGCGCAGCGCCGCATTCCCCTGGTGTTCCTGCAGAACATCACCGGTTTCATGGTGGGCCGCAAGTACGAGAACGAAGGGATCGCGCGCCACGGCGCCAAGATGGTCACCGCGGTGGCCACGGCGGCCGTGCCGAAGTTCACCGTGCTGATCGGCGGGTCCTTCGGCGCGGGCAACTACGGGATGTGCGGACGCGCGTACTCGCCACGCCTGCTGTTCATGTGGCCCAACGCGCGGATTTCCGTCATGGGCGGCGAACAGGCCGCCAGCGTGCTGGCGACGGTGCGGCGCGACGGCATCCAGGCCAAGGGCGGCGCATGGTCCGCCGAAGAGGAAGAAGCCTTCAAGGCGCCGATCCGCGCGCAGTACGAAAGGGAAGGCCATCCTTATCATGCCACCGCGCGGCTATGGGACGACGGCATCATCGCGCCCGCCGACACGCGCCGCGTGCTGGGGCTGGGCCTGTCCGCCGCCTTGAACGCGCCCATTCCGGAAAGCCGCTTCGGCGTTTTCCGCATGTAGCGCCATGCAGGATGCGCGCGCTCGCGGTTGCCCGCCTGCCCCCGCCCGCATGTGTTCGGTGAAGCTGTTCCCGCAAGTCATCAGGAGTCCGCGTGTTCTCAACTCTGCTTATCGCCAACCGCGGTGAAATCGCCTGCCGGGTGGCGGCGACCGCCCGCCGCCTGGGCATCCGCACCATCGCCGTCTACTCGGACGCGGACGCGCGCGCGCCGCACGTCGCCGCCTGCGACGCCGCCGTACGCCTGGGACCGGCCGAACCCGGGGCCAGCTATCTGCGTGGCGACCTGATCCTGGCCGCGGCGCAGGCCGCGGACGCGCAGGCCATCCATCCCGGCTATGGCTTCCTGTCGGAAAACGCCGGCTTCGCCGAAATCGTCACGGCGGCGGGCATCGCTTTCGTCGGGCCGCCCGCCGGCGCCATTGCCGCCATGGGAAGCAAATCGGCCGCCAAGCAGCTCATGGAGAAAGCCGGCGTACCGCTGGTGCCCGGCTACCACGGCGACAACCAGGACGCCGCCTTCCTGCGCCGGCAGGCCGATGCCATCGGCTACCCCGTCCTGATCAAGGCCAGCGCGGGAGGCGGCGGCAAGGGCATGCGCATCGTGCAGGACGGCGCCGATTTCGCCGATGCGCTGGCGTCCTGCCGGCGCGAAGCGTCGTCCAGCTTCGGCGATGACCGCGTACTGCTCGAACGCTACCTGCAGAAGCCCCGGCATATCGAAATCCAGGTCTTCGCGGACACCCACGGACACTGCATCTATCTGTTCGAGCGCGATTGCTCCGTGCAGCGGCGCCACCAGAAAGTCATCGAGGAGGCGCCCGCGCCCGGCATGACGGAAGACCGGCGCCAGGCCATGGGCGAAGCCGCCGTCGCCGCGGCGCGGGCGGTGGGCTACGTGGGAGCGGGCACGGTGGAGTTCATCGTCGAACCCGACGGCCGCTTCTATTTCATGGAGATGAATACCCGGCTGCAGGTGGAACATCCTGTGACCGAAATGATCACCGGCGTGGATCTGGTCGAATGGCAATTGCGCGTGGCAGCCGGCGAGCCGTTGCCCGCGCGGCAGCAGGACCTGCGGCTGCGCGGCCATGCCATCGAGGCGCGCATCTATGCCGAAAATCCCGACACCGGCTTCCTGCCTTCCATCGGCACCGTGCGATACCTGGATCTGCCGGCGCACACCGCCTTCGCGAACGGCGCGGTGCGCGTGGATGGAGGCGTGCGGGCCGGCGATGCGATCACGCCTTACTACGACCCCATGATCGCCAAGCTGATCGTGCGCGGCGAGGACCGCGATGCCGCGCGTGCCCGCATGGCCCAGGCGCTGGCGCAGGTGCGCGTGGCCGGGGTGCATACCAATACCGCCTTCCTGGGCCGCCTGATGCGCGACGAGGCCTTCGCCGCCGCCGACCTGGACACCGGCTTGATCGAACGGCGGCGCGACACGCTGCTGCCCCCAGCGGGAACCGCGTCGCCGTCCATGCTGGCCCTATCCACCGCCGCGCTGCTGGCGCGCGAGGACGCGACAGGCGGTCGCGCCCTTCACGACGATGCGATGGCGGGCACCCAGGACACCGGCGCCGCGCCCGCATCGCCGACGGCCGCGCACCGCCAGGCCCATGCGTCGCCCGATCCCTGGGACACGCGTGACGGCTGGCGCGTGGATGGACGGTACGAACGGCCCATACACTGGCTGGACCGGGACACCCGGCGCACCGTTGCATTGCGGCGCGAACGCGACGCGTGGAGCCTGGCGCTGGACGACGGCGCGCCGCGCCGGCTGCGATGGGAGGCCGCGCCGCGCGGCGAAGGCGGGCAGGGCTGGGCGATCCGCGTGACCCTGGACGACGACGATATCCATGGCGTGGCGGTTTGGTGCGGCGAAAGCCTGCACGTCTTCCACGACGGCGACGCCCGCCAGCTGGTGCTGCACGATCCGCTGGCCCATGCGGGCGAGGAGCACGGCGAACATGGCGGCGACATGACGGCGCCCATGCCGGGCAAAATCATCTCCATCGGCGTGCGCGCTGGCGATGCGGTCCGCAAGGGCCAGGCGCTGCTCGTCATGGAAGCCATGAAAATGGAACACACCATCACGGCGGCCGCGGACGGCGAAGTAGCCGAAGTGTTCTACGCGGTGGGCGACCAGGTGGCCGAAGGGGCCGCGTTGATCGCGCTGCGATAAATCCCATCCGCGCAAAGCCGTGGACGTACCCGGCAGGCAACCGCCGGCATCGTGGCGCATACCGGCGGAACGGCGAGGTGCGGGGACGCAAAAAAAAGGCCCCGCGCCTTGGACCGCGCGGGGCCTTCTTTCCGGCAGCGAGCCTGCCTAGCCGCGCATCGCGGCGATCACGCCGTCCAGCGTTTCCAGCATCAGGTCGATTTCCTGCTCGGTCACATTCAGGGCCGGCATGAAGCGCAGCAGGTTGCCGCGCGGCGCGTTCAGCAGCATGCCTTGCGGCTCCAGCTTGCGAGCCGCGTCGACGATGGCCGGACCGTCGTCGCGATCCATCACCAGCGCGCGCAGCAGGCCGGCGCCACGTTCGCCATGCATGCCCCACTTGGCCGACAGCTTGAGCAGCCCTTCGGACAATTGGCGGCCGCGCGCCTGGACGGACTCCAGGAAACCCGGGGCATTCAGCACATCGAACACCGCCACGCCAACCGCCGTCATCAGCGGATTGCCGTTGAAGGTGCCGCCCTGCTCGCCATGCGAGAACACGCTGATGTCCTGGCGCGCCAGCAGGGCGGCCAGCGGAACCCCGCCGCCGATGCCTTTGCCCAGCGTCATGATGTCCGGCGTAATGCCGTACTGCTGGTAGGCGTACATGGTGCCGGTGCGGCCCATGCCGGTCTGGACTTCGTCCACGATCAGCAGGATGCCGTGCTGGTCGGCCAGCTTGCGCAGCCCTTGCATGAACTCCGTGCTGGCGGGGATGACACCGCCTTCTCCCTGCACGGGTTCCAGCATGATGGCGACGGTCTGCGGGTCGATCAGCTTGCGCACCGAATCCAGGTCGTTCAGGTCGGCCTTGGGAAAGCCGTCCACCTGCGGCGCGAACATCGTGTCCCAGCCGGGCTTGCCCGAAGCCGACATGGTCGCCAGCGTGCGCCCATGGAAGCCGTGGTCCATGGTGATGATCTTGTAGGCGCCGTTGCGATTGACCTTGCCCCACTTGCGGGCCAGTTTGATGGCGCCCTCGTTGGCTTCCGCGCCGCTGTTGGCGAAGAAGATGCGGTCGAACACCGACGATTGGGTCAGGCGCTGCGCCAGCTGCAAGGAAGGCTCGTTGTAGTAGGCGGGCGAGGGATTGATCAGCTTGGCGGCCTGGTCGTTCAGCGCGCGCAGCATTTCAGGAGCGCTGTGCCCCAGGCAGTTCACGGCCCATCCCTGGATGAAGTCCAGGTATCGCTTGCCCGTGTTGTCCTCCAGCCAGGATCCCTCTCCTCGCACGAACACGAGGTCCGGGCGGGAGGTGATCTCCATGAGGGTGTTGACGTTGTACTGGCTGAATTCCATGGCTGTTCCTGGTCTAAGGAAGGATGAGGTTTGCACCGCCCTGGGTATCGGGCGGGCAAGGGAGTAAATTTATCACCCGTTGGCGGCGGGATTGCCATCCGGGGCCGAGGAATCCACGCGGCGCGGTAAAAATGCATCACCCTATGCATCAGCCGCCTTCGCCACGGCCCATGGAAGGGCCGCCGCGCGGCCGCCGGATGCCGGCGCGGTGCGGTACCCGGCAGGCCCGCCGCCGCGGTCCGCCAGGCGCTGTCGCCTTGTCCGGGACTTCGCGGGCCCAGCGGGAATCCGCGAGCCAGAGTGTATACAAAGTTTGTGTAATGTCGTTAAATCAGCATCCCGGCGGCATGGCGGACCCGCCGACCGGGATCTTCCAATGTGCGGAGCCCGACATGCCATCCATATCCCTGCCCCCACGCGGCGAAAGAATCCTGCGCTGGGCCGATGCCCTGGCGCTGCATTCCGACCACCCGGAGCACCTGACCTGCGCCTATATGACGCCCGCGCACCGCGCGGTGGCCGCGATGCTTGCCACCTGGATGCGCGAAGCGGGCTTCGACGACGTGCGCCATGACGCGGTCGGCAATGTGATCGGACGGTATCGCGCGGTCCCGGGACAGGACGCCGCCCGCCTGGTGGCCACGGGCAGCCACTACGACACCGTGCGCAACGGCGGCCGCTATGACGGACGGCTTGGCATCCTGCTGCCCATCGCCGTCGTGGCCGAACTGCATGCGCAAGGCCGGCGGTTGCCTTTCGATTTCGAGGTCGTGGGTTTCGCCGAGGAAGAAGGGTTGCGCTTCGGCGGCACCTTTCTGGGTTCGTCGGCCTACGTCGGACGCTTCGACAGCGCCGTACTCGACCGCACCGATGCCGCCGGCATCGCCATGTGCGATGCCTTGCGCGAAGCCGGTTTCGATCCCGCCCGCGTGAACACCGATGCCGGCGACATCGCGCGGCTGGCGCATTATTTCGAGGTCCACATCGAACAGGGACCGGTGCTGCTGGACCGCGGCCTGGCCGTCGGCGTGGTCAGCGCGATCGCGGGCGGCGTGCGGCGGTTGCTGACGCTGCAGGGCCAGGCCGGCCATGCCGGGACCACGCCCATGGGCCTGCGGCATGACGCGGCCTGCGCGGCGGCCGAGGTCGTGCTGGCGGTGGAACGGCGTTGCCAGCGCGGCGACGGCCTGGTCGGCACCGTCGGCCGGCTGGAGGTGCCGGACGGCTCGATCAATGTCATCCCCGGCCGCTGCCAGCTATCGCTGGACGTGCGCGCGCCCGATGACGCGTTGCGCGACGCCGCGCTGGCCGACCTGGACGCGGAGATCGCCGCCATCTGCCACCGTCGCGGCATCGGCATGGCGATGGAAGAAATCATGCGCGTGCCGGCGACGCCGTGCGCGCCCGCGCAACGCTCGCTATGGTCGGCGGCGATCGCCGCGCACGGCGTGCCGGTCCACGAACTGCCGTCGGGCGCCGGCCACGACGCGATGATGGTCGCGAAGGTGGCGCCGGTAAGCATGCTGTTCGTCCGCTGCGGCAACGGCGGCGTCAGCCACAATCCCCTGGAAACGGTGACCGGCGAAGACGTGCAGTTGGCGGCCCAGGTAACGGAGACATTCCTGCTTAGCCTGGCGCGCACCCTGGAATAGGGAAGTGCCGCGGTGCCGCGGCGGCGCCATGCCGCGGCGCCTCAGCCCAGCAGCTCGGCCAGCGTCAGGGTCACGACCTGCGTGGCCTTGCGCAGGTCTTCCAGCCGCAGGTTTTCGTCGGCGTTGTGGCCGCCCGCTTCGACCAGGGTGCGCGGACCGGCGCCGTACAGCACGGTGGGGATGCCACGCTGCGTATAGTGGCGCGCGTCCGTATAGAGCGGCACGCCTTGCACCGGAATGTCGGCCTGCATGATGCGCGCGGCGTGGCGCCGCAGGGGCTCGATCAGCCGTTCCGCCCCCGGCAGCTGGGTCAGCGGCTGCGCCAGCATAATGCGCCTGACGGTCGCCGCGCAGCCGGGCCGGCGCGCGATGGCGGCTTCGACAATACCGCGCAGCTCGGCCTCGGCATCGTGTCCGGCCTCTTCGGGGATCATGCGGCGGTCGACGCGGAAGGTGACGCGATCCGGAACCACGTTGGTATTGATGCCGCCGTGGATCAGCCCGACGTTCAGGGTCGGCGCGCCGATACCGGGCGTGCCCGAGCGGCGGCCGGCGAGTTCGGCGCGGAAGGCGTACAGCGCCTGCAACACCTGGGTGGCGGCTTCCAGCGCATCCAGGCCCGTTTCCGGCATGGCGGCATGGGCCTGGCGTCCCTGCACGGACACCTCCACGTGCAGGCAGCCATTGTGCGCCGACGTGACGGCATAGCCGAAACCGGCGGATACGGCATAGTCCGGGCTGCTCAGCCCCTGGTCCAGCAGCCAGCGCGGGCCGATCTCGCCGCCGGCTTCCTCGTCGAAGGTGAAGTGCAGCTCGACCGCGCCGTGCATCGCGGCGCCCTGGCGCTGCGCCTCGCGCAGCGCCAGCAGGGCCCAGGTATAGGTGGCGAAATCGGATTTCGACACCGCCACGCCGCGGCCGTACATCACCGGGCCGTGCTGGGCATCGTGCTCGATATCGCCGCCGTAGGGGTCGCGGCGCCAGCCTTCGCCCGGGGGCACCACGTCGCCATGGGCGTTCAGGGCGATCACCGGTCCGCCCGGGCCGAAGCGGTGCCGCACGATCAGGTTGACCGCCGAGCGCATGCCGTTGGCCTGCACGAGCTCGGTGGGGACCACGTGGGCCTCCACCTCCAGGCCGAGGTCCTGAAGCAGGGACTGCGCGCGGCGCGCGATCGCTTCGCAATCGCCGGGAGGGTTATCGGAGGGGACGCGGACGAGCTCGCGCAGGAATTCCACCTGGCGATCGTGCTGGCCGTCCAGGAAGGAAAGCAGGGTCGGGACGTGGGACATCATGCGGCCACTCTAATGCATGTAAATTTTGTATGCAATCCCTGTCGCCGAGAATTGGGTAGACTTGATGCCTGCGCCGCATCCGGGCCCCCCGGCCGCGGTCCCCAGTCTCCGGTACATCCCCGCCGCACCGCAATGCCCGCACCGAACGCAGCCGACACCAGCACCGAGCACATCGCCCGCGATATCGCGGCGGCCATCGTCGCGCACAGGCTGCCCCCCGGGACGCGCCTGCGCGAAGAAGCGCTCGCGCGCGCCTACGGCGTCAGCCGAACGAAGATCCGCGCCGCCCTGCTGATGCTGACCAAGGACAAGCTGATCCGCACGGTGCCGGACAAGGGTGCTTTCGTCAGCAAGCCCAGCGCGGCCGAGGCGCGCGAGATCTTCTCCGTACGGCGTATCCTGGAAACCGCCATGGCGCGCGAATTCGTCGCACGGGCCAAGGCGGCGGATTACAAGCGGATCGAGCAGCACCTGAAGCAGGAACGCAAGGCCGTGGCGGGCAGCGACGTCCAGTTGCGCAATCGCCTGCTGGGGGACTTCCACATCCTGCTCGCGGAAGTGGCCGGCAATTCCGTGCTGACCGAAATGCTGCGCGAACTGTCCGCCCGTAGCGCCATCATCACGGTGCTGTATCAGTCGAACGTGGACGCCGCCTGCTCCTCCGACGAACACCATGCTTTCCTCGATGCCGCACGCAAGGGCGACGTCGAGCTGGCCTGCCGCCTGATGATCGAGCACCTGGACCACGTCGAGGGCGGACTCGACTTCGAGTCCGACACCGGAGGCGATGGCGACCTGGTAGCCGCGCTGCTGACGTGATCGCCGCTCCTGGCCTGATCGCCGCGCTGCTGGCCTGATCGCTTGGGCCCCGTTCGCCCCCGTTCGGTCCCCTTCGGCCCCGCTCCCATGCGCCTGGCGTGGCCTGTGACGGGCACCGGGTGCACGCTTCATATCGCACCGATTCCGTGCAGGTCCGGCACCATTCGGGCGCCGGGCGCCCTGCCGGTGACGACCGCCGTAGCGCGCCACCTGGGTCAGCGGTGTAAAGTTCTTTTCTGTCACACTTTTATTTCATAGTATTTCCGTGCCGCGGCTTGCCGCCGCGCGGGCACGGACCGCAAACTATGCCGCGCGGCCACCGCCCCGCACCCATACCGCTTTCCCTTCAAAACCCGCGAGGCCCGCCCGTGCCTTGCAACGCTCGCTCCGCGTAAGCGCATCCTGATCGGACCCCCCATGGAAGAAGCGCAGACCATCGCCGACCTGTCCTCGCTGATAGGCAAGATCACCAGCGGAAAGATCCGCGATATCAAGGAAATCACGCTGGAGACGCGCTTGCTCGGCCTGAATGCCGCCATCGAGGCATCGCACGTCGGCGAGGCCGGGCGCGGCTTCGCCATCGTGGCGGGCCGCGTGCGCGAGGTCTCGGAACGCGTCGAAGCGCTCGCCAATTCGCTGCAAACCGAATTGCAAGAGGTCGCGCAGAGCGTCACGCATCAATTGCGCCGCAGCCGCGGTCAACGCCTGGCGGACCTGGCGCTGAACGCCATCGAAACCATCGACCGCAATCTCTACGAGCGGACTTGCGACGTCCGCTGGTGGGCGACGGACAGCGCGGTCACGACCGCGCTGTCCGAGCCCGGCATCGATACGGCGCAACACGCCGGCGAGCGGCTGGGCATCATCCTGGACACGTACACCGTCTATCTGGATATCTGGATCGTCGATGCCACGGGCCGCGTGCTATGCAACGGCCGCCCCCAGGCCTACCCGGAAGCCGCGCAGCGCGATGTATCGTCCACAACCTGGTTCCGCCAGGCCATGGCCTTCGCCGGACCGGAGGAATACGCCAGCTGCGACATCGAATGCGTGCAGGCGCTGGGCAACGCGCAAGCGGCCATTTACGCCGCCGGCGTATATCGGCCGGGCGAGCGAGGGCCGATAGGCGTGATGGCCGTGTTCTTCGACTGGCGCAAGCAGGCGGCGGGCGTGCTGGCCAATGTGCGGCTGGCGCCGGAGCCGGGCAGGTCGGTCCGCTGCATGATCGTCGATGCGCGCCAGCGCATCATCGCCAGCACCGACGGCAAAGGACTGTTGAGCGATCGTTTCGAGCTGCGCGCACGCGACGGCGAAACGAGCGGCTACTACGCCGATGGGGACACCCTGTGCGGCTATGCGCTGACCCCTGGCTATGAAACCTATCCGGGCATGGGGTGGCACGGCGTGGTGGTCGACAAGCCGGCCTAGGCGCAGGGACGCGGGGCGCCCGTCGTCCCCGATGGCAGCGCGGTCTTGAGGGGCGTGACAGTAGAAGGCTTGCCTGCGCGCCGGCAGGCCCGCCAGCGGCCGGGCACATTCCAACCAAGGACCGACATGACGGCCGCGACGCGGCCGTTCCCACTGCCTGACGATGCGCGCCAGGCGGCGGAAAACGGGCGCGCCGCCGTCCGTCGCCGAACACCGCTGATGTAATTTTCCAACACTCCTGGACGCGCCCGCCTTCGCACCTGTTTAGTGCGTTCGCGCACCCGCAAGGTGCAAAGCGCGCGTCCTGCACGAACCGATTGCGGGTGCTTCTCTCGCAGGCCAGGCGGGCGACAAGGTGGCATGCAATTTGCATCACCCATTTTGTATACCGATTTGGTGTGCAAACACACTGGCCCCCATCACGGAGTCCGGAGAACACAAATGAACCGTAGACACCTTTTGATGGCGCTGTGCGCCGCCGCGACCATACTGGGCTCGGGCACGGCCAGCGCCGATGCGCTGCAGAACATCCAGAAGGCCGGGGTCATCCGCGTCGCCGTCCCGCAGGACTTTCCGCCGTTCGGCTCGGTCGGCCCGGATCTGAAGCCGGTCGGCTACGACATCGACACGGCCAGGCTGGTGGCCGCCCGCCTGGGCGTCACGGTGGAACTGGTTCCCGTGACCAGCGCCAACCGCATTGCCTATCTGCAGACCGGCAAGGTCGACCTCGTCATCTCCAGCATGGGCAAGAATGCCGAACGGGAAAAGGTGATCGATTTCTCCGACGCCTACGCCCCCTTCTTCAATGGCGTGTTCGGTCCCTCCAGCATCAAGGCAAGCGCCCCCGCCGACCTGAACGGCAAAACCATCGGCGTCACGCGCGGCGCGGTGGAAGATATCGAACTGAGCAAAATCGCCCCCGCCGGCGCCACGATCAAACGGTACGAGGACAACAACGGCACGATCTCCGCCTTCCTGTCCGGCCAGGTGCAGCTGATCGCCACCGGCAACGTCGTCGCCGCCGCCATCCTGGCGAAGAACCCGCCCAAGAAACCGGAGACCAAGTTCCTGATCAAGAACTCGCCCTGCTACATCGGCCTGAACAAGGATGAACCGGCACTGAAGGCCAAGCTGAACGCCATCCTGGCCGACGCGAAGAAGGACGGGTCGCTCAACGTCATCTCGCACAAGTGGCTGGGTGCCGACGTGCCGGCGGGACTGTAGCGCCCATGGCCTACCGCTTCGACTTCCTGGCGGTCGCCGACTACACGCCCGTCCTGCTGAAAGGGCTGGGCGTGACGGTGGAGCTGATCGCCTTCGGCGCGGTGACCGGTGTCGCCATCGGCATCGCCTGCGCCTGGGCCATTACGCAGGGGCCCCGCTGGACGCGTCCGCCGGTCACCGCCTACGTCGAGCTGGTACGCAACACACCCTTCCTGATCCAGCTGTTCTTTATCTTCTTCGGCCTGCCCACCATCGGACTGCAATTGGGCGAGATGCAGGCGGCCTGCCTGGCGATGGCCATCAACCTGGGTGCCTACAGCACGGAGATCATCCGTGCCGGCATCGACGCCACGCCCCGCGGCCAGTACGAAGCCGGCATGAGCCTGGCGATGAGCCGCATGCAGGTGTTCCGCCACGTCGTCCTGCGACCGGCGCTGGCGCGCATCTGGCCGGCGCTGTCCTCGCAGATCGTTATCGTGATGCTGGGATCGGCCGTCTGTTCGCAGATCGCCGCGGAGGACCTGTCCTTCGCGGCCAATTTCATCCAGTCGCGCAACTTCCGGCCTTTCGAGGTCTACATCGTCACCACCGTCATCTACCTGCTGCTGGCCATCGTCCTGCGGCAGATCCTGCGGCTGGCGGGGCGGAGGATTTTCGGCGGGAGCGCGCGATGATCGAGTTTTCCTTTTGGGACATCGTGCGCAATCTGCTGCTGGCGGCCCGATGGACGGTGCTGCTGGCGGCGGTCGCCTTTGCCGGCGGCGCGATCCTGGGCCTGCTGGTACTGATGATGCGCACGGCCCAGGCAAACTGGCCGCGCCGCATTGCCTGGGCCTATATCGAACTGTTCCAGGGAACGCCGCTCCTGATGCAGCTGTTCCTGGCATTCTTCGGCCTGGCGCTGGCCGGCATGGACGTGCCGGCCTGGCTGGCCGCGGGCACGGCGCTGATCCTCTGGTCCGCCGCGTTCCTGGCCGAGATCTGGCGCGGCTGCGTGGATGCCATCCCGCGCGGGCAGTGGGAGGCATCCTCAAGCCTGGCGATGAGCTACACGCAACAGATGCGCCATGTGATCCTGCCCCAGGCTTTGCGCATCGCGGTGGCGCCGACGGTGGGATTTACGGTGCAGATCGTCAAGAGTACGGCGCTGACCTCCATCATCGGCTTCACCGAGTTGTCCAAGGCCAGCACCATCATTACCAACGCGACGTTCAATCCGTTCACGGTCTATGCCGTGGCGGCGCTGATCTACTTCATACTGTGCTGGCCGCTGTCGCGCGCGAGCCGGAAACTGGAAAGGAAGCTGCATGCCGCTCATCGCGCTTGAAGAGGTCCGTAAAAGCTTCGGATCCAACGAAGTGCTGAAGGGAATCACGCTGCGCGTGGAGCCAGGCGAAGTGGTCGCCATCATCGGCAAGAGCGGGTCGGGCAAGAGTACGCTGCTACGCTGCATCAACGGCCTGGAGACGATAGACCAGGGCTCGATCATGGTGGGCGACGCACAGCTGGTAAACGACGATCTTCATCTGCGCGCGTTGCGGCTGAAAGTGGGCATGATTTTCCAGCAGTTCAATCTGTTCCCTCACCTTACCGCTGGCCGCAACGTGATGCTGTCGCCGATGGTGACGCGCAAAATGCCGGAGCAGGAAGCCCGCACGTTGGCGCGGCTGATGCTCGAACGAGTGGGCCTGGGCCACAAGTTCGACGCCTGGCCCAACCAATTGTCCGGCGGCCAGCAGCAACGCGTGGCAATCGCACGCGCGCTGGCCATGCAGCCGATCGCTTTGCTGTGCGACGAGATTACTTCCGCATTGGATCCCGAACTGGTCAACGAGGTACTGGCGGTGGTGCGCGAACTCGCCGGCGAGGGCATGACACTGATCATGGTCACGCACGAGATGCGGTTCGCGCGGGAGGTGTGCGACCGGGTGGTTTTCATGCACGAAGGGCGCGTACACGAGGTCGGGGATCCCGAGACGGTATTCGGCAATCCTGGTACGCCGGAGTTACGGCATTTCCTCGGGATGGCGAGCTAAGAGATCGGCGGAGGTCACACCGGCCGTCGGTTCGACTGCGCAGTTCAGTGGCGTTCGCTGACCGCGGGTGTGGTGCTCAGGGCATCCGTTGATGGTTGCTGTCGGCGGATATCTCGTCGATGCCTTCGATCGATTCTTGCTGATGCCGTCCGTTGGCGGTTGCTGTCTGCGGGTATTTTGCTGATGCCGTCCGTCGGGGGTGGTGCCTGTCGGGGCCAGCCCGGAGGAGCCGGTCCGGCGCCTTCGCGCCGGACTCCCGCGTTGTCATCCTCGTACGGCGGCCGAAGTGGCGGTGGGGTTCTTGCGGGTTTTTTGCCCGGCCGTCCTCCCTTGTATCTTGGCGCTTGTGGTGGTTAGCTATCGCCACACGAGGGGCGGACGAGCTTCGGTCCTCCCTGACGGCGTTGACCCTGTTCCGTAGATAAAGCCGCCGCTCCTCACCTCTGCAGCCATCTGGACACTGGACGGTAGCCTAGGGCGATATCGACCCTGCATGCACAAGGTAAGTGGGCTCAGTTGGCATCGCCACGGGATGGGAAGCCTATGTTTTATTTGGGAATTGATGTTGCCAAGCTGAAGTTGGACTGCATGCTGTTATTGGATTTGGAGCGTGACAAGCGCTAATCCAAAGTCGTTCCAAACACCGCCGACGGGGTAAAGACGTTGATTCAGTGGTGCGCCAAGCAAGGCGCGCAGGCGCAGCGGATCCATGTGATTCTGGAGGCTACTGGGCCGTATCACGAGCAAGCGGCTACGTGGTTGTTTGATTCGGGCATGATGGTATCAGTGGTCAATCCGGCCAACGTGCATAACTTCGGCAAGGCCTTGGCGGTGCGCTCGAAGACCGATGCGCTCGATAGTTTGGTGCTGGCCCGTTATGGCGCCGCAGTCAAACCCGGTAAATGGCAGGCTGCACCTATGCACGTGCGCGAGCTGCGTGCCTTGTTGGGCCGTCTTGAAGCGCTGACGAAGGATCGCGCGCGCGAACTAAATCGGCAGGAGAAGCTTCAGGCTGGCGCGGCGCCTACGCTGGTGGAAAGCTCAATCGAGAAGAGCCTGGAGTTCTACGCTGCTGAGATCGAACGGCTGGAGAAGGCGATCCAGGATCATATCGACCGTCATCCTGATCTAAAGGAAGACAGTAAGTTGTTGGAGAGCATTCCAGGGGTAGGGATAAAAGTCAGCCGCACGATGCTGGCGGTGATGCATAGCCATCAGTTCAAGAGCGCGGAGTCACTAGCTGCTTACCTGGGGCTGGTGCCGGTACAACGCCAGTCGGGCAGCTCCTTGCATGGCCGTAGTCGCCTATCAAAAGCCGGTAATGCCGGCGTCAGGGCAATGCTGTACATGGCCGGTGTCGTGGCAGCCCAACACAATCCGCATATCAAGGCGCTTTATCAGCGTCTGCTAGCGGCGGGCAAAGCCAAGATGTCGGCCATAGGCGCCTGCATGCGTAAGCTGGTTCATCTTTGCTTTGGCGTAATTAAAACCCGCGAACCTTACCGCTTCGACTTTCCTGTCACTGCTTGACAGTCGAGACGGTATCTTCGGATTCCCTCGCGCGGCTCCAACGGGCTGGCCCCGACAGGCACCACCCCCGACGGACTCCGATGTGCTTTATTCACTGTCCGCTGGGGCGAACTGGGTTCTTGCGCTTCGTCGGTAGTGGATGCCGCCGATGGAAGATCTTGCGGCGCACGTCGATCGCCGGCCGCCCAGCGCGGCCAGCGATCGCCTACACGGCGCGTCATGCCGCGGGTGCTTTCGTGCGACGGTTTTGCATCCGGAGTGGATGCCGTTGCATGCGTACATTCGCATGAGCCATGGGCAAGATGGCCAACGAGCCGAGATGGTCAACGATACGCGACATGGGGACCGAGCCGCGACGCGGCCCAGGAGCGCGGACGGCACTGTCAGGATTGAGGAGTAGCCGTGGCATCCAAGCCTGTCGAGGCGTCAGGACCTTTGTGCCCGCGGCATCCAGAGCTTGCGGGGTGTCAGGACCGTCGTGTCCGCAGAATCCTGTGGCGGTGTCGAGACTGTCAGGATTTCTGTGTCTGCAGTCTCCCGACAGGACTGTCAGGATTCCTGCGTCTGCGACATTCGAGCACGTCGCATTCCACCGCCGCCGCCATCCCCACCGCCATTCGCATGCAGCCCGTCGCATTCAACTACGGCGTAGGCGCAGCGGGGCCGCGCTGGGCGGCCTCGATGCGACGTGCAATGCAAAATCTTCCAGCGGCAGCATCCGCCACCCACGAAGCGCAAGAACCCAGCTCGTCGCAGCGACCGTGAATAAGGCAAACCGGAGTCCGGCGGGGGTGATGCCTGTCGGGGCCAGCCCGTTGGAGCCGCGCGAGGGAATCCGAAGGAAGGACGGCCGGGCAAAAAAAGCACAAGAACCCCACCGCCACTTCGGCCGCCGTACGAGGATGACGACGCGGGAGTCCGGCGCGAAGGCGCCGGACCGGCTCCTCCGGGCTGGCCCCGACAGGCATCACCCCCGCCGGACGGCACAAGCAAAATACCCGCCAACGCCAACCATCAACCAACGGCATAAGCGAACCACCCGCCCACAGAAACGACAGCAGACAGGCATCAGCAGCCCCCACGCCGCCGTCGAACGCCAACGGTCCCCATCAGCAAACCCCTCACCGACTAAGCCCACGCGCCGAGATAGGCCAAATCCCTTCCACCACCCCCGCCCGCACCGCCACCAACGTGTCATGCAAATTGAACGTCGGATCGCAATGCGAAGGCACCAGCAGCAACTTCGTCCCCAACGCAGGCGTCGCCGCCCCCGCCGCCACCCGCACCACCCCATGCTCGTCATTCGCCGCGACATACGTCAGACCAGGCCGCTCATGCACCCGCGGCAACCCACACTCGATCGTCGTCGACTTCAACCCCGCGTCCAGCACCACGCGATCCGCGCAAGGCGTACTCATCACCGTACTCAGCAAGAACAGGCTATTGCGCAACTGCAGCTCGCCCGCCCACTCGTTATCGCCGTAGTCCCCGTCCATAAAGGCATACGTCCCAGCCTGCAGTTCCGTATAGACCCCACCAGGCCCGTCGAACTCCGCCGTCCCCGTCCCGGAGCCCGTAATGATCGGGCAGGCATAGTCATGCTCGGCCAGAATCCGCGCGCACTCCTTGGCCCGGGCCGCTGTCTCGCGACACGCGGCCGCGCGCTCCGCATGGCCGCGCCGATGCTGCAGCGACCCGTGATACGCCTGCAAACCGGCAAAACGCAAACCCGGCAGACTCTCGATACGCCGCGCCAGCTCCAGCGCCGCGGTCGGCGACGACACCCCGCAACGTCCCTGGCCCACATCCAGCTCGACCAGCACATCGATACGCGCGCCATGCCTCGCCGCCGCGCGGGAAAGATCCGCCACATTGTCCACATGGTCCACGCACACGCTGATCCGCGCCTGCCTGGCGAGCGACGCCAGCAGGTCCAGCTTGGTGGCACCGACGACCTCATTGCTGATGTGGATATCGTGTATGCCGGCGGCGACGAAGGGCAATGCTTCGCTGACCTTCTGCACGCACACCCCTCGCGCACCCAGCGCCGCCTGGCGCAACGCCACTTCCGGACATTTGTGAGCCTTGGCATGCGGCCGCAGGGCGACGTCACAGCGGTCGGCCCATTCTTGCATGGTGCGCAGATTGTGCTCGAAAGCATCCAGGTCCAGCACCAGGCAGGGCGTATCAACCTGATCCCATGCATCGCCGACGCGCGCCGGCGGCGGCAGTTGCGGCAGTGGCGCGGCCTCGCCCGTCACGTCCAGTTCGGTGTTGTCCAAGCAGATCTCCTGACATGTTGATGAGCGCCACCCCCGGCAGCGCCTGACTGATTCCTGAATTTATGCTCAACTACGGCGTTCTACGCGCTACGTCGTCGCATCCGCATAACACCCGCCGCAGGGCGGTTGCCCCGGGACTTGAATAAGCGTAAAGTGAATTCATGTTTGCTGGTTTGCCGATAAGCGGGCCGACTGGGCAAACTGGCACAAACGCTGCGCCCTATGTTCGATATCCTCGTCTATCTTTTTGAAAATTACTACACGCCGCAAGCCTGTCCTGCTGCGGATGTACTGGCGAAACGTCTGGCCGCGGCGGGCTTCGAACACGAAGACATCGACGATGCGTTGGGCTGGTTGTACGGCCTGGCAGAGACCACCGAGCGCTGCGTGGATCTGGCTCAGCAGCCCGCGACCGGTACCCGCATCTACACCGACAGCGAATACCGGCAGCTGGGTAGCGAAGCCATCGGCTTCATCACCTTCCTGGAGTCCGCCGGCGTCCTGCCCGCTCCCTTGCGAGAGATCGTCATCGACCGTGCGCTGGCGGCGCCGGAATCGCCCGTTCCCCTGTCCAAGCTGAAGATTACCGCGCTGATGGTGCTCTGGAGCCAGGAAGCGGACATCGATAACCTGGTCCTCGAAGAACTGCTCGACGACGACGGCGACGTCCGCTGCCTGCATTAACGACCTGCCTTCGCCGAACCCGGCCGGCCTTCGGGCCGGCTTTGCTTTGGCGCGCAGGATACCCGCCAGTCCATGACCTACATCGGCCGTTTCGCCCCCAGCCCCAGCGGACCGCTGCACGCGGGATCGCTGGTCGCCGCATTGGCCAGCTACCTGGATGCGCGAGCCCATGGCGGCACATGGCTGCTGCGCATCGAGGACATCGATAAGCCGCGTACCGTGCCGGGCGCCGACCGCCTCATCATGCGGCAGTTGCGCACGCTGGGATTGCAATGGGACGGCGAGGTGATGTGGCAGTCCCAGCGCGATGCGGCTTACCGCCAGGCCATGGACGACCTGACGGCCCGCGGGCTGGTCTACGGCTGCGCCTGCACGCGCCGCGAAATCATCGACAACCATGCGGCACTGGAACGGGCGCGTGGCGTCCGCCAAGCCTTGGTGGACGGCGAGCGGCCCTATGTCGGGACATGCCGCGACGGCTTGCCGCCGGGCAGGCTGCCCCGCGCATGGCGGCTGCGGGTGCCGCCGGGCGAGGAAAGTTTCACCGACCGCTGGCTGGGCGAGCAGCGCCAGAACGTGGCCCAGGCGGTGGGCGATTTCGTGCTGCGGCGAGCGGACGGCATGTGGGCGTATCAATTGGCGGTGGTGGTGGATGACGCGGCGCAAGGCGTCACCGACATTGTGCGCGGCGCCGATCTGCTCAGCTCGACCGCGCGCCAGCGCGTCCTGGCACGCCTGCTCGGCGCCCAGCCGCCGCGCGTCATGCATGTGCCGCTGGTCCTGGACCCCATCACGGGGTTGAAGCTGTCCAAGCAGAACCACGCCCCGGCGCTGGACTTGGCCCGGCCTGTCGAAGCGCTGGAGCACGCCTGGCGCGTCCTGGGTTTCGCGCCTATCGTGGCCGATGGTCCCACGCGTTTCCTGGCCGAGGCCATCGCGCAATGGGGCCGCCGCTATAAGGGCTGAAGATCGGCATTCAACAGGCGCACCAGCAAGCCGGTCCCGTCGTCGCCGACGCGAAGCTCGCCGTAGCGGGCCTGCTCGTATCGCGCGGCCTCGCCCTCTGGAAAGAAGAAAGCGTTGGTCACCAGGCGCACGCCGTCGGCGCGCAACCGATAGCGCAGCACCACCTCGCGGGCGTCGTGGGGCTCCGGTGCCGGCTGCACGCGCACGGGCTGGGCGACGCCTTCCGCATCGGGCAGCAGGACGAGATAGCCATCGGTGGCCGGGCCGCCCCACAATCCGGCCACGGTGGCCGGCTGCCCGTCCTGCAGGCGGGTAATTTCCCGCGCCGCGGCAAAGCGCAGGGCCATGTAGTCCCCCTGCATGAGGGCGCGCGGGTCGACCGGGGCCAGGGCCAGCCGCACGATGTGTCCGCTGGCCAGCAGTTGCTCGCGCTGCCAGATCCCCGTGTTGACGACCGCCAGCACCAGTGCCAGTCCGGCCACGATGACCCCCGTCCACAGCGGCCGCCGCGGGGCCGCCGCAACGACCGGCACGGCGGGCCTGGCGCCTTCCAGCCAGCGCGGCAGGCGCCAGGCGACGAGCCGCATGACCAGCAGCAGGACACCCGCGCCGGCCAGCCAGAGCGACTTTTGCAGCAAGGGAACGCCTAATTGGTAGTAATACTGAATCAGATAGATCAGCAGTACGGCCTGGCCCCAGCGCAGCAGGCGCGGCCGGCCCAGCCCGAAGCCCAGCAGGATCCACGCCAGGGCGAAGGCAATGCCGGGCGCCGGCAGCCAGCACACCGCCAGGATCAGCAGGCCCAGCGGCACACCGACGCGGACGCTGGCCGGCAGGACCGCGCGCCGGCGCCGTATCAAGGCCCAGGCCACCGCGACCGGCAGCAGGGCGGCCAGGAGCAGATACAGGACGCCCGGCGGGTGCACGCCCCACAGGGCGGGCAGCTCCCACACCGGCACGCCGGTCGCCTGCAGGGCAGCCAGCTGCGCGGTCAGCGCGAACGCCCAGGCCAGGGGTTGCAAGGTGTCGCGCCGCGACGCGGGCATGCGTTCGCGTACCAGGAAGGCGGCGGCCGCCAGCCAGGCGCCCGCCACGCACGCCGGCAGCCAAACCGCCAGGCCGCGTACCATGTCGAAACCCATCCAGCTCAGGACGTGCTCGTACAGGTCCTGCGTGCTGGCGGAAAACGACGTCAATATAAAGAGGGCCAGCGCGATCATGACGCCACTGAGGAACCGCAGGATGGCATCCGGGGCAAGGATATAGACCGCGACCGCCAACACCAGGATGAGCAGCGCCGAACCCGTGGGCGAGTTCGACACGGACAGCCCCGCGGCCGCCAGGATCTGGCCGGAGAAGGCCAGCGCCGTGGCGCACTGGCGCCAGAACAGCTGGCGCGCGTTGCGGGCCACCGCGACGCCGGCCACGCACAGCACGAGGCCCAGCACCAAAGCCGAGGAAGCGGTCGGGACGATGCCGGAAGCCACCAGGAACACCAGCAGCAGCAGGGTGGCGATCCACGCGCTCAGGCCCAGCAGACCCTGCACATACCAAGGCGTGGCCGTGCGCCGGGCGACCCGCGGGCCCAGTTGCGCCACGGCGGCGGCTGTGCCGGCTTCGTCGACGGCGCCGCCGGCCGATGCGGCGGTTTCCGGGGCCGCGGGCGGGGCATCGGGAGGCAGCGCGCCGGCCGGTTCGCCGGCTGCCCGCACGTAGGCATCGGCGGGGTCGACGGCCGGGCCGGCGTGCGGGTCCGGGGCGGCGCCGGCCTGTCGCGAGGCAAGGCTACGCAGCCAGCGGGCGGCGACCACCGCCTCGCCCATCAGCAGGCCGGCCAGCGGCAGGGCAACCCAGACGCCAGGGTCGATGCGCAACAGCCACTCGCCCACCACCCGCAGCGACACGCAGACCACGCCCGCCGCCAGCAGCGCCAGGATCACCAGGTCCAGGCGGATGCGCGTATAGAAATAGCCGAGCACCAGCGTCACGCCGACCCAGGCCAGCCCGGTATACGTGCCCAGGCGCTCTACCACGGATTCTCCGAACATCAGGGCCAGGGCCAGCACGCCGACCGCCAGCAGGACCAATACCCTGGGGCCCACCCCGGTACGCGCGTGCCCCCGCCAGGCGCAGAATTCCCAGATGGCCAGCATCAGCAGGTTGGCCGCACTGACGATCAGGCTGGGAAAGCCCGGCCCGTCGAAGACCACCCACCAGGACAGCACGCGTTCGCCCAGCAGCAGGGCCAGGGCGATATTGGCCAACACGATCCAGAACAGCCATACCCCCTGGCTGCGCGCCGCGACGGCCCACGGCAGCATCAGGCCGCTCCACAGGGCGAACAGCTCCCAGGTGTCGGCGCCGGTCTGGTAGGTCTGGCCCACCAGCGCCAGCAAGGCGCCCAGGAGCACGCTCGCCAGGCCGACCATGCAGGCGCGGCCGTGCGCCGCGACGGGGGTGCGCGCCGGGCGCGCGTACAGGAACGCGGCGAGCAAGGCGCTTGCTGCCAGCAGTACCTGCGCCCCTGCCAGGCGCTGCACTTTTGTCATGGCGCCCCAGTTGGCCGCGACCCAGCAAACCACCGCGCTGGCCAGCAGCAAAAGCCCGAGCGCCAGCGTCGCACGCGCCAGAAACGCGCGCCAAGCGTGCAATTCCGATCCTGCCGGCGTGTGGGTGTCGACTTGCATGTGGCGATTCTCCCCTCTTATCATCCGCGCTATTGCGGCGGGCCGCCGCCATTGGAAACACATGAGCAAAACGCTGATTATTGCCGAGAAGCCCTCGGTCGCCCTCGATATATCACGCGCCCTGGGAGGCTTCGCGCGTGAAGGGGAATACTTTGAAAGCGAACGTTACGTCCTGAGTTCCAGCGTCGGCCATCTGCTGAGCCTGGTGGCGCCGAACGATCCCGTCAAAGGCAAATGGAGCTTCGCCCACCTGCCGGTGATACCCCCGCAGTTCGAATTGGATCCGACCGACAAACGGTCCAGCGAGCGCCTGAAACTGCTCGTCCGGCTGGCCAAGCGCAAGGACGTCGACAGCATCATCAACGCCTGTGACGCGGGCCGCGAAGGCGAGCTGATTTTTCGTTACATCATCCAATACGCAGGGGTGAACAAGCCGATCCGCCGTCTGTGGCTGCAATCCATGACGACGGCCGCCATCCGCGAGGCCTTCGCCAATCTGCGCGACGACAGCGTCATGAAGCCGCTGGAAGCCGCGGCGCGCTCGCGTGCCGAGGCCGATTGGCTGGTCGGCATCAACGGCACGCGCGCCATGACCGCCTTCAACAGCAAGGACGGCGGCTTTTTCAAGACACCGGTGGGCCGCGTGCAAACGCCCACCCTGGCCATCGTGCACGAACGCGAAAACCGCATTCGCGCGTTCGTTTCGCGCGACTTCTGGGAAGTGCGCGCCACCTTCGTCGCCGCCGCCGGCCTGTACGAAGGCCGCTGGATCGACCCCGACTTCAAGAAGGACGACCGCGATCCGGAAAAGCGCGAATCGCGGCTGTGGTCGCTGGCGGCCGCGCAAAGCGTGGTCGCGGCCTGCCGCGAGCAGCCGGGCACCGTTACCGAGGAATCCAAGCCCTCCACGCAACTGTCGCCCGCGCTGTACGACCTGACCTCGCTGCAGCGCGAAGCCAACGGCCGTTTCGGCTTTTCGGCCAAGACCACGCTGGCGCTGGCGCAAACGCTCTACGAGCGGCACAAGGCGCTGACCTACCCGCGTACCGATTCGCGCTATCTGCCGGAGGACTACATCAACACCGTGCGCGACACCATGCGCACGCTGGCCGACGCGCAGGGCGGCCCCGCCGCGGCAACGGCGCGCCATGCGGCGAAGATCGTGGCGCAGAACTGGGTCAAGCCCAACCGGCGCATCTTCGACAACAAGAAGGTGTCCGATCACTTTGCCATCATCCCCACCCTGCAGGTGCCGCGCGACCTGAGCGAAGCGGAAGCCAAGCTCTACGACCTGGTCCTCAAGCGCTTCCTGGCGGTGTTTTTCCCCGCGGCGGAATACCGCGTGACGACCCGCATGACCGACGTGCAGGGCCATCGTTTCCGCACCGACGGCAAGGTGCTGGTGGCGCCGGGCTGGCTGGCCGTCTACGGCAAGGAAGCCCAGGACGAGGACGCCAACCTGGTGCCGGTCGCCGATGGCGAAAAAGTCCGCACCGAGGAAATCGAAGCCGTGGGCCTGGCCACCAAGCCGCCGCCACGCTACAACGAAGCCACGCTGCTGTCCGCCATGGAAGGCGCCGGCAAACTGGTGGAAGACGAAGAACTGCGCGAAGCCATGTCCGAGCGCGGCCTGGGTACGCCGGCCACCCGCGCGGCCATCATCGAAGGCTTGCTCAACGAAGGCTACCTGCGCCGCGAAGGACGCGACCTCGTGCCCACGGCCAAGGCACGCCAGCTGATGACTCTGCTGTCCGGCCTGGACGTGACGGAACTCACCTCGCCCGAACTGACCGGCGAGTGGGAACACAAGCTCAAGCAGATCGAACAGGGCGGCCTGCAGCGCGACGCCTTCATGCGCGAAATCGCGCAGATGACGCAGATCATCGTCAAGCGCGCCAAGGAATACGAACGCGATACCGTGCCCGGCGACTATGCCACGCTGCGCACGCCGTGCCCCAAATGCGGCGGCGTGGTGAAGGAAAACTATCGCCGCTATGCCTGCACCAATTGCGACTTCTCCATCGGCAAGCATCCGGGCGGACGCACCTTCGAATTGCCCGAAGTCGAGGAATTGCTGGCCAAACGCGAAATCGGTCCGCTGCAGGGATTCATCAGCAAAATGGGCCGGCCCTTCGCGGCCATCCTGCGCATCACCGACGAATACAAGCTCGAGTTCGATTTCGGCCAGAGCAACGACGAGGACAGCGAGCCCGTCGACTTTTCCGGCCAGACGCCGGTCGGCCCCTGCCCGAAATGCCACTCGCGCGTGTTCGAACATGGCATGAGCTATGTCTGCGAGAAATCCGTCGGTCCGGAGAAGACCTGCACCTTCCGCTCCGGCAAGGTGATCCTGCAGCAGGAAATATCGCGCGCGCAGATGGAAAAGCTGTTGACGGAGGGCCGTACGGATCTGCTCGACGGGTTCGTCTCCAGCCGTACCAACCGCAAGTTCAAGGCGTATCTGGTGCGCCAGCCCGACGGCAAGATCGGCTTCGAATTCGAGCCGCGCCCCGAAAAACCGGGTGCCAAGAGCGCCGGCAGGACGGCCCCGGCCAAGACTGCCGCGAAAACCGCCGGCAAGACCGCCGCGAAGCGCGCGACCAAGACCGCGGCGAAGACGACGGCGGCCGGCGATGGCGATACGCAGGACGCAGGCGCGGCGGCGAAGACGGCGGCGCGCGCGCCGGCCGCCAGGAAAACCGCGGCCAAGAAGACCGCGGCCAGGAAAGCGCCGGCCAAAAAAGCCGCCGCGAAAAAGGCCGCGGCCAAGACAGCAGCCTGACACGGAAAACGAGGAGACAGTCCACCATGCAGCAGCATTTCATCGACAACCGTCCCGTGCCGTCGTCGACCGGCGAATTCATTCCGGTCATCGACCCTTCCACGGGACAGGAATTCGACGCCATCCCGCGCGGCAATGCAGCCGATATCGATCGCGCCGTCACCGCGGCGCGCAAGGCCTACGAAGGCGCGTGGGGCGCCCTGACGGCCGCCGAACGCGGCCGCCTGCTGCTGAAGCTATCGCTGCTGGTGTTGGACCACTTCGATGAGCTGGCCGCCCTCGAATCGCGCGATTGCGGCAAGCCGACCAAGCAGGCGCGCGCCGACGTCACCGCTGTCGCCCGATATTTCGAGTTCTACGGCGGCGCGGCCGATAAGCTGCACGGCGAAACGCTGCCGTACCAAAGCGGTTATACGGTGCTGACCCTGCGCGAGCCGCACGGGGTTACCGGGCACATCGTCCCGTGGAACTACCCTCTGCAGATTTTCGGCCGCAGCGTGGGCGGCGCGCTGGCGGCGGGCAACGCCTGCGTCGTCAAGCCGGCGGAAGACGCCTGCCTGTCGGTCCTGCGCATTGCCGAGCTGGCCGCCGAAGCCGGTTTCCCGCCCGGCGCCATCAATGTGGTCACGGGCTACGGCCACGAAGCGGGCGATGCCCTGGCGCGTCATCCGGGCATCGACCACATTTCCTTCACCGGCTCTCCCGCCATCGGGATCCTCGTCACGCAGACCGCGGCGGCCAACCATACGCCGGTCACCACCGAGCTGGGCGGCAAGTCGCCGCAGATCGTCTTCGCCGACGCCGACTTCGACGCCATGCTGCCGGTGGTCATCAATGCCATCGTGCAGAATGCCGGCCAGACGTGCTCGGCGGGCAGCCGCCTGCTCGTCCAGCGCGAGGCCTATGAAGCGGTGCTGGAGAAAGTGGGCGCGGCCTTCGCCGCCCTGCGCACCGGCCCAGCCGACCAGGACCTGGATTGCGGGCCGCTGATCCGGAAAAGCCAGCAGGCGCGGGTCGCCGATTTCCTGGCCCAGGCGCGCGCCGACGGCATTGCCACCGTGGCGCAGGGCAAGCTCAGCGACAGCGCGCCAGCGACCGGCTACTACCAGGTTCCGACGCTATTGCGCGATGTCCCGCTCACCCATCGGCTGGCGCGTGACGAAGTCTTCGGCCCCGTCCTGGCGGCCATGCCCTTCGACGACGAGGCCGATGCCGTACGCATCGCCAACGCCACCGATTACGGCCTGGTGGCCAGTGTCTGGACGCGCGACGGCGGACGCCAGCTGCGCATGGCGCGCAAGGTGCGCGCCGGCCAGGTTTTCATCAATAACTATGGGGCGGGCGGCGGCATCGAACTGCCTTTCGGCGGCGTCAAGGCCAGCGGCCATGGGCGGGAGAAGGGCTTCGAAGCGCTGTACGGATTTACCGTACTGAAGACGGTCTCGATCAAGCACGATTAAGGCATCGCCAGCCGGCGCGCGCGGACTCGCGCGGCCGGCGGCGAATCACGCTTCGTCCTCGTACCACACACCCCCCGCCAGCATCATGCGGTGATGGCCGTGGCCGGCAGGCATCATGGGGTAGCAGTTTTCCTGTTCCGCCACGCAAACGTCCAGGAAATAAGGCCCGGGGCTATCCAGGCATTGCGCCAGCGCATCGTCCAGGTGCGCGGGGTCGCTTACCCGCGCGGCATTCCATCCGAACGCCTTGGCCACCGCCACGAAGTCCGGCAGCGAGGCGTTATAGCTGTGGCTGTAGCGGCCGCCGTGGATCAGCTCCTGCCACTGGCGCACCATGCCCATATAGCCGTTGTTGCACAACACCACCTTGACCGGCGTATCGTGCTGGACCGCTGTCGATAGCTCCTGGATGTTCATCAACACGGACGCATCGCCGCTGACGCACACCACTGTGCGGTCCGGATGGGCGATCTGCGCGCCGATCGCCGCGGGCAGCCCATACCCCATCGTGCCCGCGCCGCCCGATGTCAGCCAGCGATTCGGCTGTTCGAACCGCAGATACTGCGCGGCCCACATCTGGTGCTGGCCGACGTCCGTCGATACGACCGCATCGTGCCGCGCCAGCGCCGCGTCCAGGCGGCGCATCAGTTGCTGCGGCAGAATGGCGTCGTCGCGCGGCTCGACGCGCAGGCAGTCCTTGGCGCGCCACCGTTCGATGCGGCGCCACCAGGTTTCCAGCTGCGTGCCTGGCGCCACGCGCTCGGCCAGCGCCTGGCGCAGCGCCTGGACCAGCGGCAGGCAATCGCCCACCATCGCGACGTCCACGCGCACCACCTTGTTGATGGATGCCGGATCGATATCGATATGGATCTTGCGCGCATGGGGACAGAAGTCCGCCAGCCGGCCGGTAATGCGGTCGTCGAACCGTGCCCCCACGCAAACGATCAGGTCCGCATGGTGCATGGCAAGGTTGGCTTCCAGCGTCCCGTGCATGCCCAGCATGCCGAGGAATCGCGGGTCGGATGCGGGAAAGGCGCCCAGGCCCATCAGGGTCAAGGTGCAGGGCGCATCCACATGGCGTACGAGATCGGTGAAGGCCGCGCAGGCCTCGGGACCGGCATTGATCAGGCCGCCCCCGCCGTAGAACACCGGGCGCCGGGCCTGCGCGATCAGGTCGGCGGCGCGGCGCACGGCGCTTTGCGGCACTTTGAATGACGTCTTGGCGGCCTGGCGGCGGGCCCGCAAGGCCGTCACCCCATGACGCTCGTCGGCGGGCAGGGTCTCGTCCGGGTCGGCCGGCAGGGCCAGTTGCACGTCCTTGGGGAAATCCACCAGCACCGGCCCGGGCCGCCCTTGCCGCGTCACGGCCAGCGCGCGGGACACCGTATCGGCGACGGCGTCGACACGGAGGATCTGTGCATTCCATTTGGTGACGGGACGCGAAATACCGATGGCGTCGCATTCCTGGAATGCGTCCGTGCCGATGGCCGCGGTCGCCACCTGGCCGCTGATGCACAGCACCGGGATCGAATCGCACATGGCGTCCAGCAGGCCGGACGTCGTATTGGCCATGCCCGGACCGGAGGTCACCAGCACCACGCCGGTGCGGCCGGTCGTGCGCGCATAGCCCTGGGCCGCGTGCATGGCCGCCTGCTCGTGACGTACCAGGACATGACGCAGCCGCGGTTCCGAGTACAGGGCATCGTACAGCGGCAGCAGGGCGCCGCCCGGATAGCCAAAAATGGTGTCGACGCCGTGCGCGATCAGCGTCTCCAGCAGGATGCGGGCACCGTTCGGGGCGGGGGGCGCGCCGTCGGCGTCGGCGCTGTTCAATGCCAGGGAGGAAAGACGATCGTTCATGGACAACATCTTATGGTGGAATAATCGGAATTTTTATCCTGTTTTTCTGCGAATAGGGCCTGGATCCGGTAAATTAGTCTTATAAAACTGGAATTTGAAGAAAATGCATCTGGATAAATTCGATCTGGCCATCCTGCGTGTCCTGCAGGACAACGCGCGGGCCAGCCTGAACGAGATCGGCGCCGCGGTCGGGCTGTCTTCCACGCCCTGCTGGAATCGCATCAAGCGCATGGAAGGCGCGGGCGTGATCCGTGGCTATACGGTGAATATCGATCCGGCCGCGCTGGGCTTCATGGACACCGTCATCGTGCATGTCACCCTGGAAAGCCACAGCGAGGAAACGCTGTACGAATTCGGCCGCGCGCTGGCGCAGATACCGGAAGTGCTGGAAGCCTTCCTGGTTTCCGGCGACTACGACTACTACATCCGCATCGCAGTACGGGATACGCGGGACTATGAACGACTGCTGCGCGAACAGCTCTACCGCATCCCCGGCATCCGCCACAGCAAGTCCAGTTTCGTGTTGCGACGGCTGAAGGAATCCATGCTGCCGCTGTCGCCCCCGGCGCCGATATAATCCTGCGTCACTTCGCCCGATCGCGCGATCGGCTATTCACTTACCGCGACATGCGCGCGGACCCCTGGCTGGACATGACCGAAGCAACTTCCAAACCCTGGTACGTCGTGCGGCGTTCCAAGCTGCACGGCAATGGCGTATTCGCGGCCCGCAAGATCCCGGCCGGCACGCGCATCATCGAGTACGGCGGGGCGCGCATCAGCGCCAAGGAAGCCGACCGCCGCCATCCCACGAATCCGGACGATCCCTTCCACACGTTCTTCTTTTCGCTGTCCTCCGGCAAGGTCATCGACGGCGGCGACAAGGGCAACGATGCACGCTGGATCAACCACAGCTGCGCGCCCAACTGCGAATCGCAGGAAGGCAGCGGCGGCAAGCGCGTGTATATCCATGCCCTGCGCGACATCAAGCGCGGCGAGGAACTCTTCTACGACTACGGGCTGGTACTGGACGGCAGGATCACCAAAGCGATGAAAGAAGGCTACAAATGCCTGTGCGGCGCGCCCGAATGCCGCGGCACGATGCTGGCCCTGCCCAAGAAGAGCAAGAAGAAAAAGAAGGATTAGACCCGGGCAGGGCGGCCGTCCGGCGGTACCGGCCGCCAGCGGCGCCGCCCCCGCGTGACCGGCCGTCCCCGCGCGCGGTGTGCGCTTACCCCTGCTGGCAGCCCGGCCTTGCCAGCCGCCGCGCCGCCAGCTGGCATACAATGCCTTTCATGCCGCCCGCCAGCGGCATTCAGTACGTCTTCAGGGCGGGGTGAAACTCCCCACCGGCGGTAGGCCACGCAACGTGGCAAGCCCGCGAGCGCCCGCGGTCCGGCAACGGTCGGCGGGGTCAGCAGATCTGGTCAGATTCCAGAGCCGACGGTCATAGTCCGGATGAGAGAAGATGTGCCGGCACACTTCCGTACCCCGCGCGCCCCTGGGCGCGCATGCGGTCTTGCGTTTGGCTGTCCATAGCCCTGAAACGTTTTTCGCCCAACTTTTCGCGAGAGCGTTTCAATGTCCCAAGCATCCACCCCCACCATTGCCACGGATCCGCGCACGCCGTCGATCTTCGCGCAACCTTTCCCCATGCGCCTGGCGCGGGCCCTGCATCACATGCGCCTGGGCCGTCCCGTCGTCGTCCTGGACGACGACGACCGGGAAAACGAAGCCGACCTGATCGTCGCCGCCGACAAGATCACAGTTCCCGTCATGGCCCAGCTGATCCGCGACTGCAGCGGCATCGTCTGCCTGTGCCTGACCGACGAGACGCTGGATCGCCTGGCCCTGCCGCCCATGACGGCGCGCAACGAAAGCCGTCACGGCACCGCCTTCACCGTATCGATCGAGGCACGCGAAGGCGTCACCACCGGCGTCTCGGCCAAGGATCGGGTCACCACCATCCGCGCCGCCATCGCGCCGCACGCCCAGGCCGGCGACATCGTCAGCCCGGGACACGTCTTTCCGCTGCGCGCCCAGCCCGGCGGCGTGCTGGCGCGGCGCGGCCATACGGAAGGATCGGTCGACCTGGCCATCCTGGCCGGACTGCGCCCGGCGGCCGTGCTGTGCGAACTTATGAACGACGACGGCACGATGACCCGCGGCGATGCCATCGACCGCTACGCCGCCAAGCACGGCCTGGTCGCCCTGACCATCGCGGAACTGGCCGACTATCGCCGCGCCCTGGCCACGCAGGACCGCGCGGCGCTGGACCTGGAGTCGAAGGCCGCCTAGCGGTGTAGCCTCAAAAGGGCGTCTCCAGGTCCTGGACGACCCGCGACAGGCACGCCTGCACGTCGCCGATCACGACGGTGGCGCTGCAGGCCAGCATCAGATTCAGATTCATCCCGAAGTCCTCCACGGTGTAGCCTTGCGCGTCGATATGGACGCCGCCGTCGGCCGACTTGCCGACGGCTACCTGCTCGACGATGGAAGACGCCACGGAGGAATACGCCCAGACGGGCTTGCCCAGCGCCACGGCATAACCGACCTCGAAGGCGGTTCCCGAATCCGGTTCCGCGCCGCGGAAGGGGTTCAGATTGGCGATGACGCCATCTGCCTGGCGGATCAATGCCACATTGGCGCGATAGATCCATGCCGCCAATTCCGGGCCGGCCAGCCCGGGGGGACCCGCCTTGTCCAGGGGATACAGGCCGCGCAGTCCATGCCGGGCACACAGGCGTTTCAGGTGTTCGCCATGCGCGACGGCGTCGGGCCGGAATACATCGTAGCCCGCCAGGTAGAGAGAGAACGGTTTTGCGGAAGAAGCAGGAGCCATGTGATTTCCAGCCATGGCATCGGTGCGCCGGTCCCTCGGCGCGCCCATGCCCGGATAGGTGGATCCGCCCGTGGCGGGGCGGCATACGTTCGCCAGGCGCCGAGGCCGCGCACGGGCCCTGGCGCGGGAACAGCAGCTAGAACATCGTGTTCCGGTTCGCGGGGTTCTCGGGAATATCCTGGCTGACATCCCAATGCTCGACGATCTTGCCGTCCCGCAGGCGGAAGATATCGACGACTGCCTGCCCGGCATCCTCGGGCGATTCCTTCCACAGGTAATGGACCACCACCAGATCGTCTTCCGCGATCATGCGCTTGATGCTCGCGCTCGCCGTGGGATGCTGCTCCAGGTAGGGGGCGTAGAAGTCCGCCATCGCCGATGCGCCATCCGGCAGATAGGGATCGTGCTGGATCAGGTCCTTGTCGACATACGTCTGCAACGCCTTGTCGACGTTCTTGTCCTGGAACAGCATGCGGAAGAATGCCGTGACCACCGCCTTGTTGTCGGCCGGCGCCGCGTGCGCGGCACCGCCCAGGCATGCGGCCGCGCACAACAGGAAGGCGGCGGCGAAGGGTTTGAGCTTCATGCGGATTCCGGACTTATCGAGGCGGGACGGGCAAATGCAGGCGCGCTGGAGGTCCGCCAGTGTAAACAAAAAGTTCAGGCGGCCTTCCGCTCCCGCTGGTTCTGGTAGACCTGCAGATGCGAATAAGCCACGCGCAGATAGGGGGTGGCAATGCCGGTGGCGGCGCCACGGGCGATCATATCGCCGACGATATGATCCGCTTCCACCCGCATGCCTTGCCGCAGGTCGCGGAACATCGACGCCGTTGCCGGGGAATCCGTATCGGCGAAGAGCTTGCGCGCCGCCGCATCGGCCTGCGGCCGCGCACGGTAGCCGGCCGCGGCGGAGACCGCCTGGGCCTCCGCCAGCAGGGCCTGCATGACCGCCTGCCCATCCGCGGTGGACGCGATTTCCCCCACGGTGCCGCGCAGCAAGCAGGTTCCCGCCGCCAGCGTGCAGAGGAAGACGAATTTCTCCCAGCAGTCCTGGTGGATGGTCTCGCTCAGCCGCGAAGAAAAATCGGCCGGGGCAAGGGCGCGCTCCAGCGCCACGCAGCGCTCGCTGCGGGGATCGCCCGCGCGTTCGCCGAACACGAAACCGGCGTGCGCGCCCATGTGGACGATCTCGCCCTCCGGGCCGATCGTGGCGTTGATCTGGCACAGGCCGCCCAGCACCCGATGCGCGCCGAAGCTGTAGTCCAGTACGTCGTAATGCGCCATCCCGTTCATGATGGGCAGCACCACCGATCCCGGCCCCACCGCCGGGCTGATCGCGGTTACCGCGCTGGCCAGGTCGTACGCCTTGCAGCCCAGCACGATGACATCGTAGTGGCCGCCCAGGTCGCTGGCGGTCACGATGCGCGGCCGCACCGTGGCATCGCCACGCGGGCTGCGCAGCCGCAGACCCTGTTCGCGCAGCATCGCCGCACGCGCCTCGCGCACCAGGAAGGTGACGTCCACGCCAGCCTGTGCCGCGCGTCCACCGAAATAACCACCCGTGCCGCCGGCACCGAGGAACAACATCCGCATCTTTTTTCTCCATCGAGGGCGCGCGGCATGAGCCGGACACCGCCTGGTCGCATTATGCCCAACATGGCGCGCGCCAGCCCGGCCGGCTACGATGCACCGGCGCCCTTGACGTCCCGCTGAAAAGCCGTGACGGTACCGCCATCCGAAGGCTTAGTCGAAGATCTCGTGCCAGAAGGATTTCTTGCGATAGCCGCGGTCGTGCCCGCGGTCATGGCGGTCGTAGTGGCGGTCGCGATCGTCGTCCCGATAGGGACGGGCCTGGGCAGGCGGCGCGGATGCGACGGTTTGCGCGGCGGCGGTTTCCTGCAGGCTGCGCTCGATCAGCTTGTCCAGTTCGCCGCGGTCCAGCCAGACGCCGCGGCATTGAGGGCAATAGTCGATCTCGATATTTTGCCGGGCGGACATGACCAGCTCGGGTTCTCGGCAGGCAGGGCACTTCATGTCGGTCTCCTTACGTTTTCCTGAACGAAGGTAGACCGGCGGCCGCCGGGATGGTTCCCGTACCGCCCGGTATCCGGATGTCAGCGTGGCCGGTGCCACACCTTGCTGACGGCACGGATGGCCGCCCAGGCCATCCATCTGCCGTTGGTCAGCCGCGCGCGAGGCAGCCGCCTCATGACCTCGATGGCGATCCCGCCGCGGCGGTGCCATTCGCGCTTGCGAACCTGGCTATCCGTTTTGCGGCCTTCCAGCCACTCGAACTTGCGCAGGCCCGGCTTGTAGACCGGCGGCACATTGAATATCAGGATATAGGCCAGGCGCGGGCTATCCGAGGTATTCGGACCCGTGTAATGGAGGGTGCGCATGTCGTGCACGGTGCAGCCGCCGGCCGGCAGGGGCACCGGCACCGCGCTGGAGCGGGGGAACTCGTCGCAGCATTCCAGCGGATGCAGGGTCTTGTCGTACCCGGGCGAACGGTGCTCAAGCACCTCGTAGCGGTTCGATCCCGGTATGAATTGCATGCACCCGTTGATCTCTCCCACCGGTTGCAGCGGCAGCCAGATGCTGAGCTCGCGATACTCGAAATCCGGCGAACGGAAGGCTTCGTCCTGGTGCCATGGCGTTTCGGGCCCGACGCGCGCCGGCTTGAGCAGCGCGTGCTCGCCATACAGGGCGGCGTCCGGCCCCAGCAATTGCCGCGCGATGGCCAGCGCGCGCCGGTGATACGTGGTCTTCAGCAGTTCGGGCGCGTAGTGCGAGGGATCGTGCAGACTGGGGAAGACCTGCGGCTTGTTGGGGTCGTCGCGGCTGGCGAAATCGTATTGCGCGCCCTCCTCGTACCCCACTTTGTTCTCGAACATGCGCATCAACGTCTTGCGTATCTGCGCTACTTCATCCGGCGGGCAGATCTCTTCCAGGGCTATGTATCCCCGTGCTTTGTATTCGGCCGTCGTTTCTTCCGGAAGGAGATATTCCTGGTTCACATCGCGCTCCACACTGGTCGGACACCGCGCCGCGCCCAAGATTTTGGTTAGCGGCTATGTGAGGCGTAAGGTATCTTTTCAAAGGCGGAGCAACTATCGCTCGTGATGCCTAGGACGGATTCGGCGCGCCCTGATGCATAGTGAGGAGGCGAAGGCCCCCGCCTCGCCGCACCGGTGCACCTTCGGCCGACACGCTAAAGCGGAGCCGAACGAGGCCCCCCGCCCGGATGGGTGACGAAGAAGCTGAACAGCCTTGCCCGCACGGCTTCGATGTCCGCGGCGGCGGCCGGCCCCTCGGCTTGCGGCCCGGTCCAGGCTGGCGCGCGGTCCCGGACTTCCCGGATGACGGGCACGCCCGCCGCACGCAGCCGGCTGGCATAGGCACGGCCCTCGTCGCGCAGCGGGTCGTCCGGGCCGCTGAGCAGCAGCAAGGGCGGCAGGCCGGCCAGGCGCGTCCCCGCCAGGGGCGTGGCATACGGATGGCTGGCATCGCAGGGACAGGACAGATAACCGCGCCAGCCCCCGGCCCATCGGGCACCGGCCGGCGTGGCCTGCGCGCAGCGCATGGAGGCCGTGCCCATGCTGGCGTCGAGCATGGGGGAAAACAGGACCTGGCCGTCCAATGGGGGGCCCAGGCGATCGCGCGCCATCAGGGCGACCGCCGCGGCGATGCAGCCGCCGGCTTCCTCGCCGGCCACGAACAGCGCCGCGCCCTTGCCACCCAGCTGCTGGCGATGCCGATGCGCCCACTCCAGCGTGGCGTAGGCCACCTCGACCGCCGACGGAAAAGGATGGCTGGGCGCGAGAGGGTAATCCACCGAGAGCACCACGGCGCCGGCATCCGCCAGCAGTTGGGCGACCCCCGACGGCGCGTCCACCGATCCCGACACGAAGGCCCCGCCGTGGAAGTGCACGACCAAAGGCGTAGCCGCGCCCTGGGCGCGCCTTCCGTAGAATCGCACGCGATGCGGCGGGACGATATCCGCGGACGGGGATGAGCTGGATAATGCGCCGTCGCGGCGCGTTACCCGCCGCGCGGCGATGTCGGGATGGCAGGACATGGTATTTAACCGGTGCCCCGGGGAAATCTTTCGGGGCGTATGGAAGATGATGCAAGCATATGAAATGCCCGCCGCCGGATAAACCGCCCCGCCATGACTTAATAAGTTACCCGTTCCGACTAATGCGCGCGCATGGACGCGCGCGCTTATATGGAAAAATACCGCGTTTCACGTCCATCCCGCTCCGCATCATGGCTGATCCCCACATCGAAACCGTCTTCGTCCAGGTCCGCGGCAAAGTCCAGGGCGTGGGCTTTCGCATGGCCACCGTGCGGCGGGCGCACATGGTCGGCGCGACCGGCTGGGTGCAGAACGTCGGCGACGGCTCGGTAGAGGCCCTGGTCCAAGGCACGCCGGAGCAGGTCGACCAGATGCTGGAATGGCTGGGCCGCGGCCCGCCGGGCGCGACGGTCAGGGAGGTGACCTCCCGCCGCGAATACATCGACAAGCGCTACCGCAACTTTCAGCAACTGTAAGGACGCGCTGGCGCGGCCATCCCCCGTTCGCGCACGGTGCGGCGCAAGGCCGAAACGAATAACTGGGCCGAGCGCGACAGCGGCGTATTGTTCGGCAGCAGCATCTGCGCCTTCACTTCCGTGCTGGGCTGGTAGCGCAGGGTGACCACGCCATGATCGCGCGGCGCCCACAGATGGAAAGGATCGATGATGGCGGCCCCGGCCCCGGATCGCGCCAGCGAACACGCCACCGAGGTCAACGTCACCTCCATCGCGATGCGGCGCACCACGCCGGCGCGCCGGAAGCTGTCCTCGATCAGCGCGCCCAGCGGCTGGGTCTTGCCGAAGGAAATCAAAGGATAGGGCGCCAGGTCCGCCGGTGTGACCGACTCGCGCGCAGCCAGCGGGCTGTCAGGATGCACCACGCAGACCAGTTCGGCGGCGCAGACGTCGCTCAGGCGGCCCTTCACCATGCGGCCGTCCCGATGGTGCAGGGGCGATAGCCCCAGGCCGAAATCCACGCGTTCCTGCACGACGTTCTCGAACACGCCCAGGTTGTCCACGGTAAATACCGAAATCTGGATGTGCGGCCAGGATTTCTGGAATTCCGCGATCGTGGTGGCCAGCAGGTTGTCCGCCAGCGTGGGCACCGAGGCGACCTGCACCGTGCCCACCGTCATCTCGCGCATGTCGTCCATCAGGCGGTTGACCCGCTCGATGCTGTCGAAGATGCGATTCAGCTCGGTCAGGATGACCTGGGTTTCCCGGGTGGCCTGCAGGCGTCCGTGCTTGCGCACGAAAAACGGGAAACCCGCCTGCGAGGCGCAGTCGCGCAGCATCAGGCTGATGGCGGGCTGCGAAATGCCGAGGGCGGCGGCGGCCTCGGTCACGGATCCGTGCACGCTGACGGCGCGGATCACCTCCAACTGGCGGACGGTAAGCGACATTCTGTCTCCTCCTGCATAAGGCGGGCTTATGTGGAAATTAGTTCGCCTCAATTGATTTTATCTAGCGGGCTCCCTATTCTGGTCCGCAAAACCAGGCACCGGTGAAAAAAGCGCGAGCTGCGCCGGAAAGCCAAAAAAGGAGACAACATGGCGAACCCCGTGGGGCGCGGCACATGAATATCGTGTCCGTCGCGTCCGAAGTCGTGTCGCTGCCCTTCGACATGGGCGGCCCTTACCAACGCTTTGCCGGCGCACTCTGGGACCGGCTGGATATCCTGCTGGTACGCGTGGAAACGGAGGACGGGCTGGTCGGCTGGGGCGAAGCCTTCGGCCATGCCGCCATTCCCTCGACGCGCGCCGCGCTGGATACCATCGTCGCGCCGCTGGTCATCGGCAGGGATGCCGGCGATATCGCGGGATTGACGCGCAGCGTGCTGCACGCGACCCACCTGCTGGGCCGCAACGGCGCCTACGTCTTCGCCTGGTCGGGTATCGAAATCGCCCTGTGGGATCTGCTGGGCAAGCGCAGCGGCCTGCCCGTGCACCGGCTGCTGGGGGCGGCGCCCTGCGCCGACCTGCCGGCCTACTCCAGCCTGCTGAACTACAGCGACGACGCGCTGGTCGCCCGCAACACGGCCGCGGCGGCCGAACAAGGCTATCGTCACGTCAAGCTGCACGAGGTCACGCGCAGTTCGGTGCGCGCGGCGCAGGCTGCCGGCGGCGCGGACACGGCCATCATGCTCGATACCAACTGCGCCTGGGACGTCCCCACCGCGCTGGCCATGGCGGACAGCCTGCGCGACGACGGCATGTACTGGCTGGAAGAGCCGGTATGGCCGCCGGAAGACACGCATGGACTGGCGCGCGTGCGGCAGCGCGGCATCCCCATCGCGGCGGGCGAAAATGTCGCCGGTCCGCAAGGCTTCATGCGGCTGCTCGAAGCGGGCGCGTTGGATATCGCCCAACCCAGCGTGATCAAGATCGGCGGCATCGGCGAATGCATGCGCGTGGCGACGATGTGCCAGATGCACGGCGTGCAGACCGTACCGCATTCGCCTTACTTCGGCCCGGGCTTCATCGCCACGCTGCATATCGCCGCGGCGCTGCCGAACAAGCCGCTGATCGAAGTGCTATGGCTGGACATGGAGGCCAATCCCTTCGATCCCTGGGTGCGGGCGCGCGATGGCCGCGTCGCCGTGCCGCAGGGCCCGGGCCTGGGCTGCGACCCGGATCCCGAAGTGCTGGCGCGCTACCGCGTCGGCGAACGCCACGTCATCCGGGAGAAGCACGCATGAAGATAGAACGCCTGGAAACCCGCGCGTTTGCGCTGCCGCTGGACAAGCCCATCGAAAGCGCCCTGGGATCGATACGCAGCTGCGGCGTGGTGCTCGTGTATGCCTACACCGACAACGGCCTCGTCGGCGAGAACCTGGTTTTCACGCTGAACGACCGGCGCACCGGCGTGCTGCGCGCCATGGTGGATGAGCTGGCGGACCTGGTGATCGGACGCGATGCCGGCCATATCGCCGGCTTCTGGGCGCGCGCCTGGAAGGACATCAATTTCTTCGGCCACAAGGGCTTGCCGGTGATGGGGATTTCCGCCATCGACGGCGCGCTGTGGGATATCGCCGGCAAGGCCGCGAACATGCCGCTGTACCGCCTGCTGGGCGGCGCGCGCGACCGCATGCCGGCCTACCACAGCGGCGGCCTGTGGCTGGACCGCGATATCGATGCGCTGGCGCGCGAGGCGCAGGACATGGTGGCCCAGGGCTTCAAGGCCGTGAAAATGCGCCTGGGCATGCCGGACCCGCGGCAGGACGCCGAACGCGTGCGTGCCGTGCGGCAGGCCATCGGCCCGGGCATCCGCCTGATGGCCGACGCCAACCAGGGCCTGAACGAGGCGCAGGCGATCCGGCTGGGCCGCATGCTGGAGGAATACGACCTGACGTGGTTCGAGGAACCGCTGCCCGCCTGGGACCTGGAAGGCGTGGCGCGCGTGGCCGCGGCGCTGGACACCCCCATCGCCAGCGGCGAAACCGAATACACGCGCTACGGCTTTCGCGGCATGCTCACGCTGCGCAGCGCCGACGTCCTGATGCCGGACCTGCAGCGATCGGGCGGCGTCAGCGAATTCATGCGCATCGGCCACATGGCGGAAAGCTACGACGTGCCGGTATCGAGCCATCTGTTTCCCGAAACCAGCATCCAGGTGCTGGGGGCGCTGGCCAATGCCATCTACCTCGAATACATGCCCTGGTTCTCGTCGCTCTACCGCGAACGCCTGGAATTCGTCGACGGCGATGCCGTGGTGCCGGAGCGCCCCGGCTGGGGCTTCACCCTGGATCCCCAGCGCATCGCCGAGCTGGAAAACGCACGGCGCTGACAAAGCGCCCGCCCCGCGCATTTTCTCTGGCCTCTTCAAGGAAAGACCATGCCTTTATCGCGTCGCAATTTCGTCCTGGGAACCACCGGGATACTGGGTGCGTCGGCCATCGGCGCACCGCGCTTCGCCAGGGCGGCCAGCGAGCCGCTGCGCATCGGCTGGCTGGCCGCGCTGACCGGCCCCAGTTCGGCGCCCGGCGTCGGCTTCGACCGCGGCGTGCGTTTCGCCGCGGACACCTTGAACGCGGCGGGCGGCGTCAAGGGCCGCAAGATCGAGATCGTCACCCGCGACACGCAGGGCGATCCCACCAAGGCGGTGAACGCCACGCAGGAAATGATCAACTCCATCAAGGTGGATGCCATCTGGGGGCCGACCAATTCCGGCGAGTCGCTGGCCGTCACGCCCATCATGGCGCGGGCCCGCACGCCCAATATCCATCCCTGCGTGATCGACAGCCTGATCGACCCCAAGAAGTTTCCCAATGCCTTTCGCATCGCGCCGTCCAACGAGCAATGGGACGATGCCACGCGCAACTATTGCCTGAAAGTGCTGAAGGTGAAGAAGGTAGCGGTGATCGGCGACACCACCGGCTATGGGGTCAGCGCGTTGAAGGCCAGCGTGGCGAACTTCAAGCGCGACGGCGCCGACGTCGTCTACAGCAACAACATCGACGCCACCCAGCCCGATATGACGCCCGACATGACGCGCGCGCGCAATGCCGGCGCCGAAGTCATCGTCATCTGGAGCGTGTCCACGGGCATGGAGGCGCGGCTGTTCAACGCGCGCGGCGAAATGGGCTGGGACGTGGCTTTCGCCGGCCATCCGTCGATGGCATCCGGCGAAATCCGCGGCCTGCTGACCAAGCCGCAGAACTGGGACAAGGTCTACGCGGTGGGCTACCGCAGCTGCAGCTACGACGCCAGCGGCAAGCTGCCGCCCCGCTCGCAGGAATTCGTCGACAAAGTGCAGGGCAAGGTCAACCTCGACGACACCCTGTTCTGGTGGGTGACGGCAGGCTACGACGCGGTGCATATGGTGGCCAAGGCCGTGCAGGAAAGCGGGGCATCGTCCAAGGAAATCATCGCCTACTGGAACAGCCTGAACCCGTATCCGGGCTACTTCGGCAACTACAGCTACACGCCCGAGCAGCACAACGGCTATCCGACCGCCGACGTGGTCATGTCGGCCGCCAATTCCGCCAAGCATGGCACTTTCGCACTGGCGCCCGGCTACGCCTGACGCGGAGGACGCACGATGTTCGCTTCCATCATCGCATCCGGCCTGGCGATGGGCGCGGTCTACGCGCTCATCGGCATCACCTACAACACCATGTTCGCCACCTCGCGGGTCATGAGCTTCACGGCGGGGCAGCTGGGCATGCTGGGCGGCGTGCTGGGTTCGCTGTTCATCCTGAAGCTGGGCCTGCCGCCCTGGCTGGGATTCATCGCGACGCTCGCGGGCTGCGCGGTGATGGGCGTGATCACCGAGCTGGTCGCGGTGCGGCCGGTCCTCAAGAGCCTGGATCAGCACCTGTACGTGTTGTCCACGCTGGCGCTGGCGTTGATGGTGCAGCAGGTCACCGCCATCGGCTGGGGCACGGAACCTCAGCCGTTTCCGCGCCTGTTCGGCCTGGGGTCGGGGGTCACGGACGAGAAGTTCTGGCTGCCGGTCGTCGCCTGCGCCCTGGTGGTGCTGGGCCTGGAATACCTGTACCGCCGAACGCTGGTGGGCATGGCCTTCCTGGCGGTGGCGGAAGACAATTTCGCGGCGCGCGCCCTGGGCCTGCCGGAACGGCGCCTGCGCGTATGGAGCTACGTGCTGGCGGCTGTCATCGGCGGCATTGCCGGCTTCGCCAGCGGCCAATTGATGCTGGCCTTCTTCGCCAACGGCACGCTGCTGAATTTCTACGGCTTCGTCCCGGTGGCGCTGGGCGGCCTGGGCAATAACCGCGGCGCCCTGGTCGGCGGGCTGGCGCTGGGCCTGTTCCAGCAAGCCGCCAATTTCACGGTGGGCGGCGTGTTCGCGTCGATCGCGGTCTTCGTGCTGTTCATCGTCGTGCTGCTGGCGGTGCCGCAAGGCCTGTTCGGCAGCTCGACCGCGCGGAGGGTCTAATGGCAGCGGACAGCGAATTGCAAAGACAGGTCCACGGCGGCATGGCCGCCCGCGCGGCGCGCGGAGATGGCAGCCCCAGGCCCGGCAAGCACGCCGCGCGCGCCGGCGTGCGCGGCGCGCCATCGGCCTGGCACACCGCCTGGCCTTTCGTGGCGATCTTCATACTGGCCGCGTTGCTGCCCTTCAGCGGCAACACCTACTGGACGGTTATCGCCACGCGCGCGGCCATCTACTGGATCCTGGTGTCCGGCCTGAACCTGGTGGTGGGCTACGCCGGACAGCTGGCCATCGGCTATGTGGCCCTGCTGACCCTGGGCGCGTATATCACCAGCGTGCTGGCGGCCGGCAATGTGCTGCCGGCCCTGCCGCCGTTCGCGGCGCTGGCGTGCGCGGGCGTGGGCGGCGGCATCTTCGGCCTGGTCGTCGGCCTGCCGGCGCTGCGGCTGCGCACCTTCTATTTCGCCATGGCGACGCTGGGCTTCGCCACCATCGTCACGCAGATCGCGCTGGCCTGGCAGGACGTCACGGGCGGCGGCATCGGCCTGGCCGGGCCGGCGCTGCCGGCGCCCTTCGATAGCGAATCGGGCCTGTACTACCTGTGCCTGGGCATCGCGGGCGCCTGCACGCTGCTGACCGCCAACGTGGCGCACAGCCGATTCGGTCGCGGCCTGATCGCGGTGCGCGACGCCGAAGTCGCGGCCGAGGCCAGCGGCATATCCAAGGTCAGGCTGCTGTCGCTGATCTTCGTGCTCGCCGGGGTGCTGGCGGCGGTGGCCGGCGGCCTGTTCGCCTCGCTGCAGACCTACATCACGCCCGACGCCTTCACCTTCGAGCTCTCCGTACTGTTTTTCATCTCCATCCTGATCGGCGGGCGCGGTTCCATACTCGGTCCGCTGCTGGGCACGGTAATCCTGACGGTACTGCCGGAGATCGCCGCGCCGCTGGCGGCATGGTCCAACTTCCTCTATGCGCTGATGCTGCTGATCATCGTGCTGGCCGCGCCGGGCGGCATCGCCGCGCTGCTGGACTTCCGCAATCGCCGGCCCTTGCCTGCCGATCGCACCATCGTGCCCAATCCCGGATTGCTGGGCCAGTTGCTGACGGCGACGCCGGCGCATGGCGGCATCGCGCTGGAAAACATCGTGCTCAGCTTCGGCGGCGTGCGCGCTATCGACGGACTGACCCTGACCATCGCGCCGGGCCGCATACACGGGCTGATCGGACCCAACGGCAGCGGCAAGACCACGACACTGAACGTCATCTCGGGATATTGCACGCCGGAGGCCGGCACGCTGAGCCTGGGCGGGGCGCCGCTGGCCATGGGCCGGCCGCTGCTGCGCGCGCCGCGCGGCATTGCCCGCACCTACCAGACGCCGCGCATCATCGGCGAAGCATCCGTCCTGCAGAACGTGATGATCGGCGGCACGCTGCAAGGCCGCGCGTCTTTCATCGAGACGATGCTGCACTTGCCGCGCCACGGCCGCGACGAAGCGGCGCTGCGCGACGCGGCGCGTACCGCGCTGCAGATCGTCGGCCTGGGCGCCGTGGCGGACGTGCGGGCCGACCGCCTCCAGCACAGCGAGCTGCGCTTCCTGGAAATCGCCCGCGCGCTGATGCTGCGGCCCGCCTTCCTGCTGCTGGACGAACCGGCGGCCGGCCTGGCCGCCGAGGAGATCCGCCGCCTGGGCGACCTGATCCGCCACATCAGCCGGCAGGGCACGGGCGTCCTGCTGGTCGAGCACCATGCCGACCTGATCTTCGACATCTGCGATCACGTCACCGTACTGAACCTGGGCCGCGTCCTGGCCGACGGGACGCCGGCGCAGGTACGCGAACACAAGGAGGTGGTCAGTGCATACCTTGGCGGATAGCGCAGCCGCGCCGCTATTGTCGGTGCGCGGTTTGGACGCCGGCTACGGCAAAATCGGCATTCTGCATGGCATCGACCTGGATGTGGCGGCCGGCGAAATCGTGGCCATCCTGGGGCCCAACGGCGCCGGCAAGAGTACGCTGATGCGGGCCATATCCGGCCTGCTGACGCCGGCCGCGGGCAGCATCGCTTTCGGCGGCGTGGACCTGAGCCGCGCCACGCCCCGCGAAGCCGCCCGCGCCGGACTGGTCCACGTCATCGAAGGCCATCGCGTCTTCACCCAGCAAAGCGTGATCGACAACCTGATGCTGGCGGGCTACGATGCGCCGCGAGCGGAGCGCAAGGCGCGCGTGGAGGAAGCCCTGGCTTTCTTTCCCGAGATCGCGGCCAAGCGCCACGATCGCGCCGGCGCGCTGAGCGGCGGCCAGCAGCAGATGCTGGTGGTCGCGCAGGGCCTGGTCAAGCGGCCCCGCTTGCTTATCCTCGACGAACCGTCCGCCGGCTTGTCGCCTGTCCTGGTCGACCGTGTCCTGACCGTGGCCGGACAGCTGCGCGAGCGAGGCACGGCCATCGTGCTGGTGGAACAGCTGGTCGAAAAAGCCCTGGCCCTGGCCGATCGCGTCTATGCCCTGGCGCAAGGCCGCATCGCCATGCAGGCCGGCACCCGCGAGCCCGACCTGGCCGCGCGCCTGGAGCGGGCCTATTTTGGAGACCATGGCCGTGTGGCAGCCTAGTGAACGCTATCCCGATCCACGCATCGAAGTCATCGATCCGCGCTTTTCCCGCTATGTAATCTTCTCCGCCGCCGTCGAGAAGCTGGGCGACGGCATGCGATGGGCGGAAGGGCCGGTGTGGTTCGGCGACGGGCGCTATCTGCTGGTCAGCGATATCCCGAACAACCGCATCATGCGCTGGGACGAAGCCACCGGCTCGTTCAGCCCTTTCCGCCAGCCGTCGCGCAACGCCAACGGCAATACGCGCGACCTGGAGGGACGGCTGATTACCTGCGAACACGAAGGGCGCCGGGTCACGCGCACGGAGCATGACGGCACCATTACGGTACTTGCCGACAACTACCAGGGGAAGCGGCTGAATTCGCCGAACGATGTGGTGGTCAAATCCGACGGTTCGGTATGGTTCACCGATCCGCCTTTCGGTATCGGGGGCTGGTACGAGGGGCTGCCGGGCAAGCAGGAGGTGCCGGCGCAGGTTTATCGCTACGATCCGGACAGCGGGACGCTGACGGTGGCGATCGAAGGGTCGCACGGTCCCAATGGGCTGTGCTTTTCGCCGGACGAGAAGACCCTGTACCTTGTACAGTCGCGCGCCACGCCGCATCGGCTGATTACCGCGCACGAGGTCAGCGCGGACGGACGCAGCGTGGAAAACGATGGCCGCGTTGTTATCGATTGCGGGCCGGGGACATCCGACGGCATACGATGCGATGTGGATGGGAATCTGTGGTGCGGATGGGGCATGGGATCGGAAGAGCTCGACGGGGTAGCGATATTCGCACCGGACGGGACGCGGCTGGGGCATATTCATCTGCCGGAACGCTGCGCGAATCTATGCTTTGGGGGGGTGCATCGCAATCGGCTTTTCATGGCGGCGGGGAAGTCGCTGTACGCGGTGTATGTGAATACGCAGGGGGCCACGTCGCTGCGTTGACGGTTGCTGTCGGGGCGTGTCTTGCTTGTGCCGTCCGTCGGGGGTGGTGCCTGTCGGGGCCAGCCCGATCGTCCGTCCCGGCGCGCGGGCGCCGGGCACCGCTACGCTAATCTCGTCCGGCGGGCGTTGGCTTGTGGTGTTCTTGGCGATGGCATCCGCGCCTCGCCTCCCTTCGATTCCGCTCGCTCGTCCTCAACGGGCTGGCCCCGACAGGCACCACCCCCGCCGGACTCCGGTTTGCCTTATTCACCGTTCGCTGGGACGGGCTGCGTTCTTGCGCTTCGTCGGCAGCGGATGCTGCCGTAGAAAGATTTTGTGGCGCACGTCGATCGCCGGCCGCCCAGCGCGGCCAGCGATCGCCTACACGGTACGTCATGCCGCGGGTGCTTTCGTGCGACGGTTTTGCATCCGGAGTGGATGCCGTTGCATGCGTACATTCGCATGAGCCATGGGCAAGATGGCCAACGAGCCGAGATGGTCAACGATACGCGACATGGGGACCGAGCCGCGACGCGGCCCAGGAGCGCGGACGGCACTGTCAGGATTGAGGAGTAGCCGTGGCATCCAAGCCTGTCGAGGCGTCAGGACCTTTGTGCCCGCGGCATCCAGAGCTTGCGGGGTGTCAGGACCGTCGTGTCCGCAGAATCCTGTGGCGGTGTCGAGACTGTCAGGATTTCTGTGTCTGCAGTCTCCCGACAGGACTGTCAGGATTCCTGCGTCTGCGACATTCGAGCACGTCGCATTCCACCGCCGCCCCCATCCCCACCGCCATTCGCATGCAGCCCGCCGCACTCAACTACGGCGTAGGCGCAGCGGGGCCGCGCTGGGCGGCCTCGATGCGACGTGCAATGCTGAATCTTCCAGCGGCAGCATCCGCCACCCACGAAGCGCAAGAACCCAGCTCGTCGCAGCGACCGTAATTAAGGCAAACCGGAGTCCGGCGGGGGTGGTGCCTGTCGGGGCCAGCCCGTTGAGGACGAGCGAGCGCAATCGAAGGGAGGCGTGGCGCGGACGCCATCGCCAAGAACACCACAAGCCAACGCCCGCCGGACGAGATTAGCGACGCGGTGCCCGGCGCCCGCGCGCCGGGACGGACGATCGGGCTGGCCCCGACAGGCACCACCCCCGCCGGACGGCATTAGCAAGACGCGCCCCGACAGCAACGATCAACGGATCGGCATCAGCAAAACACGCGCCGACACACCCGTCAGTTCCCCATGCCCAAGACAACTACCCTCGCTGAAGAATCCGCGCAAACGCCTGCGCGGTAGGGTTCAGATTATCCGGCCTGCGTGCGCAATACAGATCGACATCGAACGCATTCGGCAACCCCGACAACGGCCGGTACAGCACTGAATTGCGCAGGCCCGCCGCCGACTCCGGCACCAGCGCCATCCCCATGCCGCCCTCGACCAATGCCAACAGCGTCGGCAACACGCTTTCGTAAACAATGCGCGGCCGCACGTTGTGGTCCCGGAACAGCCGCGTCTGCACCGCATTGAAGTAAGAAGACGCCTCACGCTGGAAACCCACCATCGCTTGCCCGTCCAGCTTCGCCATCGGCACCTTCTCCAGCTCGCGATACGCATGATCGGCCGGCATCGCCAGCACCATTTTCTCGCGATGCACCCGCTCGAAAATCAGATCGTGCTCGATGGCGCGAGGCAGGCGACGAAAAATCGCCAGGTCTATGGTCCCCGCCATCAATTTATCCGTAATCACCCCCGTCAACTCTTCGAACAGCACCAGCTCCACCTCCGGATACTGCGCGCGGTAGCGGGCAATCGCTCCCGGCAACACCCGATAGGCCGCTGTACTCACGAAGCCTACCGCCAGACGGCCCGCGTCGCCGCTGCCGGCCCGCCGCACCGACCGCAGAATCGAATCGTTGTCGTCCACCATGCGCCGCGCGCGGTGCAGCAGTACTTCGCCCGCCTGCGTCAGCCGTACCGACCGCGTCGAACGCGCGAACAACGCCGTGCCTACTTCGGCCTCGAACTGGCGGATCAACTGGCTCAGCGGCGGCTGACTGATGTTCAAGCGAATCGCCGCCCGGCCGAAATGCAGCTCCTCGGCCACCACGATAAAGGCGCGTAGCGCACGCGAAAGAAGGGGCATCGTTTTCCCGGATTATTAGGTCGGATTCTGTCTTAATCAGTCTTTTATATTGTATTAGACATATCAATTGACGATCCATACAGTACTCAGGCTGGACGACGGCCCGAACAACCCGGGCTGTCGGCGCGACACACCGTGTGGGTCGCACCGCACCTCGCGGCCACGCGCGGATGCCCGCCGCGCGGGGCACCTGGATCGCGCGGAACGGACTGCCCCGGCCGCCACGAATACACCCACGGAACGTTGAAGTGAAACCTTTGAACCAGTTGACCGCCGTGGAGGCGGTCGCCGCCATCGAACGCGGAGAGACAACGGCCACCGCCATCGTCCAGGCCTGCCTGGACCGCATTGCCGAACGCAATGACCAGATCCAGGCCTTCGTCGCCTGCGACCCGCAGCGTGCCCTGACCGGCGCGAAACAGGCGCAAGCCATGGCGGCCGGTCCGCTGCGCGGCGTGCCTTTTGCCGCCAAGGATATCTTCGATACCGCCGACTATCCCACCGAGTACGGCTCGCCCATCTACCGCGGCCATCGCCCCGTCACCGACGCTGGCTGCGTGGCGCTGGCCCGGCATCGCGGCGCGGTGTTGATCGGCAAAGTGGCCACCGGCGAGTTCGCCACGCAGACGCCCAGCAAGGCGGTGAATCCCTTGCGGGTAACGCACACGCCCGGCGGCTCCTCCAGCGGATCGGGCGCGGCGGTGGGCGATTACATGGTGCCCGTTGCCTTCGGCACGCAGACCACCGGTTCCATCGTACGGCCCGCCATCTATTGCGGCGCCGTCGGCTACAAGCCCAGCTACGGCCTGATCGCGACCGCCGGCATGAAAGCGCTCAGCCCCTCCCAGGACACCATAGGCGTGATCACGCGCGACGTCGCCGATGCCGCCTTCTTCACCATGGGCCTGCACGGCGCGCGCGACGTCATGTCCGGCAGCATTCTGCGTCCGCGCATCGGCCTGTGCCTGTCGCGCCAATGGGACTATGCGCATCCCTCCACCATTGCCGCCATCGAGCGCGCGGCCGATACGCTGCAGAAAGCCGGCGCGCGGGTGACGCGCTTCTGGCTGCCGGCCGAGTTCGAGGCCCTGGAGGCAACGCAACTGCGGCTGTTCGCCTTCGAGGCGCGCCAGACGCTGGCGCAGGAAAGGCTGAACAGCGAAAGCCTGCTCAGCCCGCGCCTGCAGGCGCGCCTGCAAAGCGGCGCCGACATCGGCCTGGACGAGTACACGGGGATGTTGCAGCACGTCGCGCAGATGCGCGCCCGCGCCCGTTCGCTGTTCGACGACTACGACGTGCTGCTGTACCCGGCGGCCGATGGCGAAGCGGAGGCCGGGCATGCCTACTCGGGATCGCCGCGCTACGGCGCGATATGGACATTGCTGCACATGCCCTGCGTGTCCTTTCCGCTTGAAACCGGCCCGGGCGGCCTGCCGCTGGGCGCGCAATTGGTCGGTCAGTATGGGCAGGACAACCGCCTGCTGGCCGCCGCGCGATTTGCCACAACGGTGCTGGGTACCCCGCACCGTACAACCACCTGACCTCACTTCAACCGCACCGTATCCAGAACAAGGGGAATGACTCATGCATGCGAAGAAACTGCTGGGAAGCCTGATACTGACCGCGCTGGGCGCCGGCGTGGCCCTGTCCGTCCAGGCACAGGAAACGCTGAAAATCGGCGGCATCGGGCCGCTGTCGGGCGGCGGTACCGCCTGGGGCCTGGCCGTGCAGCGCGGCGTGCAGATGGCGATCGACGAAGCCAACGCTCAGGGCGGGCTGAAGATCGGCGGCAAGACGTATAAGCCCGAACTGGTGATGTACGACGATAAGTACACCGCCACGGGCGGCCGCACCGCCGCCGAACGCCTGGTCAATTACGACAAGGTGAAGTTCATCATCGGCCCCATCGGCACGCCGTCGGCCATGGCGGTGGTACCCATCACCAACCAGGCCAAGACCATCGTGCTGTCCAACGGGTACGCGCCCGACATCCTGAAGCAGGGCGGCCAGAACGGCTACAACTTCCGTTCGATGAACAGCAACGTCGAATTCGGCCCCGCCATGGTGAAGTGGCTGAAGGAAACCCATCCGACGGTGAAGAAGGTCGCGCTGATCGTCCCCAACGATGCAACGGGGCAGGTGGTGATGCCGACGCTGGGCCAGACCTACAAGGACAACGGCTACACCGTATGGTCGGAAAGCTATGAGCGCGGTTCCAAGGAATTCACGCCGCTGCTGACGCGCATGATGGCGCAGGGCGTGGACATCCTGGACTTGAACCTGAACGCGCCCGGCGAAGCGGGGCTGCTGGTCAAGCAGGCGCGCCAGATCGGCTACAAGGGCCTGATCTGGCAGGTGGGCGGCCCTGGCATCGACGAGATCAACGACATCGCCGGTCCATACGCCGAAGGCTTCATGTCCTATGACGTGTTCGACTTCCGCGAGCCCTCGGCGCAGAAGTTCATCGAAACGTACAAGAAGCACTGGGGCGGCGTCATCAACGCGCAGACCCCGGGCTGGTACAACTCGGCGAAGATCCTGTTCAAGGCGCTCGAGAATGCCGGCACGGTCACCGACACGGACAAGGTGCGCGGCGCGCTGGAAAGCCTCGGCGGCTACGACGCCGGCATTTATGGCCCGGTGGTATGGGGCGGCCAGAAGGCGTACGGCGTGAACCGCCAGCTGCTGAACAAGTTCTGGATCACGCAGATCAAGGACGGCAAGCCGCAGACCATCACTACCCTGACGCCCGTCAAGGAATAAGCCTTTTACGTCCGGTCCGGAGCCATCCCGCCGGACGTTCCGCCATCAAGGGGATTGCATGTTTTCCGCACCGGTCCTGACCCAGGTGCTGATCAACGGCCTGAGCCTTAGCGCGATCTATGTCCTGATCGCGCTGGGCTTCACGCTGTTGTTCGGCATCATGAAGGTGGTCAACTTCGCCCACGGCAGTTTCGCCATGCTGGGCGGCTATGCGCTGCATTATTACTTCGGCGAATTCAAGCTGCCCTACGTGGCGGCCATCCTGCTGGCGGGACTGACCGTCGCCACCGCCAGCATGGTGCTGGAATGGCTGGTATTCCGCCGCTTCTACCAGAAGATGTTCCAGAGCATGATCGGCCTGCTCGGCCTGGACATCGCCATCGTCTACGGCAGCGTGCTGGTATGGGACGTCTACGAACGCTCCATTCCGGCCGCGGTGGACGCCATGGTGTCGATCGGTCCGGTATCGATACCGGCCGACAAGCTGATGATCATCGGCATCGCCATCGTGGTGCTGCTGGCGTTCTGGGCCTTCATGAGCCTGAGCCGCTACGGCCTGGCCGTGCGCGCGGCCTCCGAGGACATCGAAATCGCCGAGGCGCAGGGCGTGAACACGCGCCGCATCTACCAGTTGGCGTTCTTCCTGGCGGTGTTCATGACCGCCATCGCCGGCGCGATCTATGCGCAGACCTACGCGCTGTCCCCTTTCATGGGCGACCGCCCCTTGATGGTGGCTTTCATTGTGGTGATCCTGGGCGGAATGGGCAGCATTCCCGGCGCCGCGCTGGGCGGCGTGCTGTTCGGATTCGGCGAAAGCTTCCTGTCCACCTTCTACGGGTCGGCCACGTCCACATTCGTCTCCTTCGGCGTCGTGATCGCGCTGTTGGTGGTCCGCCCCTGGGGCCTGCTTGGAAAACCGGAACGCTGAGGCCGCCATGTCGAATACTTCCTCGAACACACTTGCCGCGCGCGGTACCGTCACGGGCGGCGCCACGCGCGGAACGACGGCGCTGGGCGCCGGCGTACTGGCGACGGCGGTACTGGCCATCTTGCCGCACGTGGCCGACAACGCCTTCATCCTGGCGATCGGCGCCCTGATCCTGCTGAACATCATCGGCGCGCTCAGCCTGCACCTGATCATACGTACCGGCCACATCTCGCTGTCGCATGCCGGCTTCATGGGCGTCGGCGCCTATGCCTGCGCGCTGTCCGTGCTGAAGCTGGGCGTATCGCCCTTCGTCGGCCTGGCCATCGGCGCGCTCGCCTCGGGCCTGCTGGCCTTGCTGGTCGGTCCCATCCTGCTGCGCCTGACCGGCAAGTACTTCGTGCTGGTGACCTTCCTGCTCGGCGAGATCATCCGCCTGGTGCTGGTGGAATGGGAGAGCCTGACGGGCGGCTCCAACGGCCTGTCGAACCTGCCGGACCTGCACGCCGGCTGGAGCTCGCCGCTCGCGCAGTACTACATCGCCCTGGTCGCCGCCGTGCTGGTGGCCGCGCTGTGCGTACGTTTGCTGATGTCCGAGACGGGCCGCGCCATCGACGCGGCCCGCGAAGCGCAGCGCCTGACCGAATGCGCGGGCGTGCCGGTGTTGCGGCTGAAGGTCGGCGTCTTCGTGCTCGGCTGCGCGCTGGTGGGACTGCAGGGCGGGCTGCTGGCCTTCTTCATGCATTACATCGATCCCACCACCTTCGGCATGGCCGATTCGCTGAATCTGGTCGTGATGAATGTACTGGGCGGCATGTATCACGTGGTCGGGCCCATTATCGGCGCCGCCTTCCTGGTGGCGCTGCCGGAGCTTTTGCGCGGCTACGTGGAAATCCAGCGCATCCTGTTCGGCATCGCGCTGATCGTCGTGATGGCGTCGTTCCCGTCCGGGATGGCCGGCCTGGCCGCCATGCTGCGCGGCCTGCGCCGCGCACGCAAGGAGGCACGGGCATGAACAAACTGCTCGATGTACAGGCCATCGGCCGCAGCTTCGGCGGCCTGAAGGCGGTCGACGGCGTCACCTTCGAAGTCTACGAAGGCGAAATCCTGGGCGTCATCGGCCCCAACGGCGCGGGCAAGACCACGCTGGTAAACCTGATCAGCGGCGTCATCAAGCCTTCGCGCGGCGTCGTCGCATTCCGCGGCGAGACGGTAACCGGCATGGCGCCGTCGCGCCTGACGGAACGCGGGCTGGTGCGCACCTTCCAATCGACCGCTGTCTACGGCGCTCGCACCGTGCATGAAAACATCGTGCGCGGTTCCTACCTGACCCGCTACCCGGGCTTTCTTTCGACGCTGTTCGACACGCCGCGCGCGCGCCGCCGTCGCGCCGAATCCGATGCGCAGGTCGACGAACTGCTGGACCGCATGGGGCTGCGCGCCGTGGCCGATGCCGCCGCCGGCAGCCTGCCCTACGGCGTGCAGAAGATCCTGGGTATCGCCATTGCGCTGGCCGCGCGGCCCACGCTGCTGATGCTGGACGAACCGGTGGCCGGGCTCAGCGCCGAGGAAACCGACCAGGTGCGCGACGCCATCCTGCGCGTGCGCGAATCGGGCGTGACCGTGATGGTCATCGACCACAACATGCGCTTCATCGCCGGCCTGTGCGACCGCCTGCTGGTGGTGGCGGCCGGCCAGGAATTGACGCGCGGCAAACCTGACGAAGTGCTGCGCGACCAGCGTGTCGTCGAGGCTTATCTGGGGACTAGGAATGTCACTGCTGGAATTGCGTAATCTGGACGTGCGCTACGGCCGCGTCGCCGGTACGCGCGCGTTGAACCTGAGCATCGGCGAAGCCGAAACCGTGGCGCTGATCGGTTCGAACGGCGCGGGCAAGAGCAGCACGCTGAAGGCCATTACGGGACTGGTCAACGGCTACGGCGGCGACATCCTGTGGAATGGCAAAAGCATCAAGGGCATGGCGGCGTCGGAGGTCGTCAAGCTGGGGATCGGCTTCTCGCCGGAAGGCCGGCGCGTGTTTCCGTCGCTGTCCGTGCAGGAGAACCTGAAGATGGGTGCCTTCGGCCGCGGCGGCGACCGCCTGGGCGAACGCATGGAGCAAATGTTCGGCTATTTCCCGCGCCTGAAGGAAAGGGCGCGGCAGGCCGCCGGCAGCCTGTCCGGCGGCGAACAGCAGATGCTGGCCATCGGCAGGGCGCTGATGAGCGGCCCCAAGCTGTTCCTGCTGGACGAGCCTTCGCTGGGACTGGCCCCCATCATCGTCGAACGCATCGGCGACATCCTGCTGGAAATCCAGCAGCGCGAGGGCCTGGCCTTCGTGCTGGCCGAACAGAACGCCAATTGGGCGATGCGCGTGGCCAGGCGCACGGCCATCCTGCAATTGGGCGAAAAGGTATTCGACGATTCGTCCGCCGCGCTGCTCGAAGATCCCAAGGTACAGACCGCGTTCCTGGGCGTATGAGCGGGCCCATGGATCGTCGCGGCTTGCATCCGATCTTTCGGCGCGGCCTTTGGCGGTGACCCTTCCCTGTTGACCTTCATCATCGGATTGATCCCATGCTACTTCCCTATCACGACCGATATCCCTACAGCGCCATCGCACGGCGCCCGGACTACAGCTGGCCCGAAGGCAAGCGCCTGGCGGTGTATCTGGGCCTGAACATCGAGCACTTTGCCTTCGGGACCGGCAAGGGCCATCACCTGGGCACCGAACTGCCGCAGCCCGACGCGCGCGGCTTCGCGTGGCGCGACTACGGCAACCGCGTCGGCGTCTGGCGCCTGCTGGACCTGTTCGACGAACTGGGATTGCCGGCCGCGCACCTGATGAACACGGTCCTGTTCGACTACTGTCCCGAGGTCCTGGAGCCCATCCTGAAGCGGGGCGACGAAATCATCGGCCACGGCCGCACCAACGCCGAAGCCCAGGGCCACCTGTGGCCCGCCGACGAGGCGCGCCTGCTGACCGAAGTGCGCGAGGCCATCAAGAAGCACACCGGCCAGGACGTGCGCGGCTGGATGGGCCCGTGGATGTCCCAGAGCGCGCAAACGCCTGAACTGCTGGTGGATACCGGCTATAAGTTCGTGATGGACTGGCCGGCGGACGACCAGCCGGTGTGGATGACAACGCGGTCGGGCCCGCTGATGTCCGTGCCGTATCCGCTGGAGATCAACGACTCCCCGCAGATGCTGGTGCGCCGCCACACCGCGCAGGACTTCGAGCAAATGATCATCGAGCAGTTCGAGGAAATGCTGCTGCAGTCGGAAAAACAGCCGCTGGTCTGCGGCATCGCGCTGCACACCATGATCGTCGGCCAGCCTTACCGCCTGCGCGCGCTGCGCCGGGCGCTGAAGTACATCGTCGAGCATCCGCAGCGGGACAAGGTGTGGTTCACGCGCCCGGGCCAGATCTACGACCACTGCGCGGGGCTCAAGGACGGCGTGATGGTCCGTCCCCAGGACAAGGCTTGATGCAGCGGGAGGGAAGCCGTGCCTGCGATGCGCGGGCACGGTTTTTTTTGCCTTGCGATCGGCAAGCCGGGCATCCTTGCGGACACCGCCCGCGTCCATCACGCGACCGCTGGCGCCGGGCCGTTCGGACTACGGCCTATCGACGATCGCCGAACTGCAGACGGGCCGGTTCGAGCAGGCCCCGGCGGTCCGGCCGTTGCCTCGATCCGGGCCTTAAACCCGCGGTTCGCCGTTGGTACCACACCACAACAGGCTTCGCCACATAGCGGAAGACTCCGCATCGATCCGTTATCTTCCGTCATATTCGTGTAGATGCGGCGCAACATCCCCCTTGCCACCAGACATATATCGACAAGAACAAGGAAGTTGTGAATCTGCCCCTTTGTCTGTCTTGTTAAACAAAGATTGCTAACTCACAATTCGTTATAAGTGGTCGGTTCATCCGTTTGGCCGACAGCGTGAGGTAGTAGTTTGCAACTGGCTGAGGGGAACTCGGATGCAGGGTGCCGAACTTGAATATCTACACGGTCGCCTATGCATTCCGCAGTGGCGGGATTTTCTCCATGCCCAGGCCGAGGAATTTCGCGCGCATCTGTCGACGGCGGAACTGCGCGGATTGATGAATCGCGTCGGCCTGCGATTCGCCGCGCTTCACCCGCTGGGACCATGCGCGAGCATTGCCGATTTGCGCGATGCCATGAACGCCGTATGGAAGCCCCTGGACTGGGGCCTGGTCGAACTCGACGACCAGGACAGCGCGGCCCTAGCGATCCAGCATTTCTGCTCGCCGCTCTCCGCGGCCTTCGGCCAAGCCCATCTCGACTGGACGCCGGCTTTCCTGGAAGGCGTGTATCAAGGATGGATGTCGGCGGCCGGGGCGGGCGATGCGCTGCGCGTGCGGCTGCAACAGGCCGATCCCGGGACGGGCAGCCTGCGATTCGTATTCTCGAAACAAGGTGGCACGGCATGAACCCCGACGACGACAACGACATCGCCCGGCTGTTCGCGCAGTTCGGCGGCGACCCCGGCTCCTACCAGGAGATCGCCACGGTGGCGGCCGCGCGGGAAGCGCGCGCACGCTGGCCCGTGCTGTCGACCTTCGATCCGCTGGCCGGCATCGCGGCGCCGGCCGTGGGCGCGGACGATACTTCGGTCATCGCGCAAGCGGAACGAGCCGAAGCAAAGCGCGCGGCCGAAAGCGCGCACGATCATGATGCCGGCGCGGACAAGCCTCGCGCGCAGTTCATGCCGCCACGGCCCAAGCCGTTCAGCCGCGACATTCCGGACGCCTTCCTCGTGCCGATCGCCCCGGTGCCGGTGGAATCGCCGGCCGCCCGGGCGGCGCATACGGACGCGCATACGGCAGTCGCGCCGCTGCTGAAACCCGCCGCGATCGACGAAGCCGCCAACGAGGCAGCCGCCCCGGCGCTGCGCGCCGAGCCGACGATCGCCCCTGCCCCCGGCGCCGAAGCGGCCGTGCCCGCCGCCTCCGGCGACGCACCCGCGCCAGCCGCCGGCACCGATCCGTTCCGCCGCCTGGCCGCCCGCGATGACACGCCGGCCGGCTCGCCGCGCCTGCCCGATTTGTTCAACCGGTTGCTGTCATCGTGAAAACGATCGCGGTGATATCCGCCAAGGGCGGCGTAGGCAAAACGACGATCAGCGCCAACATGGGCGCCGCGCTGGCCCGCATGGGCCATCCCGTCGTCACGGTCGACCTGGACCCGCAGAACGCGCTGCGCCTGCATGTCGACGCCCCGCAGGGCGGCCTGGACGGGCTGGCCCGCGCCACCTTGTCGCATCGGCCGTGGGGCGACGCGCGCGTGGCCGGCAAGAACGGCCTGGACGTGCTGCCGCATGGACAGTTGCCGGAAACGGACCGCCAGCGACTCGAACACCTGCTGCGCGACGAACCGACCCTGCTGGCGACACGGCTGCGCGACATGCGCCTGCCCGACGACGCCATCGTCCTGATCGATACGCCGCCCGGTCCATCGGTCTATACGCGCCAGGCGATCGCCGCGGCGGACCTGGTGCTGGCCGTGACGCTGGCCGACGCGGCGTCGTACGCCGCGCTGCCGGCCACCGCATCGATGGTCGAAGCCTACGGCGCGAAGAATGAAAACGGCGAAACGCCCTGCGTCTATGCCATCAATCAGGTCGACCAGTCGCGCCGGTTGGCCAAGGACGTCATCCAGGTCATGCGCCAGAGCCTGGGAACACGCACGGTCGGCGTGATCCACGACGACGAGTCGGTGCGCGAGGCCCTGGCCTGCCACATGAATGTGCTGGACTACGACCCCCATGGCCGCGCCGCGCGCGACCTACAGCAATGCGCCCAGCACGTGCTGACGCGCCTGGAAAATCCGCGGAGCCGCACGACATGAAGCGCCGGCAGCAATCCTTCCATTACCCGCCGGAAGGCCCCGCGCCCGGCGACCGCCTGCTTCAGCGCGGCGTGTGGACAAGCCGTCCGCTGCGCGCGGCGATCGCCGTGCTGGCGGCCCTGCTCGTGTGGCTGACGATCGTCATCCCGCTGACGCTGGAACAGCAACTGGTGTTCTGCGTGGTGACCTTCCTGTTCGCGCTGTGCGTGCGCCGCGTGGCCGGCCAACTGACCGTGCTGACGCTGATCGTGCTGTCGTGCACGGCATCGCTGCGCTACATGTACTGGCGACTGACCGCCACCCTGGACTTCGATAACCTGACCGACATGCTGTTCGGCTGGGGACTGGTGCTGGCCGAATGCTATGCGCTGGCCGTCCTGCTGCTGGGATATCTGCAGACCGCCTGGCCGCTGCGCCGCAAGCCGGTGCCGCTGCCCCGCGACAGCAACCTGTGGCCGTCGGTGGACATCTTCATTCCGACCTACAACGAGCCGTTGAACGTCGTGCGGCAAACCGTCTATACGGCGCTCACCATGGACTGGCCGGCCGACAAGCTGCGCGTATACCTGCTGGACGACGGCCGGCGCGACGCCTTCCGGGAATTCTGCGAGGAAGTCGGCGCGGGCTACATCACGCGCGAAGACAACCGCCACGCCAAGGCCGGCAACCTGAACTGGGCGCTGAAGCAGACGCAGGGCGAGTACGTCGCCATCTTCGACTGCGACCACGTGCCGACGCGCTCCTTCCTGCAGATGTGCATGGGCTGGTTCCTGAAGGACGAGAAACTGGCGATGCTGCAGACGCCGCACTTTTTCTTCTCCGCCGATCCTTTCGAAAAGAACCTGCGCACCGGGCGCGCCGTCCCCAACGAGGGCGAACTGTTCTACGGGCTGGTGCAGGACGGCAACGACTTGTGGAACGCGGCGTTCTTCTGCGGCTCCTGCGCCATCCTGAAGCGCGGCCCGCTGGAAGAAGTGGGCGGCGTGGCCGTCGAGACGGTGACAGAGGACGCGCACACCGCCCTGAAGCTGAGCCGCGCCGGCTACAACACCGCCTTCCTCGGCATTCCGCAGGCGGCCGGGCTGGCCACCGAAAGCCTGTCGGCCCACATCGGCCAGCGCATACGCTGGGCGCGCGGCATGGCGCAGATTTTCCGCGTGGACAATCCCCTGGCCGGCAAAGGACTGAGCTTCGGCCAGCGCCTGTGCTACCTGAACGCGATGCTGCACTTTTTCTATGGCCTGCCGCGCATCGTCTTCCTGACCGCGCCCCTGGCCTACCTGTTCTTCGGCGCGCACGTGTTCCAGGCGTCGGCCTTGATGATCACCGCCTACGCGCTGCCGCACCTGCTGCATGCCAGTTTGACGAACTCGCGCATACAGGGGCGCTTTCGCCATTCGTTCTGGAACGAGGTCTACGAATCCGTACTGGCGTGGTACATCATGCGCCCCGTGATGCTGGCGCTGATCAATCCCAAGCTGGGTAAATTCAACGTCACCGCCAAGGGCGGCGTGATCGAGCAATCCTACTTCGACTGGACGATGGCGCGGCCCTATATCGTGCTGCTGCTGCTTAACCTGGCGGGCATGGCCGCCGGCCTGGCGGCACTGGCCTTCGGACACGGCGACACCGACGTCAAGACCACCATCTGCATCAACCTGGCCTGGACGGTCTACAACATCGTCATCACCAGCGCGAGCGTCGCCGTGGCGGCGGAGAACCGGCAGCTGCGCGGCGATCCGCGCGTTGCCGCGCAGCTGCCCGCCATGGTCAGGCTGCCCGATGGCAAGACCGTCGCGTGCGAAACCAGCGACTTCTCGCAGACCGGGCTGGGGCTGGTCCTGCCCCGCGGCGCGCGGGTGGCGCTGCACGAACAGGTGCAGATATCGATCTTTCGCGGCCGGGAGGAAGGCGTCTTTCCCGCCACCGCCGTATTCAGCCGTGACGAAAGGGTGGGCCTGCGCTTCGATGCGCTAAGCGTCGCCCAGCAGGTCGAGCTGGCCCAGCTGACCTTCGCGCGCGCGGATACCTGGGCGTCCGGCTGGGGCAATCGCAAGCCCGATGCGCCGCTGGCGGCCCTGCTGGAAGTCACGAAGATCGGCGCGCATGGCTTCGCGCTGCTGCTGCGCCATTTTTTCCACGAACGCTTCCGCGCGCACCGGCGCGCCGAGGCAGCCACGCCCGCCGTCGCGGCGCAAACCTCCACCGGCACTGCGAGAGATCGATGACCGTGTTCCACAATCGCGTCCACCGCGCCCGCCGCGGCCTGTGCGGCGCGCTCGCCGGCACGCTGCTGGCCGGCGCATTCCATAGCGCCGGCGCGGCGCCGTCCGACCCCGTGCCGGCCACGGGGACCGCCGCGCCGGCGGCTTCCGCGCCCGCCGGGGCGCCGGCGGCGGATGGCTCGCGCACCTATTCGCTGACCCTGAAGCAACTGGGCGCGCAGTATCCGCTGAACATGACGGGCGTGGATGGCACCAACGGCGTGCCGTTCAGCGTGCGGGCGGACGAGGTCGTCACCGGCGCGAAGTTGAAGCTGGACTACGCCTATTCGCCGGCACTGCTGCCAGACCTGTCGCACATCAACGTCATGGTCAACGGCGAAGTGGCCTACAGCATCCCCGTGCCGAAAGAAGATGCCGGGAAGAACCTGCAGCGCACCGTGGACATCCCGGCGCGCCTGATCACCGACTTCAACCGGCTGAATCTGCAGCTGATCGGCCACTACACGATGCAGTGCGAAGACCCGCTGCACTCCAGCCTGTGGGCCAACGTCGGCAACGAAAGCGTGCTGGAATTGACGGTGGCGCCGCTGCGCATGCGCAATGACCTGTCGACCCTGCCGCTGCCGTTCTTCGACCGGCGCGACGTGCGGCGGCTGGTGCTGCCCATGGTCTTCGCAGGCACGCCCGATCCCGCCACGCTGGAAGCCGCCGGCGCGCTTTCGTCGTGGTTCGGCGCGCTGGCGGATTATCGCGGGGCGCGTTTTCCCACGACGCTGGGGCAGTTGCCGAAGACCGGCAATGCCGTCGTGCTGATCGCGGGCGGCGCGGCCGTGCCGGGCTTGCAAGCCGGCGCCGTCAGCGCGCCCACCGTTTCGGTGGTGGACAATCCCAACGATCCGCACGGCAAGCTGCTGCTGGTCCAGGGGCGCGACAGCGCCGATTTGAAGACCGCCGCGAACGCCCTGGTGCTGGGCGGCCAGACGCTGTCGGGCCAGGCGGCCACCATCACCAAGCTGCAGCCCCTGACGGCCCGCAAGCCTTACGACGCGCCGAACTGGCTGCCCAGCGACCGCCCGGTGAAGTTCGGCGAACTGGCGGACGGCCGCGCCCTGAACGTCGCGGGCTATCGCCCGGACCTGATCCGTCTGAACCTGCGCGTGCCGCCGGACCTGTTCAACTGGCAGAACAAGCGCGTGCCGGTGGACCTGAAGTACCGCTATACGCCCAGGCCGACCAGCGACAAGTCGCTGCTGACGGTCAGCCTGAACAACCAGTTCGTGCAGGCCATCCCGCTGCCGGCCGTGGCCGCCGCCTCGATCGCCGATAAGCTGCTGCCGGACTCGACGCTGCCGGCGGAAAAACGCCTGGAGCTGCCGCTGTTCCTGCTGCCGCCGCGCTCGCAGCTGCAGCTGTACTACTCCTACGACGTGCTGAAACAGGGCGACTGCAAGGACGCGCTGCTGGACAACGTGCGCGGCGCCATCGATCCGGATTCGACGATCGATATTTCGCATATCCCGCATTTCATCGCGATGCCGGACCTGAATGCCTTTGACAAGGCCGGGTTCCCGTTTACGCGCATGGCCGACCTGTCGCAGACCACCGTGGTCCTGCCTGACCGGCCGTCGGAGTCCGACTACAGCGCCTACCTGACCCTGGTGGGCCACCTGGGCGCCTCCACCGGCTATCCCGCCACCGGCATTACCGTGGCACAGCCGGGTCAGGCAGCCAAGCTGGCGGACAAGGACCTGCTGGTGATCGCCTCGGGCGACAACCAGCCGCTGCTCAAGCAATGGGCCCAGTACATGCCGGCCTCCATGGACGGCAAGGAAAAGCGCTTCAGCATATCGGACCTGGTCTATCGCACGACGTCATGGCTGGGCGCGCGGCCGCAGCCGCGCGACACGCTTTCCTTCAACAGCGATAGCGCCGACGCGATGCTGGCCGGATTCGAATCGCCGCTTACCGCGGGACGCAGCGTGGTGGTCGTGTCGGGCAACAAGCCGCAGGGCCTGTCCGACGCGCTCGACGTACTGATGGACGACAGCAGCGACGACCGCGGCATCAAGGGTTCGCTGGCGCTGGTGCGCGGCAAACAGGCGGAAAGCCTGCTGGCGGAAGACAGCTATTACGTCGGACGGCTGGGCCCGGTGGAATACGCGGAATGGTTCTTCAGCCGCCATATGCTGGTTTTCCTGGCCTGCTGCCTGCTCGGCGCGCTGCTGCTGGCGTCCGTGCTGTACTGGTCGCTGCACGCCCGCGCGCAGCGGCGCCTGAAGCGCTGATGGACATGCAACGGCCACGCACGCATCGCCTGCTCGCGCCCGGCGCCTGGCGGCGCGCGTGCGCCCTGCTGGCCCTGTGCGTGCCCTGGGCCGCCGGCGCCGCGACCTGCGATGCGCAGCCCTGGCCGCTCTGGGAAGACTTCCAGGCGCGTTTCATCCAGCCCGACGGACGCGTGCTGGACGCCAGCACCCCGCAGCGGCATACCTCTTCCGAGGGACAGTCGTACGGCATGTTCTTCGCGCTGGTGGCCGGCGACCAGCCCACATTCGATCGCCTGTGGCAATGGACCGAAGCCAACCTGGCGGGCGGCGATATCGGCAAGCGCCTGCCGGCCTGGTTCTGGGGCCACGCCCCGGACGGGACCTGGCGCGTGCTGGACGCGAACGCCGCCTCGGATGCCGACCTGTGGCTGGCGTACGACCTGCTGGAAGCCGGCAGGCTGTGGGGCAGGAAGGACTACGCGGCGCGCGGGCAGGCCCTGCTCGCGCGCATCGAGAAAGAAGAGATCGCGGATCTTCCGGGCCTGGGCAAGATGCTGCTTCCCGGCCCGATGGGCTTCGTCCTGCCGGGCGGCATCACGCGCCTGAACGCCAGCTATCTGCCGCCGCCCGTGCTGCGCAGGCTGGCGACGGCGGGCCAGGCCGCGGTCTGGCATGACGTCGCGCGCAACACGCCCGCCGTCTATGCCGCCGGCCTGGACACTGGCTACGTGCCCGACTGGGTGGCCTATGTCGCGCCCGCCGCGTCCGCCGCGAAGGCGCCGCACGGCCGCTTCGCCACCGATCCGGTCAAGGGCGACGTCGGCAGCTACGACGCCATCCGTGCCTACCTGTGGGCGGGCGTGACGCCCGACGACGATGCGCTGGCGTCGCCTTTGCGCCAGGCGACGCGCGGGCTTGCCACCGCGACCGCCGTACTGGGATATCCGCCGGAATCCGTCCGCACGGCCACCGGTGTCGCCGAGGGCACGGGCCAGTTCGGCTTCTCCGCGGCGCTGCTGCCCTATCTGCAGGCCACGAACCGGGCGGACCTGCTGGCCGCGCAGCGCGCACGCGTGCTGGCGCTGCTTGAACAGGCCCGCGCCAAGGCCGACGCGACCGGTTCGCAGGCGCCTTACTACGACTATGTCCTGACGCTCTTCGGCCTGGGCTGGAGCGAAGGACGCTACCGCTTCCGTACCGCCGGTACCGTACAACCTTCCTGGGAAAAATCATGCCGCCGCGTCTCAGCTCCCTAGCCGCCGGCCTGCTCGCCGCGTCCATGCCCCTAGCCGCATGGGCGCAGGACAGCGCCATCGACGTGCTGGTGAAACAAGGCCAGTACTGGCAGCAGCGCAACAATGCGGAGCGCTCCGGCGAGGCCTGGCAAAAGCTGCTGCGCATCGATCCGAACCAGCCGGACGCGCTGTACGGCCTGGGCATCGACGCGGTCAAGGCCAACAAGCCGGCCGACGCGCGCAAGTACCTGGATCGGCTGCGCGCGGTGGACCCCGACAGCCTGCGCGTGGCGCGCCTGAACCAGGCCATCGAACTGGGCAGCGGCGAAGGCAAGCGCAGGCTGGAGCAGGCCCGGCTCGCGATACAGTCCAACGACCCGAACACGGCCCTGGAAAACTATCGCGCGGCGTTCAAGAACGTCCCGCGCCCGACGGGCGACATTGCGCTGGAATACTACAGCCGCCTCGGCTATACGGCGGCGGGACGCGCGGAGGCTCTGCGCAACCTGCAGCGCCTTTCGCAGGAAGACCCGGGCAATAACGAAATCCGCCTGAACATCGCGCAGATCACGGCGCTGGACGAGAAGCAGCGCGCGGACGGCATACGGGCCCTGGAAAAGCTGTCCACGCTGCCCGACGTGGGCGGCGCGGCCACCGAAAGCTGGCGCGAGGCGCTGGGCTATCTGGGCAATCCGCCGCGCAAGGTCGATGCCCCCCTGTTCGAGGCCTACCTGAAGGCGCATCCGGAGGACGACGAGATCCGCCAGCAGTACGCCAATATCGGCAAGGCGCCCGCCGCCGGCGCGACGCCGGCCGATCCCTTGCGCACGCGCACGGATGCCGGACTGCGCGCCCTGAACCAGGGCAATATGGCCGCGGCCGAAACGGAGTTCAATGCCGTGCTGCGGGCCCGGCCCGACTACGCCGACGCGCTCGGCGGCCTGGGCGTGGTGCGACTGCGCCAGCAGCGCTTCGACGACGCCAGGACGCTGCTGGAACGCGCGGTGCGCAACGGCGGCGCGCGCTGGAAGACCGCGCTGGAGAACGCCGCGTACTGGACGCTGGTCACCCGCGCGAACGCGGCGCGGCAGGCCGGCGACACCGCCGGCGCGGACCGCCTGCTGCGGCAGGCCATGAACGTGTCGCCGCGCGATCCCGCGGCCGCCACGCAGCTTGCCGCCATCGCGGCCGGCGAGGGCAGGCTGGACGAAGCGGAACGGCTGTATCGCGGCGCGCTGGCGGTAGCGCCCGACGATGCCGATACCCTGCGCGGACTGGTGTCGGTGCTGGCCCGCAACGGCAAGGAGAGCGAAGCGCGCCGCATGATCGACGGCCTGACGCCGGCCCAACGGACGGCGGTCGGCAACGCCGACATCCTGCGTGCCGCATTGGACGACGGCCGCGCCAAGGCCGCGCTGGCGCGCGGCGACGACGCGACCGCGCGGGCGGCGCTGCAACAGGCCGTGAAGGAGGATCCGGCCGACCCATGGATACGCGTGTCGCTCGCCCGGCTGTACCTGAAAGCAGGGGATAAAACGCGCGCGCTCGCCGTCATGGACGAACTGACAGCGGCGCGGCCGGGCGACGACCAGGCCCTGTACGCCAGCGCGCTGGTCTCGGCGCAAGCCAAGGAATGGGATCGCGCGCTTGCCGCATTGCGCCGCATCCCGGAAGCCGCACGCACTGCCGACGTGGCGCTGCTGGAGCGCCGCACCTGGGTCCAATCGCAGGCTGCGCTGGCATCGCGCATGGCCAAGAGCGGCCGGCGCAAAGAAGCGCTGAACCTGCTGGCGCAAAGCACCGCCTACGCCGGACAGGACCCCGACATGCTGGGCGCCCTGGCGCTGGCCTACGTCGACGCGGGCGACACGGCTACCGGCACGGCCATGCTGCGCGACGCGATGGCGCGCGGCAATCCGCCGCCGGCGCTATCGCTGCAATACGCGTCCCTGCTGCTGAAGACGGGGCGGGATGCCGAACTGGTCGATGTGCTGCGGTCGCTGCAGCGGCAGCGCCTGAGCCAGGCCGACCAGGACAGCTTCGACAACCTGCGGGTCCTGTATATCGTGCGGCAGGCCGAAGCCTTGCGCCAACGCGACGACCTGGTCGCCGCCTATGACATCCTGGCGCCCGTCCTGCAGGAGCGCCCCAACGACCCCCTGGTGGTCGTCACGCTGGCCCGCATGTACGCCAGCGCGCAGGAATACCCGAAGGCGCTGGATCTGTACAAGAAGCTGCAGCGCAGCGATCCCGGCAACGTCGACGTGCAGCTGGGCGCCGCGCAGATGGCCAACCGCGTCAAGGACTACGACTACGCGGACAGCGCCGCGCAGAAGGCGATCGCGCTGGCGCCCGATAGCCCGGACGTACTGGCCTCCGCCGCGCGCATCTATCGCGAACAGGGCAAGACGTCGAAGGCCGCCCAACTGCTGAAAGCCGCCTTGGCGGCGGAACAATCGGGCGGCAATGGCACGCGCGTGGCGGACGCCTCGCCCGCGGCGGGCAATCCCTTCATCGGACTGCCGGGACAACGCACGCAATCGACCCTGGGCATGGCGCCGCTGCCGATGCCCGAAGCGCTGGCGAGCGCCGGCGCGACCAGCGCTGGCCAGGGTGCCTATATTCCCGCCCCGGCTTCGTCGCTGCAACCGCCGGCGCCCTACCAGGCACCCGCGGGATCGGTGCAATACGCCTATGCGGATACCGCGGCGCCGGGTTATGCGCCAACGCCGGCTTATGCGCCAACGGCAGGTTACGCACCCGCACCGGGTTATGCGCCGCCACCGGGCTACGCGCCGGCACCGGCTTATGCCCCCCCGGGCTACGCCGCCGCCCCCGGCTATGCGGCGCCGCGCGCGGACGGCTACGGATATGCGCAGGCCGCCGGCACAAGCGGCGGCCGCGCCGCGGCGCCCGCTGCCCAGCCCGCCGCACCGCCCTCCATACAACAGGAGCTGGACCAGCTCATGCGTACCGCCACGCCCTATGCGCAGGTCGGCCTGCTGGGCCGCAACCGCAACGGCGAATCGGGCATGGGCAAGCTCAACGACATCGAAGCGCCATCCGAAGCCCGCCTGCCGGTGGGCGACGGCAATCTCACCTTGCGCGTCACGCCCACCACCCTGCAGGCCGGCTCAATCGGCCAGGGCTATGGCGCCAACAGCCGGTTCGGCGGCGGCCCGGCCGCGGCGCTGGCCCAACAGAACGGCACGACGGGATCGGCGGGATCGCAAAGCGACCATGGCGTCGGCCTGTCCGTGGGCTACGACACCAACGGCCTGTCCGCCGACCTGGGCACGACGCCCATCGGCTTTCGCTACACGAACGTGGTCGGCGGCGTGAAGCTGAATCGCCCGCTCAACGATAGCGGCCTGTCCTATACGGCCGAGCTGTCGCGCCGCCCGGTCACCGACAGCCTGCTTTCCTTCGCCGGCGCGCGCGATGCCCGCACCGGCCAGTCCTGGGGCGCGGTCGCGGCGACCGGCGTCCGGCTCCAGCTGACGCAGGACTATGGCGACTACGGCGTATATGGCTATGGATCCTGGCAATCGCTGGACGGCCGCAACGTCGAATCGAACACCAAACTGGAAGGCGGTGTCGGCCTGTACAAGTACCTGCTGCGCGATACCAACTACCAGCTGACCAGCGGGCTGAACCTGATGGCCATGTCCTATGACAAGAACCTCAGCTACTTCACCTACGGCCAGGGCGGCTACTTCAGTCCGCAGGAATACTACGCGCTCAGCGTGCCGGTGAACTGGGCGCAGCGGCAAGGCAACTTCAGCTACCAGGTGCGCGGATCGCTGGGCCTGCAGTACTTCCATACAAGTTCATCGCCGTACTTCCCGACCAGCGGCAGCCTGCAGAGCGCCGCCAACGCGGCCGCGGCCATCGCTTACGCGCAGGGGCAGACCGGTTCGCCGGATGCCCGCTACGACGGCCAGAGCAAGACCGGCGTGGGCTACAGCCTGGCGACCAACGCCGAATACCAGGTCGGTCCGCAGTTGTTCCTGGGCGGCATGGCAGGCATCGACAACGCGCGCGACTACCGCCAATGGGTGGGCGGCCTGTATGCCCGCTATACCTTCGACGCCATGCCGGGCGGCGTCAGCCTGCCCGCCAACACCTTCAAGTCGCCGTACACGCAGTAAAGGCCCGCGCACCGTTTCGTCCGCGCCGCCGGATTCCTGTTTATTTTCGTAGAGAGATATTTTTATGCTACCTGCCGTTCTCGCCGGACTGTCCATCCTTATCGTGGGCGACAGCCACATGACCGTCCCCACGCACCTGATCACCACGCTGCACGACGACCTGGTGCAACAGGGCGCGCACGTGCATTCGCTGGGCATCTGCGGCGCGAATGCCGGCGACTGGACCAAGGTCACGACCGGCACCTGCGGCGGCGCCGAACGCGTGGACAAGGGCCCGATCAAGGTTCTGGGCGCCAACCCGCAGACCCGGCCGATCAAGCAACTGATCGCCACCGACAGGCCGAACATCGTCATGATCGTCATGGGCGACACCATGGCCGCCTATGACAAGCCGGACTTCCCCAAGACCTGGGCGTGGCAGCAGGTGACGGCGCTGACGGGAGATATCGCCGCCACCAACACCGCCTGCATCTGGATCGGCCCGGCCTGGGGCAGCGAAGGCGGCAAATTCGGCAAGACCTTTGCCCGCGTCAAGCTGATGTCCAGCTTCCTGGCGGCCAATGTCTCGCCGTGCGTCTATATCGATTCGCTGAACTTCTCCAAGCCGGGGCAGTGGGGCACGGTCGACGGCCAGCACTTCACCGCGCCCGGCTACAAGCAGTGGGGCGATGCCATCACCAAGGCCGTCCTGGACCTGCCGCTGGTCAAGGGCATGGAGAAAAAATGAAGCCCATCCGCCATTGCGTGCTGGCCCTCGCGCTGGCCGCGGCGCCCCTGGCCGCCGCCAGCGCCGCCGAGACCCAGTTGTATGAAACCGGCCCGTCCGAAGACGCCTCGTTCCTGCGCTTCGTCAATGCCACCGCCACGCCCGTCACCGTGGTGCCGGACAACCGCCAGACACGCATCGTGCTGGACGCGGCCCGGCCGGCCACCGACTTCCTGCCGGTGAAGGCCAACAGCGCGATCGCCGGCGCGATCGAGCAGGGCAGCGCCCGCGCGGCGGTATCGGTGCGCGTGGCGCCGGGCGCCTTCGCCACCGTGGCCGTGCTGCCCGACGGCAAGGACGGCATCAAGACCGTCACGGTGGCCGAACAACCGGACGACTTCAACGGCCTGAAAGCGTCGCTGGCTTTCTACAGCCTGGATCCGTCCTGCGCGCATGCCGGCCTGCAGGCGGCGGGGCGGGGCATCGCCATCGTCGACGACGTCGCGACGGGCACGCTGAAGCGTCGCGCCATCAACCCCGTCGCGCTGTCGGTGCAGGCGGCCTGCGCGGGCCAACCCGCCGGCGCGCCGCTGGACCTGGGCCAATTGCAGGCGGGCAAGCGCTATAGCGTCCTGGCGATCCCCGGTTCGTCCGGCACCCGCTTGATACGCGTCGACGACACGCTGGCGCGCTGATCTTCCTGGCGACATCGCGGGCCGCCGCCATCCATCCGCGGCCCGGGCTTATCCTGCATCCGGTCACTCCATGGTTTTCGCGTCGCTGGAATTCCTGACGCTGTTCCTGCCAGCGTTCCTCATCGTCTACGTCCTGGCGGGCGTGGGGGGTGGCCGCGCCGTGTACCGGCGCAACGCCGTGCTGCTGGCATCCAGCTGGGTGTTCTACGGCTGGTGGAGCCCGGAGTTCCTATTCCTGTTCATCGCCCTGACGCTGCTGGGCTGGCTGGGCGGGATCCTGATCGACAAGGCAGGCGACGGACGCCGCCGCGGCTGGACGCTGGCGATACTGATCGGCATCGCGCTGGGCACGCTGGGCTGGTACAAGTACGCCAACATCGTGGTCGACACGCTGAACACGGCAATCGGCGCGGCCGGCGGGCATCCCGTCGGCTGGCAGCGCGTCGTGCTGCCCATCGGGCTTTCCTTCATCGTCCTGCAGTCGATCTCCTACCTGATCGACGTGTACCGCCGCACGGTGCCGGCCGACTACAGTTTCGTGACCTTCGGCGCGTACCAGGCGATGTTCGTCCACTTGATCGCCGGCCCAATCATCCGCTACGACTGGGTCAAGCGCGAGCTCATCGCGCGCACGGTGGACTGGCCGCAGTTCGCGCTGGGCGCGCGGCGCTTCATGATCGGCATCAGCATGAAAGTACTGATCGCCGATACGCTGGCGCCACTGGTCGACACGGCCTTCGCGCTGCCGCATCCTTCGCTGGCCGATGCCTGGCTGGGCTGCCTGGGCTATACGCTGCAGCTGTTCTTCGATTTCGCCGGCTATAGCGCCATGGCGATCGGCCTGGGGCTGATGCTGGGATTCCACTTCCCGGAAAACTTCCTGCATCCCTACCTGGCGCGCAGCATCCAGGACTTCTGGCGGCGCTGGCACATATCGCTTTCCACCTGGCTGCGCGACTATCTGTACATCCCGCTGGGCGGCAATCGCCACGGCGTCGCGCGCACCTACCGCAACCTTCTTCTGACCATGGCCATCGCCGGCCTGTGGCACGGCGGCGACAGCTGGAATTTCCTGCTGTGGGGCATCGCGCACGGCCTGGCGCTATGCGTCGAACGCCTGTGGATCAACAGCGGCTTGCCCGCGCTGCCGCGCCTGCCTGCCCGCGTGCTGACGCTGCTGTTCGTCATGCTGGCGTGGACCATCTTCCGCGCCCATACTTTCGAGGGCGCGCTGGCCATGTACGCGGGCCAGTTCGGCCTGCACGGCATCGCCCTGGGCGACGAGATGCGGCTGGCGCTACGGCCCGTCCACGTCATGACGATAGCGCTGGGCGTTTTCTGCGCCTTCGCGCCCGCCCTGGCCCCATGGATGGAGCGCTTCCGGAATCCGGCCGTGCTGACCGCGGGCGCGCTGTGGCCGGTCATGGGCTTTCTGTTTTCCTTCGCGCTGATCGCCAGCCGCGGCGCCGTGCCGTTCCTGTACTTCCAGTTCTGAGCCATGACGCCAAGCGCTCCTCCCATCGACCATCCCAGCCGCATCGCGCGCTGGACAAGCCAACTGGCCGGCGCGGCGCTGGTTCTCTTCCTGCTGGCCGGCCTGGTCACAACCGTCGTCCAGGCGGCCCGCGGCACGCTGGATCTGCTCCCGCAAGGCTTCAACTGGCCCGCTTTCATGCACGGCGACACCACCCGCGCGCTGGCCCACGCCCTGTCCGATGCGCCGCTTCCCGCCGAGTCCGCCAGGCTGGAACGCGGATTCAGCTGGATCGTGGCCGGCGACCTGGGTCCGCGCGTCCGCCAGGGCTGCCCGGGGTGGCTGTTCCTGACCGACGAGTTCATGCGCTATCCGCACGCGGAAGACAACGCGCAATCGCGCGCGCGGGAAGTCGGACGCGTCAAGGACGAATTGGCTGCGCGGCATATCGCGCTGGTCGTGGCGGTGGTGCCCGACAAAAGCCGCATCGCCGCCGATCGCCTGTGCGGCCTGCAGCGGCCCGCGGCATCCGCGCCGCGCCTGGATCGCTGGGTCGCGCAACTGCGCGCCGAAGGCGTGGACGCCGTGAACCTGGCGCCTGCCCTGGCGGCGGTCGATGGCGCTGGCGGTAACGATGGCAACGGCGGCAATATGTCCGGCGCCTATCTGCGCACCGACACCCATTGGAACGAAGCCGGCGCGGCGCGGGCCGCCGCCGAGCTGGCCCAGGCAATACGCCGGACCGGCGTGGACGTGTCGCCTCGCACGGACTGGACCGTGCAGACCGGCATCAAGACCGTGCCGGGCGATCTGATCCGCCTGGCCGGCCTGGACTGGCTGCCCCCGGCCCTGCAACCGCCGCCGGACATCACGCGCGTATCGGTCTTCACCCAGGCGCCCCAGCCCGCGGGCACGAGCGGCGCCGACGATCTTTTTGGCGATAGCAATCTGCCCAACACCGCGCTGATCGGCACGTCCTTCTCGCGCAACGGCAATTTCGTGCCCTACCTGGAACGGGACCTGCACGCACGCGTTCCCGATTTCGCGAAAGACGGCGGCGACTTCGCCGGGGCCGCCAATGCGTACTTCGGCGGCGCCGCCTTCAAGCAGACACCGCCGAAACTGCTGATCTGGGAAATTCCCGAACGCGTGATCGAGGCGCCGCGCAATGGCGACACGATCGCGCTCGGTCCGCGTTGACACGTATCGCCACGGCCAGCTGCCGGTGCCTTGCCGCCGGTGCCCTTACCCCAGCGGCTTTACCGCCAAGCGCCAACGCCAGGAGCCGTTAACGCCAGCCGTCTTTGGCGCTAGGAGCCTTCGCGCGACGCCGTGGAAGGATTGGGCGTGCACGCCGCAGCGCCGCCCAACGTATTGCGCACCCATACCAGCTCGGCGGCGATCGCCACCGCGATCTCCGCCGGCGTGCGGCTGGCGATACGCAATCCCACCGGTCCATGCAGGCGGCCGATTTCCTCGTCGGAAAGATCGAACAGGCGCAGGCGTTCGCGGCGCTTGGCCTGGTTGGGCGCCGAACCCAGCGCGCCCACATAGAAGGCGGGCGACTTCAGCGCTTCGAGCAAGGCCATATCGTCCAGCTTGGGATCGTGCGTGACCGCCACGATGGCGGTGCGTTCGTCCGTGCCGATCTCGTTCACCGTGTCGTCCGGCATCGATGTCAGCAGGGTCACATTCGGCAGGTTCCAGTCCGCGAAGAACTCTTCGCGCGGATCGCATACCATCACGTGGAAATCCAGCGCCGAGGCAATCTCGCTCAGCACCCGGGCCGTCTGGTTGGCGCCGATGATCAGCAACCGCCAATGCGGTCCGTAGACCGAACGAAACGTGCGGCCATCGAAGTCCGGACCGTCGATGGGGCTGGCCGGGGCCAATGAACAGACCCCCGTCTGTAGATCGACGGTACGCATCACCAGGCGATGGGCGCGCACGTCGGCCAGCACCGGATCCAGCCATACCGTATCCAGCAGCGGCTCCACCACCAGGCGCAGCGTGCCGCCGCAGGGCAGGCCGAAGCGCGCGGCCTCTTCGCTGGTGATGCCGTACGTCACCCGGTCGGCCATATCCGGCAGCGTGCCCGCCACCGCGCGCGCGATCAGGTCGTCTTCCACGCAGCCGCCCGACACGGAGCCGACCAGCCTGCCGTCGCCGCGCAATGCCGCCAACGCCCCCGCTTGCCGGGGTGCCGAGCCCCACGTCTGTACAACGGTAATCAGGTGTACGCGATGGCCTTCCGCGACCCAGTCGCGTGCGTGCTGCAATACATCGATATCCAGGGAATTCATGAAGCGCCCTTCCGAAAGGCCCCTAAAGCCTGCCGCGCCCAGCGTCGCGGCACGACATGTGATGGCGCCCCCCTTACCGAGGCGCCGCCGGGAACGGCTACTTTACAAGAGGCGGCCATGAGCGTCGATGCCGAGCCGTGGAGGCCGCGCCGGGCACCCCAAAAAACATCGGCCCCCGTGAGGGGGCCGACGTACTGCGCCGAGAGGACTGCCACTTACAGCACCCCCCGCCTCTCGCCGGGGGAACCGTTCATCCGTGCGGGCATGAACGGCCGGACTTCCTGATGGCGCGGTCCGCGACACTTGCCGGACCCCGATGCTGACCGGTCTCCCGATCGCGCGATCACGCCACCCGTGGCTGGAATCGCCGTCGGTGCTTACGCACCCTGGAACGGCTGGTTGTTCGTGTCACCGAAATCCGAGCCCAGCGCGATCTGCGCGCGGCTCACGCCGCTGTCGGCTTGCGCGGTGAAGGGCACGTTGTTCGATTCGCGGTTGCCCGTCAGGCCGGCTTCGCGGGCCTGGGCCAGATCGGCCAGCACTTGCGAACGGCTGACGCTGCTGGCGGCTTGCCCATACACGCCCTGGAAGGGCACATTGTTGGGCTCGCTGTTGGCCGCTTGCGCGGCGCCGATCGCGGCGAAGGAAAGAATCAGAGCGGAAACGATGGTCTTGGCTTGCATGGCAGTACTCCTAGTCCTGGTTAAGTGATCCGGGCCGTACATCGCGATTTCGTTCAGTTGGGAAGTTCGCGATGTCCGTTGCTGTTCCCGATGAAACGCATTCTGCGCTTCCAAGACCTAGGGATAAACCCTTGCAATCGAAATTCATCTTTCCAGATTCCGCACTAATCCACCACTATTCCATTACGCCGACTATTGAATTCATAAACGCGGGCTATTGCACCTTGCCCCGCTAGATGCCGCTGAACCAGTTGTAGCCCTGGTCCTCCCAGTACCCCCCGGGATAGGTGTTCGTGACGAACATCGCCACGATGTGCTTGGGATTCTTGAATCCCAGCTTGGTCGGAACGCGCAGCCGCAGGGGCTGCCCGTAGTCCGCCGGCAGCGCCGCGCCGCCGAAATCCATCGCCAGGATGGTCTGCGGATGCAGGGCCGTCGGCATGTCTATGCTGCCGTAGTAGCGGTCGGCGCACTTGAAGCCGACATAGCGTGCGGTAAGGTCGGCGCCCACGCGTTGCAGGAAGGTCTTCAGCGGAATGCCGCTCCACTGGCCGATGGCGCTCCAGCCTTCGATGCAGATCAGGCGCGTGATCTGCGCGGCCTGCGGCAGCTGGCGCAGTTCTTCCAGCGTCCACGCATGCTTGTCGGACACCATTCCCGATACTTCCAGGCGCCAGGCCGAGGTATCGATGTCAGGCACGCTGTACTCGGGGTAATAGGCATTGAAAGGGAAGGGATCGGTGATCTGGCTCGCCGCGTAGGTCGGCGCCAGCTTGTCCGGATTGAACAGCCAGGCCTGCACGCGGTCGTTCCAGCGCGACATGGCCCACAGCACCTTGTCGAAGGTATCGCCATCCTGCATATTGCAGCCGCTCATCATGGCGAGCGCGCCCAGCGAAAGTCCGCCGCGCAGCAGCAGGCGGCGCTGCGCGCGATACAGTTGGCTGCGCTGGGCGGGTTCCAGCACCAGGCGGGGATGTTTGCGTTCAGGCATCGCGGCCTCCGTGGGCGCGGCCGGTAATCATCGGCGGCAAGGTGCGCGGCACCACGATTACCAGCAGCAGATGGACCACGACGAACAGGCCGATGCCCGCCATGGCGCAGAAATGTACGACACGCGCGGCCGCGAAGCCGCCGAACAGGTCCGTCAGCCCGCTCAGTTGCACGGGTTTCCAGATCGCCAGGCCGGACAGCACGATCAGTACGCCGAGCAGCAGCACACCCAGGTACAACGCCTTCTGCACGGCGTTGTAGCGACCCGGCGTATGGGGCAGGCGCAGCCTTAGCGCGGCCACGGCATCGCGGGCCACGGCACGCGGACGCACATCGAGCATGTCCCGCCGCAAATGGCCGGAAAGCACGCCGCCGGCCAGGTACACCAGCCCGTTGCCGACCAGCAGCCACATCACCGAGAAATGCCAGATGGTGGCGGCACCCAGCCAGCCGCCCAGCGTCGCCCATTGCGGGAAGCTGAAACCGAAGATGGGCGAGGCGTTGTAGATGCCCCAGCCGCTCATGAACATGCAGGCCATGGCATAGACGTTCAGCCAATGGGTGATCCGTACATACAGGGGATGGACGCGGCGCACGGGCGCGCCCGCCTCGCGAAACGAGCTCAAGGACAAGAGTAGCCTCCGGTGCGCGGCGCGCCGGGACATCCGGCGCGCCATAGCGGCAAGGGAATGGGCGGCGCATCGATGCCGTCGCGCCGGGGCGCGTGGCCATGCGCGGCCCGTTCGGCCTTACATCGGCGGAATCGTGCCGTCCTTGCCCGCGACGATGGTGCTGGCCGTCAGGCTGCCGTCGGCGTTCTTGGTGGGAAACACCAGGACGGGCGCGCCGGTCTTCAACAGGGAACGGTCACCGGGCTCCATGTAGACGATGGGAACATCGGGCGGCACGACCACCGTCTTTTCGCCGTCCTTGTACTTCACCTTCATGGTCGTGCCATTGGTGCCGACCAGGCTGCCGACGGTACCGTTGGTCATCTGTCCGACCTTGCCGTCGGAGCCTTCCCAGGGCCTGTTGCCTTCCCCGGAACCGCGCAGCGACGCCGCGAAGACGTGCACTTCCAGCGCCTTGAGGGTGCCATCCGGCTGCGGCGTGGCCGCGGTGCCGATGAAGCTGTCGGGCTTGATGTCGCCGAGCTTGGCCAGCGACACCGCGCGTACGGCGACATTGGCGGGAATCGCCAGGGTCACGTCCTTGCCGTTGCGCGCCTTGACGACCAGCGTCGACTCGCTCACCTGTTCGATCTTGCCGCGTACAGCCAGGCGGTTGGCCGGCGCCGGCTGCGCCTGTGCGGCGGCCATGCCGCCTGCCAGCAGCATGCCGGCACACCACGCTCCGATCCGATAACGCTTGTTCATCCGATTCTCCATCAAGCTATGGCGGACCACGAATCCGGACCGCCCGGGAAAGTCCCCGCAGGGACGACGGTCTATGGTGGCGCTCGCATAAGGACGCCAACATGACGCCAGGATGACAATAATGTCATGAAGCGCCGGGCCCAAACCGATAGAATCGGCGCGAGGCAATAGAGGTGCGGTGTGCGCATACTGGTAGTCGAGGACGATCTTAAAACCGGCGAATACCTGAAAAAGGGGCTGGGCGAATCGGGCTACGCCGTGGATCTGGCGCGCCACGGCGCCGATGGCCTGCATCTGGCGCTGGAGCAGCGCTATGACCTCATCGTGCTGGACGTCATGCTGCCGGGCATGAACGGCTGGCAGATCATGGAAACGCTGCGCAAGCACCAGGACGTCCCGGTGCTGTTCCTGACCGCGCGCGACCACCTGCAGGACCGCATACACGGCCTGGAGCTCGGTGCCGACGATTACCTCGTCAAGCCGTTCTCCTTCACGGAACTCGTCCTGCGCATACGCACGCTGCTGCGGCGCGGCGTGGCACGCGAAGCCGAGCAGCTGCGCCTGGCCGACCTGCACATCGACGTACTGCGGCGGCGCGTCGTCCGCATGAATACCGCCATCGCCCTGACGGCCAAGGAATTCACCTTGCTGCATCTGCTGGTGCGCCGCGAGGGCGAAGTCCTGTCGCGCGCCATCATCGCCTCCGAAGTCTGGGACATGAACTTCGACAGCGATACCAATGTGGTCGATGTGGCGATCAAGCGCCTGCGCGCCAAGATAGACCGGCCCTTCGACCCGAAACTGATACACACGGTACGCGGCATCGGCTACGTCTGCGAGGTACGCGAATGCGCGGACAACGCCGACACTCCCTGACCCTGCGCACCGCGCTGGTGTTCGCGCTGCTCGCGGCGCTGGTCGTCAGCATGGCGGGCATATACCTGTACAAATCCCTGGAAGCCAGCCTGATCGTGCGCGGCGATGTCGGCCTGGTCGGACGCGTCGAACGCTACCGCACGCTGCTGCGCGACACGCTGACGCTGGACGAGATCCGCGCCCGGCCCGCCCTGTTCGAAAACATGCTGGGCAACGAGCAGGACATACTGACGTTCCGCATGCGGGATTCGGAACCCGTCATGGACATCAATCCCGGCAGGCAGACCCTGCCGCCGATCACGCCCGTGGCGCAGGACCGGCCGCTTACCGTGGCCGACGTACATCCGGCGCTGACGGCACAGGGCGGCCGCATGCGCGTCGTTGCCGCGATGACGCGCACCGTGGACGGCCGGGCGGTGGAAGTCCAGGCTGCCCACCTGCTGCTGAGCGAAGCCCGCATGCTGCGCGTCTATCGCGGACAAGTCGCGCTGGCGGCGGTCGCGGCCTTCCTGTCCATCGCGGTGCTGGGCTACCTGGCGCTGCGGCGCGGCCTGCGGCCGCTGCGCACGATGGCGGCCCAGGCCAGCCGGATCACGCCGGCCCACCTGGACCAACGCCTGAAACTTGCCGACACGCCGCACGAACTGCGCGAAGTCGCCGCGTCCTTCAACGCCATGCTGGACCGCCTGGCCGACGGCTATGAAAGGCTGACGCAGTTTTCCGCCGACCTCGCCCACGAGATCCGCACGCCGATCGGCGCGCTGATGGGAAGCTGCCAGGTCGCCCTCTACCAGCGCCGCACGCCGGAAGACTACGAAAGCGTGCTGGCGTCCGGCCTGGAAGAACTCGAACGCCTGTCGCGGCTGGTGGAAAACATCCTGTTCCTGGCGCGCGCGGACAACGCGCAATCGGCGCTGGACCACACCCGTCTGGACCTCGCCTCGGAACTGCGCCGCGTGGCGGAGTATTTCGAAGGACTGGCGGAAGAACGCGGCATCCGGCTGCAGTGCAGCGCAAGCGGCCATCTGCATGCGGACGTCATCCTGTTCCGCCGCGCGCTCGGCAACCTGGTGGCCAACGCCGTGCGTTATGCCGACGCCGATAGCACTGTCACGATCCGGGCCGAAACCTGGCCCGATTCCGTCTGTATCCACGTCGACAACCGGGGCGCCCCCATCCCGCCCGACCGCCTGGACAAACTCTTCGATCGCTTTTATCGCGCGGACCTGTCACGCAGCGCGGGCTCGGACGCCAGTGGACTGGGGCTGGCCATCGTGCGCGCCATCATGACGCTGCATGGCGGTAGCGCCCAGGCGCAATCGTCCCCGGACGGCCATATCCGCTTCACGCTGCGCTACCCCGCGGCGCCGGTCGCGCAGGCAGGCCCCGGGCAGGCGGACAGCGGCCGCGCCGCGCGCAATGCGCCCTGAAGCGCGTGGCGGCGTTGAATAAACGAATAACCAGCGACCGGGGCTACATAGACCAGCACTATCGATTTATACTTTTTTACACGGACACTTTCTTCTATTAGTCCTGGAATTGGAAAAGTGAATTCGTCGACCAAGGGTTTATCCCTATGATGTTGACGCGCACAATATCCACACGTCGGGAACAGGGCGCACCACAACCAGCGCCGTTCCCCCAACCGACTAATGGAGAAGTGCCATGAAAATCCAAACCCTCGTTTCTTCCGTCGCCCTGTCCCTGGCCCTGGTGGCTGGCGCCCAAGCGGGTACGCCCCGCGGCGACACCGACAACACCCCGTTCCAGGGCGTATACGGCCAAGTCGACAGCAATGCCGCCAGCCGTAGCCAAGTCGCGGCAGACCTGGCGCAAGCGCGCGCGGCCGGCCTGACCGGCAATGCCGATGTGGACAATGCCCCGTTCACCGCCCAGGCCGACGTCCCCTCCGTGCCCGCCACGGTCGCCGCCGGCGGTGTGCATGGCGACGTCGCCTTCGGCGATCTCGATAACCAGCCGTTCCAAGGCGTTTAAGCCGGAACGGCGCGGCGCCGGCGGACACGCCGGCCGACCAGACCGGCCGCCCGCCCAAAAGGCAGGTGGCAGCCCCGAAGAGAGGCGGGGCGTCTTCCGGTGCTCCTCTCGTGCAGTACCCATCGGCCCCGCCCTCACGGGGCCGATGTCTTTTTCAGGCGCCCGCCGCGGGGGTTTGCCCGTCGCCGGCATCGCTGGCGATGCGTCCCGCCCGCTGCAGTGCCTGCACCAAAGCCGCATACGCCATTTCGCGCGAGCGCGGATCCGGCGCGCGCAATATGAAGGAAGGATGGTAGGTGGGCACGACGGTCAGGTCGCCGATGCGGACGGGCTGGCCCAGCATTGCCGTCAACCGCACATCGGCACGCTGCATCAGCGCCCTCAACGCGGTGGCCCCCAGCGCCACGGCAACGCGGGGTCGCACCGACGCCAGTTCCTTCTCCAGCCAATAGTGGCAGGCCTGGACTTCCCGCTGGGCAGGCGTCTTGTGCATGCGCCGCTTGCCGCGCGGAAACCACTTGAAGTGCTTGACGGCGTTGGTGATGAAGACGTCGTCGCGGCGCACCCGGGCCTCGTCCAGCGCGCGATCCAGCAGGTTGCCGGCCGGCCCGACGAAGGGTTCGCCGGCCTTGTCCTCCTGGTCTCCCGGCTGCTCGCCCACCAGCAGGATAGCGGCGCGTTTCGGACCGCGGCCCGGCACGGGCTGGGTCGCATCGTGCCATAAGGCGCAGCGGCGGCATTCTTCCAGCGTGCGCGGCTGCTGCGCGGGCTGGGCCAGGCTGTCATCGCCGCCGGCGGGTTTTGCTCGGGCAGGTACCGCCGCCCTGGAAGGCGCAGGCTTTTCTTCTTTGGGACGTGTGGTCATGGCAAGGGCTCGCACAAGGTCGCGCGGCGGACGGTGACCAGCGCACCGCCGCGGCGCCGCGTCCCATGACGCGCAAAAACCGCACCCGATACGGCCCGGCTGCGCCCGCTCCCCGGCCAGACAGGCCCGTCCGCGGCTAACCCGGGCCGGCCGCCCCCGTGGCATGCAGGCGAGCCGTCATCAGAAAGGCCTGCGCCGCATCGCTGAGCCGTTCAGCACGATACGCCGCGCAGATCCTCACGCGCAGCAAGTCGGCATCGGCGACGATGGGCTTGCACGCCGTCGCGCCAGTGGCCAGGGCAACGATGGAGCCCGGCAGGATGGATACCCCCACGCCGCCCGCCACCAGTCCCAGTACCGTCGAAATCTGCACCGCCTCCTGCGCAATGCGGGGCTCGAAACCCGCCTGCCGGCACAGCGCCGCGATGCGCGACGAAAGCGTCGGTACCCCCTGCGCGGAAAACAGCACGAAGGCATCGTCGGCCAGGTCTTCCAGGCGTATGCGCGATTCACCGCTCAGCCTGTGCCCGGCCGGCAGCACCGCCACCAGGTTGTCCACCACGATGACCTCGGTCGATACGTCCGGCTGCAGGTCTGCCGGGGTCACCAGGAAACCGATATCCACGATATCCGAATTGATCATCCCGGCGACCTGCATGGAACTGCCCTCGTGCAAGGCCAGCTCCACCCCGGCAAAGCGTTCCCGAAAGGCCAGTATGACCTTGGGCAGCAGCGCGATCATGGCGGGCCCGATGAAACCCACGTGCACGGTGCCGAGTTCGCCGCGACCGGCGCGCTGCGTGCGTTCCAGCGCCCGGCCGGCCTGGTTCAACAGCCGCACGGCTTCCAGCTTGAAAACCTCGCCGGCCGGTGTCAGCCGCACGCCGCGCGGCGACCGCTCGAACAGTTTCGCCTGCACCAGGGCCTCCAGGCGCATGATGGCCTGGCTGAGCGGCGGTTGCGCCATGTGCATCTGCTCCGCCGCCCGCCGAAAGCTCAGCGTTTCGGCCACTGCCAGGAATTGCCGGACCATGCGTAGGTCCAGATTGGATGCGCGCGTCGACATGGAAGGTTCGGGCCGTCCGTGATCCGGTTGCAGTGCAGCGCCGCACGCGGTGAAACGCTTCGCGTATCGCGCAGGATTATTTTGGTATTAGACCATCGCGGACACCCCTCCTAAGATGCGGCAATAGTCGACCGGAACGCGACGAGCCCATCCTGCGGCGCGCGACGTCCCGGCAAGGAGACAACCATGCGCCGTTTGCTATCGACCCTGGCCTGCCTGACGGCATGCGCCGCCACCCACGCCGCGGAACCCGGCTTCCCGACACACACGATCACCCTCGTCATCGCCTCTCCGGCCGGATCCACACCGGATACCGGCATGCGCGCGATCGCGCCGGCCATGGCGCAGGCGCTGGGCCAGCCCGTGGTGGTGGAAAACCGCCCGGGCGCCAATGGCCAGATCGCGGCGCAGGAAGTCCTGAAGAACCCGCCGGACGGCTATACCGTACTGGTTGCCGCGGGCAGCACCATGGCCATCAATCCGCACGTCTATCCGCGCCAGGCCGTCGACGTGCTGAAGGACCTGAAGGCGGTCGGCAAGCTCTATTCCACCGACTTCTTCCTGATCGTGCGCAGCGACAGCGGCATCGATTCGATGGCGGCGCTGATCGCCCGCGCCAAACAGAAGCCCGGCGCGCTGGTGGCCGCCAACAGCGGCCCCGGCAGCGCCGCCCAACTGGCGACGGAAGTCCTGAAGCAACGGACCGGTGCCGACATCTACCAGGTTCCCTTCAATGGCAGCCCCGCGGCGGCGCTGGGGGTCGCGGCCGGCAACGCCGACATGCTGATCGAAACCCAGGCCGTTACCCAGCCCTTCGTCAGCGCCGGGCGAGTCAGGCGCCTGGCCACCACCGGCCACGCGCGGTCGGCGGCCTTCCCCGACATTCCGACGATGGCCGAGGCGGGCGTACCGGGCATGGAGATTTCGTCATGGGCCGGCATGTTCGCCCGGTCGCAGGTACCGGCCGATCGCGTGGACCGGCTGAATGCCGCGCTGAACCGCGCGCTGGCGGCGCCGGAGATCCAGGCGGTGCTGCGCGGCGGCGGGCTGGAGCCGGGCGGAGGATCCAGCGCGGCGTTCCAGCAGGAATGGCAGGCGCAATCGCGGCTATGGGCCGACGTGGTCGCGCGCTCGCCCGGCCTGACCAATCGTTGAACGCCGCTCGACAGAACCGCAGGATATCCGATGCCCCCACAGTCTTTCCCGCCCGCCATGCCGCCCAGCGCCGTCCACATCGCGCGCATCCAGGTCTACGTTTTCCAGGACGATGCGCCGCCCGCGGTCGAATCCTCCTTCGGTACATCGACGCAACGCACCTCGACCCTGGTCAAAGTGGAAGATGGTGCCGGCCATCATGGCTGGGGCGAAATCTGGAGCGGCCATCCGCCCTTCGGCGCGTATCACCGCGCCTCGATCCTCGAAAAGCTGGTGGCGCCCCGCGCGGTGGGCAGGACGATCGACGCGATTCCGGCGTTGCTGGATGAACTCGCGACGGCCATGCTGCCCATGCTGCGGCTGGCGGGCGAACCCGGCCCCATCGCCCACGTGCTGGCGGGCCTGGACTGTGCCCTCTGGGACCTGGCCGCGCGCGCGCGCGGCATACCGCTGTACCGCTTGCTGGGCGGCCAGGCGCGCCGCCTGCCCGTCTATGCGAGCGGCGTGTCCCCGGCGATATCGCAACGCGATCTGGATGCGCTGCGCGAGCGGGGCTTTCGCGCCTTCAAGTTCAAGGCCGGCTTCGCGGACGACCGCGCGCTCGATGCCCTGGAGGCAACCGTGGGCGGCCTGGCATCCGGCGAGAGCGCGATGATCGATGCCAACTGCGGCTGGGATGTGGACGCCGCGCGGCGGGCGCTGGACCGCATCCGGCCGCTGCCGCTGCAATGGGTGGAAGAACCCATCGGCCCCGAACGCCCCGCGTCGGAATGGCAGGCGCTGCGCGCCGCCGGACACCGCCTGGCGGCGGGGGAAAATTTGTTGACACTGGACGCCTTCCGCGCCGCCTTCGACTGGCTGGACGTGGTCCAACCCGACCTGGGCAAGTGGGGAGGCGTCAGCGGGGTGCTGCCGCTGGCGCGCGAAACCTTGGCGCGCGGCAAGCGCTATTGCCCGCATGCCTTCGGTTCGCATATCGGCGCCGCGCTGGCCGCGCACGTCCTGTGCGCCGCGGGCGGCGACGGCGTGCTCGAACTGGACGCCAATTCCAATCCCCTGCGCACGCTCGGCGCAGCGGGCTTCCCCACGCCGATGGACGGCCACGTGTCGCTGCACGACGCGCCCGGCATCGGCATCGATGCGGACCCGGAGGCACTGAGCGCCTATGCGGGACGCCATACGGTCATCGCGCCATGAACACGGAACCGGCAGGTCTGTTGCTTTCGAAAACCCTTTGCGACGAGATGGGCGACCGTCTGCTTGCCCTGGCGCGCGCCGCCGGGCATCCGTTGCGCCTGATCGTCGCGCCCGGCCAGCCCGGGCTGGCCCTGTCCGCGCAGGACCAGGCATCGATACGGCTGGGCTTCTTCTCGCGCGACATCATGCAGGGCAGCAGCAAGGACGCGCCCAGCCCGGCCAGCCGGGCCTTCTTCGACGCCTTCGATGCCGCGCCGCATGCCCAGTGGCTGCACGTCTGTTCCGCCGGAATCGATAACCCCCTCTACCAGCACACGCTGCGGCGCACGGTACGCCTGACCACATCGTCGGGCGGCAATGCCGTCCCGATCGCCCAGACGGTGGTCGGCGCCATGCTCTGCCAATCGCGCGGATTCACGTATTGGCTGGACGCGCAGGCGCAGCGGCGCTGGCAACCCCTGGCCGCCGCGCACATGGCGCGCGACCTGCATGAACAGACGGCGCTCATCGTCGGCCTCGGCCCCATCGGGCGAGAGATCGGCCGGCTGCTCAAGGCCGTGGGCCTGGCAACGATAGGCGTGCGGCGCGGCACCGGCGCGGTGCCGCACTTCGACCGCGTCTGCGGCCTGGACGCGCTGGACGGGCTGCTGCCATCATGCGACTGGCTGGTGCTGGCCTGCCCGTTGACGCCGGAAACGCGCAACCTGCTCGATGCCCGGCGCATCGACCTGCTGCCGCCCCGCGCGGGCGTCGCCAACATCGGACGCGGCGAGCTGATGGACGAGAACGCGCTGGCGGCCGCCTTGCGTGACGGCCGGCTGCGCTCGGCCTACCTGGACGTCTTCGCCACCGAGCCGCTGCCCGCCGACTCGCCGCTATGGACCGCGCCGCACACCTGGATATCGCCGCACAACGCCGGCGCCTCGCCGGGCAATGCCGCGCGCTTCAACGAGATCTTCCTGCGCAATTTCATGCACTGGCTGAATGGCGAACCCCTGGCCAACGACGCCACGCCCGCCGCCCGCGACGGCGCCACCGCTACACGGAATTGAGCCCGCACCATGAAGATCGTTTCCATCGAGACCCTGCCCATCGCGGTCCCCTACGATAGCGGCGCCGCACCGCTGCCGCTGGGCGGCAAACCTCGCACCGAAATGGAGAGCCTGCTCGTCAGGGTCACCACCGATAGCGGCATCGTCGGCTGGGGCGATGCCTTCGGCGTGCGCATCTGGCCGGTCACGCGCCTGTTGATCGATCGGCTGGCAGCGCCGCTGTGCATCGGCGAAGACGCGCTGCGGCGCGAGGATGTCGTCGACAAGCTCGTCCGCACCCTTTATCACTTCGGCCGCGCCGGTCCGCTGCAATACGCGATATCCGCGATCGACATCGCGCTGTGGGACATCGCCGCCAAGGCCGCCGGCCTGCCGGTGCATGCGCTGATCGGTCCGCGGCGCACGGCCGATATCCCCGTCTATGCCAGTTTGCTGCCGTACCGCGACCCGGCGCTGGCCGCGCGCTTTGCCGCCCGCGCCGTCGACCAGGGCTACCGCTACGTCAAGCTGCACGAACGCGACGTGCCTTCCGTGCGCGAATCGCGCGCCGCGATCGGCCCGCACACGGGCCTGATGGTAGACCTGAACTGTCCCTTCGACCTGCGCCAGGCCGAGCAGTTCGCCCGGGACGTCGCGCCCTACGACCCCATGTGGCTGGAAGAGCCGCTGTTCCCGGTGGACGACTTCGACGCGATGGCGGAGCTGGCGCGCCGCATCGATACGCCGCTGGCCATGGGCGAGAACGTCGGCAACCCGGTCGAATTCCGCCGCGTGCTGGACAGTACCGGCATTGCCTACGCGCAGCCCAGCGCCATCAAGACCGGGGGCATCACCGCCTTGCTGGAAGTCGCGCGCGACGCGGCCCGCCGGGGCGTGCGCCTGATGCCGCACAGCGCCTACTTCGGCCCCGGCCTCCTGGCTACCATGCACGTGCTCTCCACCCTGGAAACCGATCCGATACTGGAACGCTTCTACTGCGAAATGCCGGTGGAGCTTTCCGGCGGCGCCACCCTGCCGCGCAACGGCACGGTGCGCGTGCCGGACGTGCCAGGCCTGGGTTTCGAACCCGATCCGGAGGTCCTGCGCCGATACGCGGCCACGGCTTGACCGCGCCGACGGCGATCCCGCCGGCTGCGGCATGCGCCGCGGCACGGCACACCAACGCGACCGGCCGACAGGCGCCGGCGCGAACCCCGAATAAAAACGAGGAGACACCATGAACCCGCGCAACCTGCCGCGTATCGCGGCTCTGGCGCTATGCTGCGCGCTTGCCCCGGCCAGCCACGCCGCCGATCCCTTCCCGTCGCAGCCCATACGCATCATCGTGCCCTACGCACCCGGGGGCGCCTCCGACGTCGTGGCGCGCCTGCTCGCCAGCACGCCGGGCGGCGGCCTGGGCGAGCGCATCATCGTCGAAAACCGCGCGGGCGGGGCGTCGGTCGCGGGCACCAACGTCGTCGCGACCGCGCAACCCAACGGCTACACGCTGGGCATGGTGGACAGCGCCTTTCCGATCAACGCGACATTGCTGGGCGGCAAGCTGCCCTACGACACCCGCAAGGACTTCCGCGCCGTCATCCTGGCGGCCACATCGCCCATCGTGCTGTCCGTGAACAAGGACGTCCCCGCGCGCAACGTCGCCGAACTCATCGCACTGGCCAAAAGCCATCCCGGCCGGCTCAATTTCAGTTCCGCGGGCAACGGCACGGCGCTGCACCTGGCGGGGGAACAATTCAACATGGTCACCGGCGCGGGACTGGTCCACGTTCCCTACCGGGGCGGCGCACCGTCGGTCATGGCGGTGGTCGCCGGGGAAACGCAGGTCAACTTCTCCGCCCCGTCCACCGTGCTGCCGCATATCCAGTCCGGCCGCCTGCGCGCCCTGGCGGTCACCGGCCCGCACCGGCTGGCATCCCTGCCGGACGTCCCCACCTTCGCGGAAGCCGGCCTGCCCGCCGTCGCGGGCGTCATCTCCTACGGGGTGATCGCGCCCAAAGGCGTGCCGGACGACGTCGTGCAAAAACTGGCCGCGGGCTTCGACGCGCGATTGAAAGCACCGGATACCGCCCGCCATATCGCCGACCTCGGTTTCGAGGCCGCGGGCGGCGGCCCGGATGACTACGCCAAATTCCTTGAGCGCGCGATCGATACCTCGCGTGAAATCATACAGAAGGCGCATATCACGAATGGCGACTAGTGGCGTAGATTTCGGCTTACGCGCCGGCTCCCCGGCGCGAAACCGGGAGGCCGCATGGATGTGCAGCCGCAGCTCGACTACAAGCAGGTCTTCATGCTGGCTCCAGCCGGACTATGCGTGTCGCGCTGGCGGGTCATCGCGCACGCCAACGCCCGCCTGGAGGCCATCTTCCGCTATCCGCCCGGACAGCTGAACGACACCTCCTTCGACGCCTTGTATCCCTCCGGACGCGATGTCGCGCGCGCCAGCGAAAGCGCCGGGTCGGCGCTGAACGCCAGGGGCATCTACGCCTGCGAGCGGATCATGAAGCGGCTGGATGGCGAACTGTTCTGGTGCCGCCTGATCGGCCGTTCCCTGACGGCCGGCGATCCGCTCGCATCATGCCTCTGGACCTTCGAAGACCTGAGCGTGCCGCATCCGGTGTCCCCGTCGCTGACGGATCGCGAACGCGAGATCGCGCTACTGATCGCCGAAGGCAAAACCAGCAAAATGGTCGCCCGCCACCTGAATTTGAGTCCGAGAACCGTGGAAATGTACCGCTCCCGCCTGATGACGAAGTTCTCCACAACGACTTCCTCGGCCCTGGCGGGAAGGCTGATGCGCCCCGGAGAAAACTGAACGCGCGGCACGACGCCGGCCCGCGACACCCGCGAACGGCGTGGACGCAACCGCCATCGCCGGCAATGGAGCCAGCCGCAACGCCGACAGACATTCAGTCCGGCAAAGCCACCACCACATTGCCCAGGACCCGGCCCGATTCCACCGCTTCGTGCGCGCCGGCAATATCGTCGAGCTCGAACGCCGGCGCGACCAGATGCGATAACGCCCCATCCCGCAACAATGCGCTCAAGGCGTCCACCGCGGCCCGCCGTTGCGCCGGCAACAAGTCATAGACCAGAAAGAACCGCAGGCTCAGCGAGCGGGGCAGCCACGCACCGAAGTTCAAGGGAATATCGCCCCGCTGGTTGGAGCCGTACACCGCGATCACGCCATGCGCGGCCACCGCCCCCGCCGGCACCAGGCCCGCGGTCGTGGAAAAATCCATATCGACGATCGCATCCACGCCGCGGCCGCCCGTCAGCGCCAGCAGGCGCTCGGCGACCGGCTCCTGCTTGTACAGGATGTTGTCGGTCACGCCCACCTGTTCCAGGCGCCGCGCTTTTTCCGCCGACCCTACCGTCGTGATCACGCGGGCGCCGCGCAGCCGCGCCATCTGCGCCGCGTAGTACCCCACGCCCGACGCGCCGCCCGTCACCAGCACCGTCTTGCCCGCGACATCCCCCAACAGGATCACGCCATGCATCGCGGTCAGGCCCGGTATTCCCATGCACGCGCCGGCCTCGAACCCGACATTGTCCGGCAGCGGCACGGCCTGTTCCGCGGACAGCGCAATGTATTGCGCCGCGGTTCCCATCGGACGCTGCCACTGGCCGTTCCAGATCCAGACCCGTTCGCCCAGCCGGCTCGCCGGCACGTCGCTGCCCACGCGGTCGATCACGCCCGCTCCGTCGCTGTGCGGCACGATATACCCCTGCGTCACCGGCCGGCTGCCCGCGCGCGATTTCACATCGGAGGGGTTCACGCCGGACAGCGCGAGCTTCACCCGCACTTCGCCCGGACCGGGCTCCGGCGTGGGCAGGTCGGTCACTTGCAGGACGTCCCGTGCCGGTCCGTTCCTGGAATACAGGGCTGCTCGCATGATCGACTCCTGAAGAGGGCGGCGTGCTCAGTTTCCGCGCACGAAGCGGTTGGTCAGTGTACCCAAGCCTGTTATCGAGATGTCCACGACGTCCCCATCCCGCAGGTCCGGCGAATGGCCATCCGTGCCCATCCACAGGATATCGCCCGGATACAGCGTCAGGTACCGGCTCATGGTGCTGATGAAGCGGTCGATGCCGAACAGCATATCGTTGGTCCGGAAGCGTGTGCTTTCCTCGCCGTTCACGGACACCACCGTTTCCATCGCGTCGACGTCGGCCGCGGTTTCTATCCACGGCCCCATCGGCTTGAAGGTGTCGCTGTTCTTGGCCCGCCAGAACGTCCGGTCCGACGCCTGCCAGACCCGTTCGCTGACGTCGTTGCCGATGGTATAGCCCAGCACGCACTCGCGCGCCTGGGCCTCGCTCACGTTGTGCGCCTTCTTGCCGATCACCACCACCAGTTCGCCTTCGTAATGCACCTTGCCGGCATCCGCCGGCATGATCACGTCCTGGCCATGGGCCACCAGCGCATTGTTGGCGCGATAGCCGACGTCCGGCTGCGTCGGGATCTTCAGGCCCTCGGTGCCGATGTGCGTGACGTAGTTCAGCCCGACGCAGTAGAAGGTGGGCGGGATCACCGGCACTTCCACGCGCACGTCGGCCAGCCGGACGATGTCGCCGGTCTTCTCATAGCCCTGGAAGGGATCGCCGCGTACCGCGACGATCCGGTCGTCTTCCAGAATGCCGTAGCCGGTACGGCCGGCCTGCGTATAGCGTAGCCATTTCATCGCGTTGTCCTCGCGAAACTGGGTTCGTCATTGCGCATGCGGTCGATCAGCCATGCGCCCTCCATGCAGGTCAGCTCCACGTGCATCGTCCTTATGTTTTCGATGCCGGAAAGCGGCGCCGCGCCCTCCAGGGGCGCGCCGGCATCGTGCCGCACCACCAGCATATAGCCGCGCATGACGCAGCGGTCGTCCTCCGCCCGATCGGCGAACAGATTGCTGATCAGATGGTGGATGCGCATCGTGCGCGAGCGGCCTGCCAATGCCTGCAGCACCGCCTCGCGGCCGTGCAGGACCTTGCCCTGCCGATGCCACACCGCGGCCGGGCTCATACGGCTGACCAGGCTGTCATAGGCGTTATCGTCCAGGTCACGGAAAAACCCCATGACCTGGTTGCGGCACAAGCTGATGGTGTCGTTCATTGCGGCTCCTTTGCATGCCGGCGGATGGAATCGGGCAGGCCATGCGGCAGGCTCAGGACATCCCGCGTGATGTCCGCCAGTGCCGGCGTGCCGCACAACTGCATGGTTCGGGTCAACTCGTCGCGCAGGATGTCCAGCGCGCGCCGCGCGCCGTCCAGTCCGCCCGCCAGCACGCCGTACAAGGTCGCGCGGCCCGTCATCACCCCGGCCGCGCCCAGCGCCAGTGCCTTGTAGATGTCGCTGCCGCGGCGCACGCCGCCGTCCAGCAGCACCGGCACGCGGCCGCCGGCCGCCGCGACGATGCCGGACAACGCGTCCAGCGTGGCGATGCCGGTGTCCAGCTGCCGGCCGCCATGATTCGAGACCACCAGTGCGTCGGCGCCCAGTCCGACCAGCGATTCGACATCGGCGGGATGCACGACACCCTTGACGATCAGCCGGCGCGGCCAGCGATCCCGGATGCGCGCCAACGCGGCCAGGTCGAACGAGGGATCGTAATTGCGCCCCGCCACGGACTGCATGGCCTTGCGATCGCTTTCGACCCTCTTCATGCCCGCCAGGCTGGGCATGACGGGCGGCCGGCGGACCAGCATGTCCAGCGACCACGCCGGGCGCCGCGCGAACTGCCAGAAGTTGCGCGGCGTGATCTTCATGGGAAAGCCCAGTCCGTTGGCCAGGTCGCGTTCGCGCTTGCCGCCCACGGGCAGGTCCACCGTGATCATCAAGCCTTCGTAACCGGCCGCCAGCGCGCGGCCGACCAGGTCGTCCAGGCGCGCCTTGTCCTGCAGGATATAGGCCTGGAACCACAGGCGCCCGGGCGCCTGTTCCGCGATCTCCTCGATCGATGCGGTCGCCGACGTCGACAAGGCATAAGGCAGGTCCAGGCCGGCCGCGGCACGGGCCAGCGCCACGTCGCCGCCGCGCCAGCCGAAGCCCACCGCGCCGGTCGGCCCGATGGCCAGCGGCAACTGCGCGGCGCGGCCCAGCAAAGCGGCGCGCGCGTCGACGCGGGACACGTCGCGCAGTACGCGCGGCACCAGGCGGACGCGGCGGAAGGCATCCATGTTGTCGCGCAAGGTGATTTCATCCTCGGCGCCGCCCTCGAAGAAATCGAAGACCGGCGCCGGCAGCCGGGCGCGCGCCGCCGCGCGCAGGCGATCGATGGAATAACACTCGTCCAATACGGCTTTGCTCACGGTGCGGGCATCCTTGCGGCGGGCGCTCAATTGCCGGTGTCGTCCGCGGTCACGTTGCCCTTCCTGATGACGTCGGCCCAACGGGCCTTGTCCTCGATCAGGAACTGGCGGAAATGCTCGGGACTGTCCGCCACCACCTTCGCGCCCAATTGCGCCAGTTGCTCGCGCACCGCCGGCTTGGCCAGGGCATCGACCGCCGCCTTGTTCAGCTTATCGACGATGGGCTTGGGCGTACCGGCCGGTGCCAGCATGCCGATCCACGGCGCGCCCTGCTCGAAGCCCTTGAAGCCCAGGCTGTCCATGGTCGGCACGCCGGGGAAATCCTTCTCGGGCTGCTCCGTGCCGACCGCCAGCACGCGCAGCTGCTTGGCGGCGACATAGTTGGCGATGCCCACGCTGGGATAGAACATGAAGCTGATGCGGCCCGCCACCATCTCCTGCAACGCCGGGCCGTTGCCCTTGAACGGCACATGGACCATCTTGATCCCGGCCTCGGTGGCCAGCATTTCGGCCGCCAGATGCGCGGACCCGCCCACGCCGGACGAACCGAACGTCAGCTTGCCGGGATGTGCCTTGGCATCGGCGATCAGGGATTTCAGGTCCCGGTACGGCGAGTCGTAGTTCGTCACCAGCAACATTGGATTGTTGGCGAAGTTGGTGACCGGCGCGAAAGCCTTGACCGGATCGTAGTCGTAGCGCTTGGGATAAAGCAGGGGATTCACGTTCAGCGTCAGCGACGTGACCAGCACTTTGTAGCCGTCGGGCGGGGCGCGCATGACATCGGCGGCCGCGATGGATGCGCTGGCCCCGGGCTTGTTTTCCACCACGACGGACGCGCCCAATGCCTCGGACATTTCCTTGGCCATGACGCGCGCGACCACATCCGTCGGGCCGCCCGCCGCATAGCCCACTACCATGCGTATCGGCCGCGAGGGATACTCGTCGGCGCGCGCGGGCGCCGCCATCAGCAGCGTGCTCGCCAGCGCCACGGCCAGTGCCCGGCCGGCCAGGTATCGTGTTTTCATGTCTGTCTCCTTGTTGTGGGCGGCATGGCCGCCATCCTGGCCGGTGCCCGCAAGGGCGCCCGGCCGGTCGCGCATCGCACGGGCCGCCGATGCGCCGCCGGCCCGTGCGTCCTATCCCGCCGTTTTCAGTACAGCTCGGGGAAATACTTGTCCGCCATCACCTGGCAACGCTTGATCAGGCGCGGCTCGTCGGGCCGGTAATCGGCCACCGCATTGTGGATCGTGCCCATGTTGTCCCACATCAGCACGTCGCCCTCGGCCCAGTTGTGGCGGTAGCGGTACTGCTCCTGCAACTGATGCCGGAACAGGAACGCCAGCACCTCTTCGCTGCGCGCCGCCGGCATTTCATTGATACGCATCGAATAGCCGGGATTGGCGTACAGCACCTTGCGCCCGGTGATGGGATGCGTCAGGAAAACCGGATGCGATACCGGCGGCTTGCGCCGGCGCTGCTCCTCCGTCAGCGGCGGACGCGTGCTGCCCTTTTCCCTGCGCATCATTTCCCAGAACTTGTTGAAGTCATGGGTAATGGTCATGCCGTCCAGTTCGCTTTTCAGCGCCGGCGGCAATCCCTCATAGGCCGCATGCATATTGCAGAACTCGGTGTTGCCCAGCGGCTTGCCATCGCGCATGGGGATGCGTATGCCGTACAGCACATTGCTGAAGGCGATGGTCCGGCTGTACGACATGTCCGTATGCCAATCCTGGCCCGCGTCGCTCAGGCCGATGGGCTTGCCGTCCTCCACGATATTGGACAGGATCATGACCTCCGGGATGCCCGGCTCGTGGTACAGATTCGCCACATTGACTTCCAGCGTGCCGAAGTTTTCGGAGAACCGCTTCAAGGCGGCGGCGTCCAGCCGTTGGCGGGGAAAGCACACGACGCCATAACGACCCAATGCCTGCTCGATCGCGCGATAGTCCTGCGGCGACAATGCCCGGGCCAGGTCCATGCCTTCGATGCGCGCCCCCAGCGTGGCGCCGCTGCCAACGATATCCATAGTGTCTCCTGCTGTGTCTAGAAGGCCTGGCGCAGGATGGCGAGCACTTCGCTCGCGGCCGCGACAGGACGGGGATTCAGTGCCAGACCGCGTTCGCCCATGACGTGCGCGGCGATGTCGGGCAGGGCGGCCTCGGGTACGCCGATGTCGCGCAGGCGACGCGGCAGCGCCAGCGCGTCGGCGGTAGCCGCCAGCCATTCCGAAAGACTGGGGTGGCGATGTCCGGCCAACGTGTTCACGCGCTCCAGGGCGGGCGCCAGCAGCGGGGCGGCAACCTCCTCGTTGAACCGCAATGCATGCGGCAGGATGACCGTATTCACCAGCCCGTGCGGCAGGTTCATACGGGCGCCCAATACATGGCAGATCGCGTGATGCAGGCAACTGCGTGCCATCGCCAGCACCATGCCGGACAAATGTCCCGCCGCCAGGATCAGGCGCCGCTGCGCGGTCTCGTCCGGCAAGGGCCGGGCCAGCGCCTGCTGGAACAGGCCCAGCCCCTGCACCGCCATGCCGTCGGACACGATGGAGCGGCCCTTGGAATACAGCCCCTCCAGGCAATGCGCGATGCCGTTCATGGCCGTATACCGCATGGTCGCCAGCGGCACGTCACCGCTCATCAGCGGATCGATAAGGATCGCCGCGGCGGACACCTGGCGGTTCCAGAACATGCGCTTTTCGTGCTCGCCGTCGCGCACGCCGAACGAGGAGGTGGCTTCCGCCCCCGATGCCGTCGTCGGCACGGCAACGATGGGCAGCTTCGGCCGGATGCGGCGCGGGATTTCGATCCTCGCCGGCGGATGGAACACGGTGACATGGTCGGCCAGGATGCCTCCCTCGGCCAGCAGCAACACCAGGGCCTTGGCCGAATCCGCCACGCTGCCGCCTCCGACGGCCACCACGCAGTCGGCGCCGAAGCGGGCCACTTCCGGCGCCATTGTTTCGATTAAACTGACACTCGAATGCGGCGGGATGCCGCGGCGCTGCAGCACGGCCATGCCGTCAAGCGACTGCAGCAACGCCGCGTAGCCCGGCGTGCCGGCGATGCGGTCCTGCAGCAGGACCACCGGCCGGGCCAATCCACGCGCCCGCAGCTCCTCGCCCACAGCGCTCGCCACGCCTTCGCCGAAGCGCACATGGGTGCCGTAAAGGTGGTAGTCGAAATCGCCTGGGATCATGGGATGCGCGCGCTGCATTCGGCAAAATGGGTCGCCCAGTGTAGTAAGCGCGCACGGCGCGCAGAAGGGCCGCGCCTCGAAATCATATTTTCCAAAATGGAAACAGACGTATGGACCTGATCGAGTGCATGGAGGTCTTCCAGGAAGTGGGCAGAAGCCTCAGCTTCTCCAAGGCCGCGGAAAGCCGCGCATCCAGCCGTTCATCCGTCACCAAGAAGATCGCCTGGCTGGAAGGCTACTTCGGCGTGCAGCTGTTCAACCGCAATACCAAGCACGTCAGCCTCACGGAAAGCGGGCGGCTCCTGCTCGAGAACGCCGATGCGCTGTCGCTGGCCACACGGAATCTGAAGGAGCTGGTCCAGGGACCGGTGCGCACGCCGACCGGCCGCATCCGGCTGGGCACGCCGCCGTCCTTTGGCGCGGTGCACCTGGCCCCGGCCATCGAGGACTTCCTGCGCCGTTATCCGGCGATCAAGATATCCCTGCTGCTGGACGATGGCCGCAGCGACCTGATCGCGGAGAACCTCGACCTATCGGTACGCATCGCGCCGCGCCTGAAGGACACCAACCAGATCGCCTACCTGATCACCGTCGTTCCGCAGGTCATCGTCGCCACGCGCGCCTATCTGCAGGCACATGGCACGCCGTCCACCCCCAAGGACCTGGAGAACCACAACTGCCTGGTGCACAGCCTGAAAGCGCCGACGAATATGTGGACGTTCACCGATCGCCGCGACAACACGCAGGTGGTCCATGTTTCCGGCACGTTCAGCTCCAACCTGGGCGAATCCATCATGCACCTCGCGATGCTGGACCACGGGATCTCCATGCACCCCCGCTATATGGTCGAAAGCGCCGTGCGCGCCGGCACGCTGCAGGTCGTGATGCCCGAGTACCGCCCCGAAGGGCTGGATATCTACGCCATCGTGCAAAGCCGGCGGCATTTGCCGTACAAGGTGAAGCTGTTCGTCGAACACCTGCGGCGCTGGTTCAAGGATGCGGCGTGGAAGCAATAGGCGCGCACGGGACGCGGCCGTAATTTATCCGGACAACATGCAACCGCCTGCGCGGTGACCGTCACAGGCGGCACCATGGACTCGCGCAAGCGCGCCGTAACCTTGCAACGCCGCCCGTATCGCGGGGTGTTAGTTTGGCGAGGACCATCCAATCCCGCCACGCTGGAAAGGCATCCCCGACATGAACCCAGGCCACGATGAAACGACCGCATCGCCCGCCGGCAGCTGGAACCTGGGCGAACCTATCCTCAGCATCCAATACGACGCCAGGAACGACTGCCTCTATGCGCTCGGCAGAACCAGCCTCTACAGGAAGGACCGAAACGGCCAGGACTTTCGCAAGGTGCTTGTCATCGCCACGCCGGAGTCCGGTGCGCCCAAGCGCGAGTGCTACTCCTTCTGCAGCAGCGGGGATACGATCTTCGCCACCCTGATCGGCGTCGACGCGCGCGTCATCAACGCCGCATGGGTAGGCGATGCCAGCCAACCCGCATCCGGCCGGCTGGAAACGCGATTCAGCGGCCTGATGACCATGTTCGCCCAATCCGAGCACAACGCCTGTTTCGACGACCAGGGAACGCTCTATATCGCCAGCCCCGAGACCGTGCTGTATTCGACCGACAAGGGCCGGACCTACCGACCCCACGCCTATATCAACCAGGAGTTCGGCAAACTCAAAGGCCCACGTCCGCAGGCACGGATCCAGAATATCAAGGCCGCCTTTCCCGGCCGTACATCGGCGTTCATCGGGACGACGTTGGGGGCGCTGTGCTGCTACGAGGGCGACGATACCGCCGACACCATCGCGTACTACAACCCCGCCGTAACGAGCACCGTCAACTATGCCTACGATGCCCAGTTCGACCATCTGGTCAGCTGGCTCTATCTTTCGCCGCAAGCCCCGCAGGCGCTGTATTCCGTCAACATACGGATGCTGCAGGCGCACAACGACGACCCCAAGTTCACACTGGGCCCCGGTTCCCTGGTGAACGCACCCCAATATGCGGTGGACCCGGATATCACCGCGATCGCGGTTTCTTCCACGACCAGCTACACCGGGCCGAATTTCTATCTTGCCGTTCGGCCCCTGGGCGGTCCGGCCCGCCAGGACGAACCGTCATCGGACAGTGCCTTGAGGCAGGTCCTTTTCTTCTCGCGCCAGGAACCGCTGGAGCCGGGTATCGAAACCGGCGATGGATTTCCGGCACGGCTGGCGCCTTTGCCCGTGCGCTGCATGCACCAGTACGCGGCCCAGCTCTATATCGGCACCGACAGCGGGATACTGCAATACCAGGAAACCGACATCATGCCGTCCTTCCCCGCATAGGGCCGCGTCAGGCACGCTCGGCCGATGCGGCGGCGGCATCGGCCATCAGCCTTTCCACCAGCGCGCGCGCGAATGGCGGAAGGTCCGCCAGGGCGCGCACGCAGATCTTCAGCTTGCGCTCGGCCCATGGGTCGTTCAGCGCGATAAGGGAAATGGACATGGATCGCGCGTGGCGTCGCGCGATCGATTGCGGTACGACGCCTATGCCCACACCGGCTTCGATCATGCGGCAGGCCGCCTCGAAATTGCCGACCTGTATGCGCAGCTTGATGCGGCCGCCCAGCGCCTGGGCCGCATTGTCGATGAACATGTGGATGGCGCTGGACGTCGGCAGGCTGACGTAGTTGTCGCCCAGCGTTTGCGCGAAATCCACCGACCGCTCCTGCGCCAGGGGATGGCGCGCCGCTGTCACGAGGACCAGGCGATCGTCCAGATAAGGCAGCATCTCCAGCTGTCCCGCATGCACATTGCCCGCGACGATACCGATATCGGTCGCGCCGTCGGACACGCCCTTGACGATCTCGCCGCTCAGGACTTCCCGCAGGTCGATGTTCACGTCAGGATAATCGCGCAGGAAGGTGCTGAGCGCGGCAGGCAGGAATTCGCTGATGGCGGTGGTGTTGGCCCAGATGCGCACGTGGCCCTTGATTCCCTCGCCGTATTCCTGCATATCGCCGGCCAGGTGCTGGACCCGTTCGAGCACCAGGCGCGCGTGATGGACGAAGGCTTCGCCCGCCGGTGTCGGGGTCATGCCCTGGCTGGTGCGATAGAGCAGGGGAAAACCCAGGTCGCGCTCCAGGTTGCGGATGCGATTGCTGGCCGCCGGCGGCGACAGGTGCGAGCGCTCGGCCGCGCGCGCCAGGTTGCGGGTATCGGCAAGATGGACGAGTAGACGCAGGTCGACGAAATCGAAGTGCATGTCCGCGCGGCGGGGTAGACAGGAACATCCCCATGGTAACCGAGCGGCCGCGGACGATTCGCCGCCGGGATGCCTGCCTGTTGCCGCACCGGCCGCCGTGGACGGCAGGCCGGCAGGCGGCGGCGGAACGGCGTGCCGAGGCCTACGCGGACCGCCCCGGCGCGAACACGCTGCCGACGTTGGGCAGCGCGGCGATCTCCCAGGCACGGTCCAGCATTGCCTGCGCCTGCGGCGCTTGCGCGCCGCCCGCGAACGCGGCCAGGCGCAGGAATTTGGCCGAGATTTCCTCGCGCGACAAGGTATTGCCGGGGTCGCCTTTCGGCTCGTCCACGCGCCCCTGCAGGATACGGCCATCCGCCAGTTCGACGCTGACCTTGCCTATCCAGCGCGCGGGATACGCGCGGTCGACCTCTTCGTCCAGGACCATGGCAACCTTGTCGCGGAAGGCCGCGATCTCCGGCGCGTCGTAGCCCTGCTCGAACTCGTGCACACCCGCATAGCCGCGATGCGCGACGATGCCCAGCACCGTGCCCATATTGAACTTGGCCTGGTGCACGGTGTGCGGCACGCGCACATTGCCCAGCACATCGATTGCGCCCTGATGCACGCGCGCTGTCACATGGACGATGTCATGCACCCGCACGCCATGTTCGGCGATCACGGCCAACAGGGCGTCCGCCGCCGGATGCGTGTGGCGGCAGGCCGCGTGGTATTTGAACGAGGTTTCCATCGTCGCCCAACGCTGGCCCAGGCGGTCCAGCAGCCGCGCCGGGTCGGCGTCGCTGGACATGCCCGCCGCCATGCCTTGCGCGCCCTCGAGGATACGCGCCGCGCCGCGAAAGCCGTCGGCCGCCAGCCGCGCCGCCATCAGCCCGTTGGCCGCCGCCATCGCCGTATGCAACTGCTTGGAGTCGGCCGCGTCGCGCAGGAATTCCCACAGGCCGCTGGCCTGCGTGCCGGCCGAACCGAAGGCGTGCAGCATGCCGGCCTCGTCCAGGCCCAGCAGCCGTCCCGCGGCGGCGGCGGCGGCCAGGGTACCCACCGTGCCGGTCGTGTGGAAGACCTTGTAGTGGGACCGTCCCATGTACTCGCCGATGCGGATGCCCACCTCGTAGCCCGCCACCGCGGCGGTCATCATCTCGCGTCCCGATGCGCCCGATTCCTGCGCCAGCGCCAGCACGACGGGAAAGACCACCGTTGCGGGATGCAGCACCGACCCGTTATGCACATCGTCCTGCTCGACGAAATGGGAGGCGGCGGCGTTCACCATGGCGGCGAAATAGGCGGGCGCCCCGCCGCGGTCGATCAGGATTTCCGACGGCCCCTCGCGCCCGCCGGAAGCCCGCGCGAACCGCGCGATGCTCTCGACCGGCCGCGCGCCCTTGCCCGCCAGGGCCGAGCCCAGCCAATCCACGTACAGGTTCACCGCGCGATCCACCACCGCGGCGGGAATCGCCTCGAAACGCAACCCGGCGGCGAAAGACGCCAGCGCGCGGCTGGGATGATCCGGATCGGCCGGGGCGGGCGCGGAGGCGCCCGTGCGGATTCCCGGCTGGCCGGGACTGCGTTGATCGGTGTACATCATCGGTCTCCTCCAAGAAGAACCACGGCACAGGGTTGCCACATCGCATCCGCCCGCCGTGCCGTGCGGTTTCCTTCACACCACGCCGGCGGCGCGCAGCGCCGCGATCTCCGCCGGCGCATAGCCCAACCCGGCCAGGATGGCGTCCGTATGCTCGCCCAGCGCTGGCACCGGATCCATGCGCGCGGGCACGCCCTGCGCCATCCCGGGCGGCAGCAGCGCCGCGATGGCGCCGCCGGGGGCATCCACCTGCCGCCAGCGCTCGCGGGCGCGCAGCTGCGGATGCTCCCAAACTTCCTGCATGGTGTTCATCCGCGCATTGGCGATACCCACCGCGTCCAGCCGTTCCACGACTTCCGCCGCCGTCAGTCCGGCGAACGCCGCGACGATCAGCGCGCGCAAAGCCTCGCGCGCCGCCGACCGCGCCGAGTTCGTGGCGAAGCGCGGATCGCCGGCCAGATCCGGCTGGCGCAGCACGCCCTCGCAGAACAACTTCCACTCGCGTTCGTTCTGCAGGCCCAGCATGACCGTCCTGCCATCGCCGGTCGGGAATGGTCCATAGGGATAGATGGTCGCGTGGGATGCGCCCGCGCGCGGCGGCGGCGGCTGGCCGTCCATCGCGTAGTAAAGCGGATAGCCCATCCATTCCACCATGCTCTCCAGCATGGACACATCGATGCGGCAGCCGCGACCGGTGCGGCCGCGCAGCAGCAGCGCGTTCAGAATATTGCTGTAGGCATACATGCCGGCCGCGATATCCGCGATGGAACAGCCCGCCTTGGCCGGCTCGTCGGCCGTGCCCGTCACCGACAAAAAGCCCGATTCGCTTTGTATGAGCAGGTCGTAGGCCTTGCGGTCGCGATACGGGCCGTCGGCGCCGTAGCCGGATATATCGCAGACGATCAACCGCGGATGCGTTTCCGACAGCGCCTCGTAGCCCAATCCCATGCGATCCGCCGCGCCGGGCGCGAGATTCTGCACCAGCACATCGGCCTCGGCCACCAGGGCGCGCAGGATGCGTTGCGCCTCGGGTTGCTTCAGGTCCAGCGTCAGGCTTTCCTTGGACCGGTTCGTCCACACGAAGTGCGAGGCCTGTCCATGCACGCGTTCGTCATAGCGGCGCGCGAAATCGCCCACGCCGGGCCGCTCGATCTTGATCACGCGCGCGCCCTGGTCGGCGAGTTGGCGCGTGCAGAACGGCGCGGCGATGGCATGCTCCAGGGCGATGACCGTGATGCCGTCCAGGGGTCTCATATTCACGTCCTAGAAAGACCGGGGCAGGCCCAGCACATGTTCCGCCACATAGGAAAGAATCAGGTTGGTCGAGATCGGCGCCACCTGATACAGCCGCGTCTCGCGGAACTTGCGCTCCACGTCGTATTCGCTGGCGAAACCGAATCCCCCATGAAACTGCAGACAGGCATTGGCGGCCTCCCAGGAGGCGTCCGCGGCCAGCAGCTTCGCCATATTGGCTTGCGCGCCGCATGGCTGGTGGGCATCGAAACGCCGCGCCGCGTCGAAGCGCATCAGGCTGGCGGCTTCCACGTTGATATAGGCGCGCGCGATGGGAAACTGCACGCCCTGGTTCTGCCCGATGGGCCGGCCGAAGACCACGCGGTCCTTCGCATACGCGCTGACCTTGTCGACAAACCAATAACCGTCGCCGATGCATTCGGCCGCGATCAGGGTGCGCTCGGCGTTCAGGCCGTCCAGGATGTACCTGAAACCCTGCCCCTCCTCGCCGATGCGGTTCTCCGCCGGGATCTCCAGGTTTTCGAAGAACAGCTCGTTGGTTTCGTGGTTGACCATATTCCGGATGGGACGCACCGTCAGGCCCTTGCCGATCGCCTCGCGCAGATCCACCAGGAAGATCGACATGCCTTCGGATTTCCTGGCCACGTCCGCCAGCGGCGTCGTGCGAGCCAGCAGGATCATCAGGTCCGAATGCTGTACCCGCGATATCCATACCTTCTGGCCATTGACCACATAACGGTCGCCGCGGCGTTCCGCGGTGGTCTTGATACGGGTGGTATCGGTGCCGGTCGTCGGCTCGGTCACCCCCATCGATTGCAGGCGCAGCTCGCCGCTGGCGATCCTGGGCAGATAGGCGCGCTTCTGTTCGTCGGATCCGTGGCGCAGCAGCGTCCCCATGTTGTACATCTGGCCATGGCATACGCCGGCATTGCCTCCGGAACGATTGATCTCTTCCATGATGACCGAGGCCTCGGTCAGGCCCAGGCCCGAACCGCCATATTCCTGCGGGATCAGCGCGGCCAGCCAGCCGGCCCGGGTCAGCGCATCGACAAAGGCCTCGGGATAGCCGCGCGCTTCGTCGATCTCGCGGAAGTATTCCGGCGGAAACTGCCCGCACAGATCGCGGACCGCTTCGCGGATGTCCTGGAAGGATTCCTGTGGGTTCATATCCATTGCCGCTTCTTCAAGAATGGGATCATTCGACCGTCGGGATGGCGTCATTCGACCGTGGCGGTGGCCTGCATGCCGAGGTTTCCTTCATGGTCGCGCGTCCACAAGGCAATCTCGCCCTCGCTTCCGGGCTTGCCGCATACCGTCAAGGCATTGCCCGCGAAGCAGGGCCGCATCGCGCGAAAGGCAAACCCGCGCAGACGCGCGTCGGGCAGCTGCCGATGCACCAGGTCCACCAGCAGCGTCGCGATCAGCGGCCCGTGCACGATCAGGCCGGGATAGCTTTCTTCCCCCGTCACATAGGGGTGGTCGTAGTGGATGCGATGGCTGTTGAACGTCAAGGCCGAATAGCGGAACAGCAGTACGGGATCCGGGTGCACGGTACGCGACCATGCCTCGCCTTGCGGCGCGGGCGCGGGGCGTTGCGCGGACCCGGCCGCCGCGGCGGCGGAAGGTGGCGAGGCATCGCGGTAGACGATGTCGTGCTCTTCCTCTATCCGCGTTTCGCCGTCGACCGCATAGCGATGCTGTACCGTCACGAAGACCAGCCTTCCGCTGCGGCCGGTCTTGTCCTCGATATGCGCGATCGTCGAAGTCCGCGTCGCCCGTTCGCCCTCGCGCAGGGGCGCATGGAAGGTCAGCCGGCCGCCTGCCCACATGCGCCGCGGCAACGGCACCGGCGGCAGGAAACCGCCGCGTCTGGCATGCCCGTCCGGGCCCACCTCTGACATGGGCGTCACCGGCAGGAAATACATCCAATGCCATAGCGGCGGCACCAAGCCGCGCGGATCCGGACGTTCCAGCGTCGCCGCCAGCGCAGCCAGGGGAAAAGGGGTGATCAGGTCCTGGACCGTCTCGGTCTTGTCCAGCCAGTCTTCGAGCGGGGCGGCAGCGTCCGGCATGCGAATGGTCTCCGTCACGGGTTCACCCTTGGACTATGCACCCGGCGGACGCGTTCGCGAAGTCGTTTTTGCTTAAGCCGGCATTCCGCCACGATTAACCGGCCCGGCGCCGATTGAAGTGAAAACCCCCACGCTGCGCCGGCAAGCCGCAAAAAAAATCGGCCCTCGCGGGGAGGGCCGATGTACTGCGCCGAGAGGACTGCCACTTACAGCATCCCCCGCCTCTCGCCGGGGGGAACCGTTCATCCGTGCGGGCATGAACGGCCGGACTTCCTGATGGCGCGGTCCGCGACACTTGCCGGACCCCGATGCTGACCGGTCTCCCGATCGCGCGATCACGCCACCCGTGGCTGGAATCGCCGTCGGTGCTTACGCACCTTCGAACGGCTGGTTGTTCGTGTCGCCGAAGGCGATGCTCGTCGCGGTGTCGGCGTGGTCGATACCGGCCGCCACTTGCGCACGCGTCACGCCGCTGTCGGCTTGCGCCACGAACGGCGCGTTGTCGCTGTCGGCATTCGCCGTCAGGCCGGCTTCGCGGGCTTGGGCCAGATCGGCCAGCACTTGCGAGCGGCTGACGCTGTTGGCCGCTTGCCCGTACACGCCCTGGAAGGGCACATTGTCGGGCTCGCTGTTGGCCGCTTGCGCGGCGCCGATCGCGGCGAAGGAAAGAATCAGAGCGGAAACGATGGTCTTGGCTTGCATGGCAGTACTCCTAGGGTGTGTTAACAATCGTTTGCTATGATTTGAGGAGCAAAACTACAAATCTGTGCAATGGCGAGAGAGCTTCTAAGTGACGCCAAATGGGCAAGGATCGAGGCGATGTTGCCCGGCAAAGCCAGCGACAGCGGAGTCACCGCAGCAGACAATCGGCGATTTATAGAAGCCGTTCTGTGGATCGCCCGAACAGGCTCACCCTGGCGTGATCTGCCCACAGAGTTGGGCAACTGGCACAGCACATACACGCGCTTTAATCGTTGGTGCAAACGCGGCAGATGGCTGGGCATCATGAGCGTGCTGGGGGTGGACCAGGATTTGGAAGCCCTCATGATTGACAGCACCATCGTCAGAGCCCACCAACATGCAGCGGGAGCCCAAAAAAAGCAGGCGATCAAGCCCTTGGACGCTCCAGAGGCGGGCTGAGTACCAAAATCCATGCGGCAGTCGATGCGCTGGGCAACCCGCTGCGCTGTTTGCTCAGTGGTGGACAGGTAAGCGATGTGACGCATGCGCAGGCATTGATAGAAGGGTTTGAAGCCGATGCCGTGCTGGCAGACAAAGGCTATGACGCCAATCATGTGCTGGAGTACCTTGCGCAGCGCGATATTGAGGCGGTTATACCGCCCAAAGCCAATCGCGTGGAGCAAAGAGAGTATGACCGTCATGTGTATAAGGATCGCAATTTGGTGGAACGGTTCTTCGGTCGTCTCAAGCAGTTTCGCCGCATCGCCACGCGATACGAAAAACTGGCGCGTAACTTCTTTGGCATGCTCAGTCTCGCTTGTGCCTATATCTGGTTGGCTTGATTGTTAACACACCCTAG